>NZ_JAUSZL010000002.1:5490988-5796043 GCF_030817535.1 Streptomyces sp. V3I8 | reverse complement strand
GGTCCGCGTGGAAGTGGGTCAGCACGACGAGCGGGATCCGGGTGATGCCGAGTGCGCGCAGACAGCGGTCGACCAGTACCGGATCCGGCCCCGCGTCGACCACCACCGCGCTGCCGTCGCCCGCCGCGAGCACCGTCGCGTCCCCCTGGCCGACGTCGCACATCGCGAACCGCCAGCCGGGCGGCGGCCACCCGGTGATCACCCGGGTGAGGGGCGGCGGCTGCACCGTCACGAGCAGGAGCAGCACCCCGCAGGCACCGCACAGCCAGGGATTCCGCAGGACCCTGCGCCCGATGAGCACGAGGACCGCAATGACGCAGGCGAGCGACAGCGCCCCGGTCCAGCTCCCCGGCCAGTCCACGCCCGAACCCGGCAGGGCCGCACCCGCCCGGGCGATGTCCGCGATCCACCCGGCGGGCCAGCTCGCGCACCGGGCCAGCACCTTCGCGACCGGCATCGCCCAGGAAGCCGTCACCAGCGTCGCGAAGCCCAGCACCGTGGCCGGCGCCACCGCGAACTCCACGAGCAGATTGCAGGGCACCGCCACCAGGCTGACCCGCGCCGAGAGGACCGCGACGACCGGCGCGCACACCGCCTGCGCGGCCCCGGCAGCCGCCAGGGCCTCGGCCGCCCTCGGGGACACCCCTCGCGCACGGAGCGCCGCGCTCCACCTCGGGGCTAGCGTGAGCAGCGCGCCGGTGGCGAGCACGGAGAGCAGGAAGCCGTAACTCCGGGCCAGCCAGGGGTCGTACAGCACCAGCACGAGCACCGCCGTGGCCAGCGCCGGGATCAACGTCCTGCGGCGCCCGGTGGCGACGGCCACCAGGGCGATCGATCCGCAGGCCGCGGCCCGCAGCACGCTCGGGTCCGGCCGGCACACGATCACGAAGCCGATCGTGAGCGCCCCGCCGCACAGGGCCGTGGCCCGCAGCGGGAGACCGAGCCGGGGCGCCAGTCCGCGGCGCTCGATCTGCTGGGCCCGGCCCGCCGGCCCGATGAGCAGGGCGAGCACGATCGTGAAGTTGGCGCCGCTGACGGCGAGGATGTGCGTGAGATCGGTCGCTCTGAAGGCCCCGTCCAGCTCCGGGGTGAGCCGCGAGGTGTCCCCGACCACCAGCCCCGGCAGCAGCGCCCGCGCGTCCGGCTCCAGTCCGCCGGTCGCCTCGCGCAGCCCGCTCCGCAGCTCGCCGGCGAACCGCTGGGGGGCGGACGGCTGCCCGACCACCCCCGGTGGCCCGCTGCCGCGTACCCGGAGCACCGCAGCGATCCGGTCGCCGCCCCCGAGCGCGGGCACGACCCGCGCCGTCACCCGCACCCGGGTGGACGGCAGGAGGGAGAGCCAGGGCGACCGCGCCTTCCCCCGGGCCAGCCCCGGACCCGCGTCCACGATCAGCAGTACCGGTGTACGGATCCGCGCCTGTGCCCCGCCCGGCTCCTCGACCTGCCGGACCTCGGCGTCGAGCAGGACCGCGGTCGGAGCGGCGTGGTTCCCCTTGATCCGGGGGCGGGTGAGCCGGGGATCCGAGGTGACCTCCACCTCGGCGGTCACCTGTGCGTACCGTTCCGCCAGCTCGGGGATCGGCCCTCTGCGCAGATCGGCGCCGTGCAGCCCGGCGGAGGCGGCCGCGCCCGCGGCGCAGAGCAGCACGGCCGCGACGGAGGCCCTGGACCAGGGATGCCGACGACCTCCCCACGAACCGGCACGTCGGTCACCGGTCCGTCGGTCACCGGCACGGCCCCGCGCGGTGCCGCGTACCGTGATCAGGAGCCACCCGGCCGCGGCCACGCAGACACCCACCAGAGCGGCGGTCCACCCCGGCGGCATGTCCGGCGTCACCGCGGCCGTCGCCCATGCCGCCAGCGCCGGCGGGACCAGCCGCAGATCCGTGGGACCTTCCTGACGGGGATGCGCGGCCCCGAGCGGACTGCCGGCGCCCACGTGCACGGCCGGCCGGCCCGCGGAGAGCGTCACGCCCGTACGCGATTCTGCAGATCGGCGAAACGGCGGTCGCCGATCCCGTTCACCTCACGGAGCTCGTCCACCGAACGGAAACCGCCGTGCTGGGTTCGGTAGTCGATGATGTGCTGCGCGAGTACGGGTCCGACACCGGGCAGCGTGTCCAACTGGTCCAGGGTGGCGGTGTTGAGGGCGACCGGAGCCGTGAGAGCGGCAGCGGCTCCACTGCCGCCGGCGCCGCCCGGTGGCCCTGCGGCGCCGGGTCCTGCCACCGGCGGCGGCGCGCCGACCACCACCTGCTCGCCGTCCACCAGGAACCGGGCGCGGTTGAGGCCCTCGGTGTCCGCGCCGGAACGCAGCCCGCCCGCGGCCTCGATCGCGTCCGTGACCCGGGAACCAGCAGGCAGCCGATGGACACCGGGCTCGCGCACCTTGCCGCTGACGTCCACCACGATCACGGCCCCAGCACCGCTCCCGGCTCCTGCTCCGCTCCCGGCTCCTGCCCCGATGCCGGTCGCGCTCGCCGGGGTCCGTGCCGCGGCGTCGGTCCCGGCGGCGGTCCCGGCCGCCGTCCTCCGCCCGCCCTCGCCCTCCTTCCCGTACGGAACCGCGGCCCGTACGACCTCCGGGGCCCGCACCGGCTGGGTCCGTCCCGTCCAGAAGTGCTGGGCGGCGAAGGCAGCGGCGACGACCAGCACCACCGTGAGCGCGGCCACGCTCCTGCGCTCCAGCCCGCACCTCGACTGCAGCCACAACGGCAGCCGCTCCCGCACGGCCAGCCCGGCCCGCGCCCGCCACGCGCCCCAGGCGCCTCCGCCCCCGTCCTCACTCCCGCTCCCACCGGAACCGGAACCGGCATCGGCACCGGCACCGGCACCGGCAGCGCTCTCGTCCCGAACCGGTGGCCCGTGCCTAGAGTCCCCGCGCACCCTCGTCCGCTCGGCGGCGAAGAGCGTCTCGGCGCGCAGGCGCAGCACCTCCGCCGAGGCCTCCCGGCGCCGGCGTCGGTACCGGGACCTGCCTCGGCAGGGCAGGCGGCGGTGTCGGATACGGCCGTCGGAGGCCGGGGCGCGGCCCGGCCCACTGCTGACCGTCGTGGTCCGTGAACGTGATCGAAGTGCCATGCCACGAGGATCGGGCACAACTCCGATGCGCGATGATCTTGCTCGATTCCGGTGGATCACCGCCCAGTTGTGGACAACCCCACCACTCGTTCGAGTCACCGCGCATACAGGTCACCGTGTCCACGAGTCACCCCGCACAGGCACCTCACCGAGGTGAGACGACCGCCGCCAGCAGCCCCGGCCCGGTGTGCGCCCCGATCACCGCTCCGACCTCGCTCACATGCAGGTCGGCCAGTGACGGGATCCGCAGCCGCAGCCGCTCCGCGAGCGCCGAGGCGCGGTCGGGCGCGGCGAGATGGTGGACGGCGATGTCGACCTGGGCGCTGCCGGCCCGGTCGGCCACGATCTCCTCGAGACGGGCGATCGCCCTGGTGGCGGTGCGCACCTTCTCCATCATCTCGATGCGCCCGCCCTCCAGTTGCAGCAGCGGTTTGACGGCCAGGGCGGACCCGAGCAGCGCTTGGGCCGCCCCGATCCGCCCGCCCCGGCGCAGATAGTCGAGGGTGTCGACGTAGAAGTAGGCGTACGTGCCCGCGGCCCGTTTCTCCGCGGCGGTGACCGCGTCGTCGACCGTGCCGCCCGCTTCCGCGCACTCGGCGGCGGCCAGCGCGCAGAAGCCGAGGGCCATCGCGACCATCCCGGTGTCCACGACGCGCACGGGCACGGGGGCCTCGCGCGCGGCGAGGACCGCCGCGTCGTACGTGCCGGAGAACTCGGCGGACAGGTGCAGCGAGACGATGCCGGTGGCGCCGGAGTCGGCGACACGGCGGTAGGTCTCGGCGAAGACCTCGGGGCTGGGCCGCGAGGTCGTGACGGACCGGCGTTTCTGCAGCGCCAGGGCCAGGGAGCGGGCCGAGATCTCGGTGCCCTCTTCGAGTGCCTGGTCGCCGAGGACCACGGTCAGGGGCACCGCGGTGATGCCGTGGCGCTCCATCGTCCGTGGCGGCAGGTAGGCCGTTGAATCGGTGACGATCGCGACATGGCGGGACATGAGCTGGAGGTTACCCGTCGGCGGACACGGGCGGCAGCCCGGCCCCTTCCGCCCGCGGCCGGACCGGCGGGATCAAGTCGTGCCTCCGCGGGATCAAGTCGTGCTCTCCGGGCGGGGCTTCTTCTCCCAAGGGTAGGCGGGCCGTCGCGTGGGCGCGTCGATCGCGGGCCGGGTGGGCTCCTCGGTCCTGCGCGACTCGGCGTTCTCCGGCCAGGTCTGCCGGCCGGCGGCGGGAGCGGCCGGCGCCTCCGGCCACGGCGACGGGGATGGCGTCGAGGACGGCTGCGGGGACGACGCGGCGGCGGCCGGTCCCGTGGTCCGCGCGGTCCCGGGTTCCGTCGTCGGCCGCGGCGTCGGCGTGGGAGCCGGCTCCGTCGTCCAGTGCCGCAGCGCGCCCGCCTCCATGTCGATCTGGGTGCTCAGCGAGTCCAGGTCGTCGCCCCCGAAGCGCTGGGCACGGTCGCGCGCGGCCCAGCGCAGGGCGTCGGACGACTTCGTGATCTGCTCGGTGCGCTCGCGCAGCGCGGGCAGCCGCTCGGCGAGGCGCGCCCTGTCCGGTTCACGCTCCAGGCGCCGCAACTCGGAGTCCAGTTCCTGGCCGTGCGCGCTGAGCCGGTTGAAGAGGGCCAGGGACTCCTTCAGCGACTCGTCCTCGGTGACGCCCGCGTCCAGCGCGTCCTGGGTGGCCCGCATCGATGTGCGCAGGGAGAGCCGCAGTTGGGCGAGCTGGCCCTGGGCCCCCGGCTGGGCGAAGGTCTTTGCCCTGAGGGTGTGGTCCTCCACGGTGCGGCGGGCCTGTGCGACGGTGCGGTCCACACCGCGCTTGGCGGCGCCGACCGCCTTCACCGTGGCATACACGCCCAGTGTCACGAACAGCACGAAGATCAGCGCGACGATGGCGACCACGGCTTCCATGAAGGTCCTCTCGGGTGCTGCGTCCAGTGCCGGTCGGCTCCTTTCACGGTAAACGGAAAAGGCAGGCCGAGGGTTCCGACGGAACCCCCAACCTGCCCGTAGGGGACTACCCTGAGCCGGCCGGTCCGAGTGTCACCTACGCCGGAACGATGTTCACCAGCTTCGGCGCCCGCACGATCACCTTGCGGATGCCCGCCCCGTCCAGCGCCGCGACCACCTTGTCGTCGGCCAGTGCCGCCTTCTCCAGCTCCTCGTCCGAGATCGACGGGGAGACCTCCAGGCGCGCCTTGACCTTGCCCTTGATCTGCACGACGCAGGTCACGGTGTCGTCCACGACGTACGCCGGGTCGGCCACGGGGAAGTCCCGGTGGACGACCGAGTCGGCGTGCCCCAGCTTGCGCCACAGTTCCTCGGCGATGTGCGGGGCCAGCGGCGCGACCAGCAGCACCAGTGACTCGGCGACCGACCGCGGGACCGGGCCGCCCACCTTGGTCAGGTGGTTGTTCAGCTCGGTGACCTTGGCGATGGCGGTGTTGAAGCGCAGGCCCTGCAGGTCCTGGCGTACGCCGTCGATCGCCTTGTGCAGGGCGCGCAGCGTGTCCGGGTCGATGTCTGCGTCCGCCACGTCGACCACGGTGACGTCACCCGTCGTCTCGTCGACCACGTTGCGCCACAGCCGCTGCAGCAGCCGGAACTGGCCCACCACCGCGCGCGTGTCCCACGGCCGTGACACGTCCAGGGGGCCCATCGCCATCTCGTACAGGCGCAGGGTGTCCGCCCCGTACTCGGCGCAGATCTCGTCCGGGGTGACCGCGTTCTTCAGGGACTTGCCCATCTTGCCCAGCAGCCGGGAGACCTTCTCGCCCTCGAAGTAGTAGGCGCCGTCGCGCTCCTCCACCTCGGTGGCCGGTACGGCGATGCCACGGCTGTCGCGGTACACGAAGGCCTGGATCATGCCCTGGTTGTACAGCTTGTGGAACGGCTCCGCGGAGGAGATGTGCCCCAGGTCGAACAGCACCTTGGACCAGAAGCGCGCGTACAGCAGGTGCAGCACGGCGTGTTCGGCGCCGCCGACGTACAGGTCGACGCCGCCGTGCGGCCGGCCCTCGCGCGGGCCCATCCAGTACCGCTCGACCTCGGGGTCGACCAGCTTCTCGGAGTTGTGCGGATCCAGGTAGCGCAGCTCGTACCAGCAGGAGCCGGCCCAGTTGGGCATGGTGTTGGTCTCACGGCGGTACACGCGCGTGCCGCGGCCGTCGCCCAGGTCCAGGCTGACGTTCACCCAGTCCCCGTTGCGGGACAGCGGGGTCTCCGGGGAGGTGTCCGCGTCGTCCGGGTCGAAGGTGCGCGGCGAGTAGTCCTCGACCTCCGGCAGCTCCAGGGGCAGCATCGACTCGGGCAGCGGGTGGGCGATGCCGTCCTCGTCGTAGACGATCGGGAAGGGCTCGCCCCAGTACCGCTGGCGGCTGAACAGCCAGTCGCGCAGCCGGAAGTTGACGGTGCCGCGGCCGACGCCTCCGCGCTCCAGCCACTCGGTGATGCGCGCCTTGGCCTCGACCACGCCCAGGCCGTCCAGCGAGATCTCGTCGTTCGCGGAGTCGATGATCTTCGCGTCGTACGAGCCGAAGGCGTTCTCCCAGGTCGACGTGTCGGTGCCGCGGCCGTCGGTGGGCTCGACCACGCAGCGGATCGGCAGTTCGAAGGCGCGCGCGAACTCGAAGTCGCGCTGGTCGCCCGCCGGGACCGCCATGATCGCGCCGGTGCCGTAGCCCATCAGGACGTAGTCGGCGATGAAGACGGGGACCTGCTCGCCGTTGGCCGGATTGGTCGCGTACGCGCCGATGAAGACGCCGGTCTTGTCCTTGGCCTCGGCCTGCCGCTCGACGTCCGACTTCGAGGCGGCCTGCGCGCGGTAGGCGGCGACGGCCTCGGAGGGGGTGGCGTGGCCGCCGGTCCAGACGTCGTGGGTGCCCTCGGGCCAGGCGGCCGGGGTGAACTTCTCGACCAGCGGGTGCTCGGGGGCCAGCACCATGTAGGTCGCGCCGAACAGGGTGTCCGGGCGGGTGGTGAAGACCGTGATGGCCTCGTCGCCGACGGGGAAGTCGACGCGGGCGCCCTCGGAGCGGCCGATCCAGTTGCGCTGCTGCAGCTTGATGGCCTCGGGCCAGTCCAGCGCGTCCAGGTCGTCCAGCAACCTGTCGGCGTACGCGGTGATCCGCATGTTCCACTGGCGCAGCTTGGACTTGAAGACGGGGAAGTTGCCGCGCTCGGAGCGGCCGTCCGCGGTCACCTCCTCGTTCGCCAGGACCGTGCCCAGGCCGGGACACCAGTTGACGGGCGCCTCGGAGGCGTACGCCAGGCGGAAGTCGCTCAGGACGTCGGCGCGCTCGGTGTGGGACAGCTCACTCCAGGGACGCCCGCCGGGGACCTCGCGCTCACCGCTCTCGAACAGGGCGACCAGTTCGGCGATCGGGCGGGCCCGGTCGGCGTCGGCGTCGTACCAGGAGTTGAAGATCTGCAGGAAGATCCACTGCGTCCACTTGTAGTACTCCGGGTCGATCGTCGCGAAGGACCGGCGCTTGTCGTGGCCCAGGCCCAGGCGGCGCAGCTGGACCTTCATGTTGGCGATGTTGGCCTCGGTGGACACACGCGGGTGCGTGCCGGTCTGCACGGCGTACTGCTCGGCGGGCAGGCCGAAGGCGTCGAAACCCAGGGTGTGCAGGACGTTGTGGCCGGTCATCCGCTGGTACCGGGCGTACACGTCGGTGGCGATGTAGCCCAGGGGGTGGCCGACGTGCAGGCCCGCACCGGAGGGGTACGGGAACATGTCCATGATGAACTTCTTGGGCCGGGCGGCCAGCTCGGGGTCGCCGGCCAGGTCACCCTTCGGGTTGGGCGCCGCGTAGGTGTCGTCCGCGTCCCAGACGTCCTGCCAGCGTGCCTCGATCTGCTCGGCCATGGCGGCGGTGTAGCGGTGCGGCGCGACCACCTCGGAAGCGGCAGCGGTGTTCGTCTCGCTCATGATCCTCAAAGCTCCATCGATCGTCTCTGCCAGCGGCTCAGGAAATGAAAAAACCCCTCGCACAGGAGGGGGCGCCGCGCCGATGCCGGTCGCGGTTTTCCGGCGACCGGGTGTGATCAGCGCGGCTCACTAAGCAGAAGGCGTACGGCACGCATGACGTCAGGGTACCGCAGCGGCCGAGCGGGGCGCGACGCGGTTTCGGCTACGCTCCGGCACTGAGTGTCGCTCCCCGCGCCGCGTCGACACACGCTGGACAAAGGTCAAAGGTTACTTCGCGTAAGGGCCGCTAAGGGACATCACCACTCCCTCACCGCCCTTTGATAACAGCGAGATAACTCAAACCTCGTACTCCTCGGTATGGCTCGACCTAGAGTGCGGCAGCGGGACCGCTTTCCCGAACTGTTCGGAGTTGCCCCATGAACTCTCGCCGCAACAACAGCACGCTCTCCCGGCCGAGTCGCTCGGTCCAGGGCGGAGTGATGGCTGCCGTTCTGCTGCTCATACCCGTCAGCGTCGTGGTCGGAGGTGACGCATTCCGCGACTTCATCAACTTCGGCGCGGGCGTGCTGTCCCTCGTCGCCCTGACCTGCTCGGTGCTCTGGGGACTCGTCGCCACCGACCGGGTCTTCCTCAACACCCGTCAGCGCCTGATCGCCCAGGCCGTGCACCGCACCACCGCGGTGAGCTCGGTCGGCTTCCTGCTGCTGCACGTCTCGGTCAAGCTCTTCCTCGACCACGTCTCCGCGATCGCGGTCTTCGTCCCCTTCGGCCTGGGTGTCACCGGCACGGGCCAGCTCATCGGATTCGGCACCCTGGCCGGCCTCCTGATGATTTTCACCGCCCTCACCGGCGCGCTGCGCAGCAGGTTCGCGTCCCCCGCGGAGGTCGCCGCCCGCTGGCGCGCGGTGCACATGCTGGCCTACCCCGCCTGGTGCGCGGCCCTGGTCCACGGCCTCTTCGCGGGCCGCGAGGCCAAACCGGTCTTCGTGATCCTCTACAGCCTCGCCCTGGTCGCCGTCATGGGAGCGCTGGCCCTGCGGGCGGCCCCCCTGCCGTTCAAGCGGAAGTTCGCCAAGCGCGTGCTGGCCCTGCTCGACAACGGCAACAACAGGGCGTTCCGCGAGGAGCCCCCGGGGCGCCGCGCCGCCGAGGCCCCGCGGGGCGGCGGCAGGGGCGGCGGCCGGCCCGGCTTCCCCGACCAGCCGATCCCCCAGCAGCGGGGCGCGTCCCAGCAGCGCTCCCCCTTCCAGGACACCGGCGCTTCCTTCACCGACACCGGGTCGCTCACCGACACCGGCGGCTTCGCGGCCGCCTACCGGGCCACGTCCAGCCCGCGCGCGCAGGACCCGCTGGACGTCGACCCGGCCCGGCCCATGCAGTTCCCGATGGACATGCAGCCCACGCAGGCGGTACCGCGCGTCGACGGCGGCGACGGGTCCCGCTGGCCGTCCCCCTCGCCGCCTCTCTACGAGGCCCCGCCGCGCCCCGCCCAGACACCGAACTACGACACGGGCGCCTTCATCCCCGTCTACGACGGTTCTCCCCCCGGCAACGCCTCGTACGGCGGGAGTGACTTGTACAACACCGGTGAGACGAACGACCCTCTCGGTACGTACAACCCGAACGACACGTACAACAGCGGTCCCGCCACTGAAACGCTGCCCGGTTCCTTCGACGCACCGAGCAACGGCGAACCCTGGAACGCGCCTTCCGGAGGCTATTAGTGAACGAGGCCCTTCCCGACGTCCCCGAAGTCCGAGTGGTGGGCCTTCCCCAGCTCACCTCCGGATTCGACCTCGTCGAGAGACTCGACCTGCCCATGCACCTGAAGGTGCACGGGCCGCTCGAGCCCATGGGCGGAGAGCAGCTCGCGCAGCTCTCCGAGCGGATCAACCTGAAGGGCCGCGGGGGCGCGGGCTTCCCGTTCCACAAGAAGCTGCGGTCGGTCGCCGAGGCCGCGATCCGCCGGGGCGTACGGCCCGTGGTCGTCGTCAACGGCAGCGAGGACGAGCCCGCCTGCCGCAAGGACACGGTGATGATCAACCGTGCCCCGCACCTGATCCTGGACGGCGCCCTGCTGGTCGCGGAGGCCCTGGGCGCCCGCACCCTGGTCATCGGCGTGACCCGTGAATCCACCCAGCGGTCGATGGAGGCGGCGCTCTCCGAGCGCGGGCTGACCAACCGGCGCGGGGCCACCATCCGCGCGCGGGTGCAGCGCAATCCCGTACGGATGGTGACCGGGGCGGCCGCCTCGCTGGTCCGTTCCATCGACGGCGGCCCGGCGATCCCGCCCGGCCGCAAGACCAGCGCGTCGCAGAACGGTGTCGGCGGCGCTCCCACGCTGCTGTCGAACGCCGAGACCTTCGCCCAGCTGGCCATCGGCGCCCGCATCGGCGCCGAGCGCTACGGGAACACCGGCCTGTACGACGAGCCCGGCACCGTCCTGCTCACCGTCTCCGGGGCGGTCGCCCGCCCGATGGTGATCGAGGCCCCGACGGGCGTACCGCTGCGCTACATCCTGCAGCTGGCCGGCGCCCCGCCGGTCCCGCAGGGCGTCCTGACCGGCGGCTACCACGGCAAGTGGCTGGACTCCGCGACGGTCAACGAGGCGATCGTCTCGCGCAACTCCCTGGACGCGGTGGGCGGGGCGCTGGGCGCCGGCGCGATCCTGCCGATCAGCATGAACACCTGCCCGCTGGGCGAGTCGCTGCGCGTGGCCCAGTGGCTGGCCGAGGAGAGCGCCGGCCAGTGCGGTCCCTGCTACCTCGGTCTGCCGGCCGCGGCCCGCGGCATGGAGGACATCCTCAACGGCGGCGGCCCGGCCGCCCTCGAAGCGCTCAAGCAGGTCGCCAACGCCGTGAAGCGGCGCGGCGCGTGCTCCCACCCGGACGGCTCCGCGATGTTCCTGGAGTCGACCATCAAGGCGTTCACCGACGACCTCGCGGCGCACGTCCTCGGCAACGGCTGCGGCCGGCCCGTGGAGGGTGTCCTGCCGCTCTTCGAGGGCGGCCAGCAGCCCACCGGCATCCCGGGCGGCCAGCCGCCGGAGGAGGAGCAGGGCGCGCCCCGTCAGAAGATCTTCGTGGACTGGACGCTGTGCCGCGGGCACGGCCTGTGCGCGGACATCCTCCCGGAGGTCTTCCAGCTGGGCGGGGACGGCTTCCCGACCGTCGCCCAGGCGTCGGTGCCCCGCTACGCGGAGGCGAAGGCGATCCGGGCGGTACGGCGCTGCCCCGCGCTCGCCCTGCGTCTGGAGGAGGACACCCGCGGAGCGGCTCCCCGGCAGAACCTGCCCGCCGTGCGCGAGGGCGGCGGGGGCGGCCGTCGCGCCCTGGGCCGCGGCCGCTGACCGACACGAAAGAGCGGGCCGTCCTGATCGGACGGCCCGCTCTTGTCTGTTCCGCAGCCGGCTTGCGTGAAGCCGACTTCCGTGGAGCTAAGGAGAATTGAACTCCTGACCTCCTGCATGCCATGCAGGCGCTCTACCAACTGAGCTATAGCCCCTCGCGGTGTTCCACCGGGTTTCCCCGGCGGCGACGCCAACATTACCGGTCTCCCCGGCGCTCCACCAAATCGTTTCCGGCCGCCGCCGGCGGCGCCGCGTCCGGGCCGTACCCGGGCGGTACGCCGGCGGTGCTCAGGCGGTGGCGAACGAGTAGAAACGCTTGAGCGTGCAGTGCTCGTCGAGGAGCCGGCCGTAGATCGGCTCGCCCTCCAGCTCGCGGTACGTCTCGATCGGGTCGCCTTTTATGATCAGCGCCCGCGCGCATTCCTCGCACCAGTACTGATAGTCGTGGTTGACCGGTTCCATGTCGCGCACGATGGGCGTACCACTGCCGCACCAATCGCACTTGCGCCTGTGTGCACCCATCGATCAGCTCCAGCTGCGGCCGCAGGCCGTGCACACGTAGGAAACTCCTCCGTCGTCTCCGGACACGGGGGCTCGGAGGGCCTCGGACCCGGGGAGGTCGCCGACCTTCCCGAGCATGCTCGCAGGCATCGCCACTCCCTCCCGTCGGGCCGCGCTCCCTTCCGGTCGTTTGATTCTGCCACGGCCGGAGCGGGACGGTCAGCGACGCCTTCGTACCAGTCCGGACACGTCACCCGTCGCACCGCTCGTCGCGCCGGCCGCGGCCGGCGTCCGCACGCGGACGAGCAGCACGTCCGAAGAGGTATACGCCCGCGGAGCCCAAGTGACTCAACCGGGAGGAAGATGAGGATGACGAAAGATCCCGCCCCCTGAGGGGACGGGATCTTCGATGTGTGGAGCTAAGGAGAATTGAACTCCTGACCTCCTGCATGCCATGCAGGCGCTCTACCAACTGAGCTATAGCCCCTTGTTGCGTCCCGGCCGCTTTCCCGGCGGCGGAACAAGAAGAACTTTAGCCTGCGACCAGCCGGAAAGTGAAATCCGGTGCCGCGGGCCGCCGGGGCCCTCGACCGGAAGGACCACCGGGATCCTCCAGGGCCACCGGAATCCTCCGGCCGGTGCGGCGGCCCGCCCGCCGGGCGCACGCACGTCCTGCCGGCCGGAGGTCCTAGTCGTCGTCGCCCAGCACCGGCTCGGGCAGGGTGCCCGCGTTGTGCTCCAGGAGCCGCCAACCGCGGGCGCCCTCGCCGAGGACGGACCAGCAGCAGTTGGAGAGGCCGCCGAGGCTCTCCCAGTGCTGGGACTCCAGGCCGAGGAGGCGGCCGATGGTGGTGCGGATGGTGCCGCCGTGGCTGACGACCACGAGCGTGCCGTCGTCCGGCAGCTTGTCGGCGTGCCGGAGCACCACGGGGGCCGCACGGTCGGCGACCTCGGTCTCCAGTTCGCCCCCGCCCCGGCGCACCGGTTCACCGCGCTTCCACGCCGCGTACTGGTCGCCGTGGCGCGCGATGATCTCCTCGTGCGTCAGGCCCTGCCAGACACCCGCGTAGGTCTCGCGCAGACCCTCGTCGTACGTCACGTCGAGGCCGGTGAGCGCGGACAGCTCGCCCGCGGTGTTCGCCGCCCGCTGCAGGTCGGACGCGACGATCGCGTCGGGCTGCAGGGACGCGAGCAGCCGGGCGGCGCGGCGGGCCTGGCCCACGCCGGTCTCGGTGAGCCCGACGTCCGTGGTGCCCTGGAAGCGGCGCTCCACGTTCCACAGCGTCTGGCCGTGGCGCCAGAGGATGACGCGGCGCCCCCGGCCCGCCTTCTTCCCGGCCCCGGACGGCGGCCCGCCGTCCGCCGCGGGACGGTCCTCGCCCGCGCCGTCGGTCATCGCAGTTCTCCGCGCAGCTCGGCGGCGTCCTCCGTGTCCTGGAGCTCGGCGTGCTCGGCCGCCTTGCCGCGGGTGGCCTTGGCGTCCTCGGGCAGGTCGAGCTCGGGGCAGTCCTTCCAGAGCCGCTCCAGCGCGTAGAACACACGCTCCTCGCTGTGCTGGACGTGCACCACGATGTCGACGTAGTCCAGCAGGATCCAGCGGGCGTCGCGGTCGCCCTCGCGGCGGACCGGCTTCGCGCCGAGCTCCTTGTTCAGCCGCTCCTCGATCTCGTCGACGATCGACTTGACCTGGCGGTCGTTGGGCGCGGAGGCCAGCAGGAAGGCGTCCGTGATCGACAGCACGTCGCTGACGTCGTACGCGATGATGTCGTGCGCGAGCTTGTCGGCGGCCGCCTGCGCGGCGGTGGTGATGAGCTCGGTGGAGCGGTCAGTGGCGGTCACTACAAGGCTTTCCGTAGACGGTCAGGAAACCCCGGGGGGTCGTACCCCAAGGGTCTCACGTACCGCCGACAGCACCCCACGCGACGGATGGATCACCCCGCGGGCCCGGCCGGGCGGCCTACTCGTCCGTCTTGTAGTCCTGGCCCAGCACCACCGACACGTCGGCGTTCGAGGTGACCTCGCCCTTCTTCACCGCGCTCGTGGGCAGTCCGAGTGTCTTGGCGACCTCCACCGCGTCCCCCTTCTTCGCGGTGTCGGCGTAGGTGACCTCGGACACCGCCTGCGCGAGCTGGGCCGTACCGCCGTCGACGAAGGTGTAGCCGCCGTTGAGCAGGACGACGCGGGCCTGCTCGGTGGCGTCCTCATCGGCCGTGGCGTTGCGGATGCCGACCTGGACGGCCGCGCCCTTCCCGGGGCTCCTGGCGGCGCCGCCGAGCACGTCCTTGACCACGCTGTCGCTGGCCTCCGTACTGAGCCGGCCGTCCGTCCGGACCGGCAGCAGCGCCGTCTTGAAGTCACCCTCCTTGGCGCGGTCCGCGAGCTTGGCGAGGAACGTGCCCAGGTCCTTGTCGGTCAGCGAGGGGTCGAGAATCTGCGCGAGGGTCTGCACGGTGGTCGTCGCGGCCTGCGCGTCGGACGACAGCTTGCGCAGCACGCCCTGCACGACCTGACCGAACCGCTGCAACTGGGCGTTCTGCAACTCCCCGGAGGCGCGGTACGTGGCGTACGCGACGGCCATCCTGCCGCTCAGCGTCCGGTCTTCGCCCTTGTTGACGAGGGGGGCCTCGCCCTTCTTCTTCGCCTCGGGGTCCGGCACGTCCGTGTCGGTGTCGATCTCGATGTTGCCGACCAGCTCGACCAGGTTGTCGAGGTACGGGGTGTCCAGGCGCCAGGTGCCCTCGATGTCCGTCCCGAGGACGGTGTCGAGCTCGTCGCGCGTCCCCGAGGAACCGTCGTCGTCGACCGACTTGGAGAGCGTCGTGGCGGAGCCGTCGTCGTCCGTCAGGGCGAGGGAGTTGGGCAGCAGGACCGTGGTGCCCTGCTTGGTGGTGGTGTTGTTGACGAGCAGGACCGTGGAGGTGCCGCCGCCCTTGGTGTTGTGCAGGTGGACGACGATCACGTCGCGCTTCTGGGCGCCGGCCGCGGTGGTCGTGCCGGAGTCCTGGTCCGCGTGCGAGCCAGGCAGCTTCTGCGCGTACCAGAGGTAGCCGGCCCCGCCGACCACGACCAGTGCGAGGACCACGACGAGGGCGACGACCCGGCCGCGCGCCCGGCGCTTGGCCTCCTCGCGCCGCTCGGTGCGGTTCTCGGTGAACTTCAGCCAGTCGATGACGTCTTCGGAGTTCTCGGGCGGCTCCTCGACGAACGCGAACTGCTCGGTGCGGTAGTCGGATTCGCCCTGCTGCCCGTCCTGCGGCCCGTCCTGCGCAGGCGTCCGCTCCGGTGCCGGCGGGGACGGCTGCGCGGGGCCCGCCTGCTGCGGGATGTAGGCGGTCTGCTCGGCGACGGGGGCCTGTCGGCGGCCGGTGTCGTACGACCCCGCGGGCGGTGCCTGCCGACCCGTTCCGGCCGGGTCGCCCGCTTCCGTCGTCCCGGTCGTCCCTGCCGTCCCGGTCGCGTACGGGTCGTAGCCGTAGCCCTGCCCGTGATCCACCGGGCCGCTCCGGTCGTAGTCCTGCCCGTATCCCTGGCCGTAGTCCTGCCCGTACCCCGGGTCGTAGCCCTGCCCGTATCCCTGTGCGTGCGGCTGCCCCTGGGGCTGTCCGCCGTAGGGATCGTACGATCCGTACTCGTCCTGTCGCGCAGAGTGCTGTGGTGGCTGCGAGGACTGCCCCGGCTGCGGCACCTGGCGGTACACGGGCTGTCCGAACTCGTCGTAGCCGACGAGTTCGTACTGGTCGCCCCCGTACCCAGCGTCGTATCGGTCGTTCACCGGTGCCCCTCTCGGCTCACTCGCCGCGGTACAGCTCTCGCTTGTCGATGTAGCGCACCACACCGTCCGGCACCAGGTACCAGACCGGATCGCCCTTCGCGACCCGGACCCGGCAGTCCGTGGACGAGATGGCGAGCGCGGGGACCTCGACGAGCGAGACACCGCCCTCCGGCAGACCGCTGTCGGTCAGTATGTGGCCGGGCCGGGTGACCCCGATGAAGTGCGCGAGGGAGAACAGCTCGTCGGCGTCGCGCCAGGTGAGGATCTGGCCGAGCGCGTCGGCGCCGGTGATGAAGAACAGGTCCGTGTCGGGGTTGAGCATCCGCAGGTCGCGCAGCGTGTCCGTGGTGTAGGTGGGGCCGCCGCGGTCGATGTCGATGCGGCTCACGGAGAACTGCGGGTTCTCGGCGGTCGCGATGACCGTCATCAGGTAGCGGTCCTCGGCCGCGGACACCTTGCTGTCGGACTTCTGCCACGGCTGGCCGGTCGGCACGAACACCACCTCGTCGAGGTGGAACCGTACGGCGACCTCACTCGCGGCGACGAGGTGTCCGTGGTGGATCGGGTCGAACGTTCCGCCCATGACGCCGAGGCGGCGCCGGCCCGGGTTCGACGGGCCGTTTCCGGTGCCCCGTCGCAGACCGTGCGCCATGGCGCCCGCCGGACCGGTAGGCATGTCCTGCTCTCCCATGCGTGCAGACCCTACCGGCCCGCGCGGCGGGCCCGGTCGAACGGGCGTCAGCGGTCGCGGTTGAAGCGGGTGGTGACCCACAGCAGCAGCAGGAGCGCGACGAAGGCTCCGCCGCCGACGAAGAGGGGATTCAGGCTTTCGTGGTTGCCACCGTGCTCTCCGCCCTCGGCGGCGAGTGTGACCAACTGGGCAGCGGTGCTGTGGAGGCTCATCTTCGGCGGGACCTATCCGATGGAGGGCGGGACAACGACTTGCGCACATCGTAAGCGGGGGGCCCCTTGCGCATCACTTCGACTCCGCCGTTGGGGAATTCGGCTCCATCGGGCGGCAGGATGCGGAACGCCGGCGTCCGCCGGTCCGGCCCACCGGGCCGGGAACCTTCTGCGGGGTCTCAGTCGTCCCGCTTGTAGCCGCGCAACAGGAACCAGGCCGCCAGTCCACAGCCGACGACCATCACGATCAGCACGATGCGGAGGAGATTGCCCGCTCCTTGCTGCTGGGCGGCGCTCGCGGCCTCGGTGAGCCAGGGCCCGGGGACATGCTCCATGACGTACCACTCCTTCGCTGTACTGCCCGTCCACGGTATCTCCGCCTACGCTGGACCCCGTCCCGGGGGCAGGCAAGGCGACCAAACGCATGGGGGACCACATGCCGGAAGACAGCCACGAGAACGTACCGAGCAGGCAGCGCAGGCGCTTCGAGGGGATCTCCTCCCGGGCGTACGAGCACCCCGCGGACCGCTCGGCCCTGGTGGCCCTGCGCAAGCTCAGCGGCTTCGACACGGTCTTCAAGGCGCTCAGCGGCCTGCTCCCGGAGCGCAGTCTGCGGCTGCTGTTCCTGTCGGACTCGGTACGCGTCTCGGACGCCCAGTTCGCCCACCTGAACGTGATGCTGCGCGACGCCTGCTACATCCTGGACCTCGACAAGGTCCCGCCGATGTACGTGAACCAGGACCCTCAGCCGAACGCGATGTGCATCGGCCTGGACGAGCCGATCATCGTCGTCACCACCGGCCTCGTCGAGCTGCTCGACGAGGAGGAGATGCGGGCGGTCATCGGCCACGAGGTGGGCCACGCGCTGTCCGGGCACTCCGTCTACCGCACGGTCCTGCTCTTCCTGACCGGACTCGCGCTGCGCGTGGCGTGGATCCCGCTCGGCAACCTCGCGATCATGGCGATCGTGACCGCCCTGCGCGAGTGGTTCCGCAAGTCCGAGCTGTCCGCGGACCGGGCGGGCCTGCTGGTCGGCCAGGACCTGCGGGCCTCGATGCGCGGCCTGATGAAGATCGCGGGCGGCAACCACCTGCACGAGATGAACGTGGACGCGTTCCTCGCGCAGGCCGAGGAGTACGAGGCCGGCGGCGACCTGCGCGACTCGGTGCTCAAGATCCTGAACGTGATGCCCCGCTCGCACCCCTTCACCACGGTCCGGGCGGCCGAGCTGAAGAAGTGGGCGGAGTCCCGCGACCACCAGCGGATCATGGACGGCCACTACCCGCGCCGCGACGAGGACGGCGACACCTCGGTCACGGACTCCATCCGCCAGTCGGCGGCCAGCTACGCCAACGGCATGAAGAACAGCAAGGACCCGCTGATGAAGCTGGTCAGTGACATCGCGGGCGGTGCGGGCGACCTAGGCGGCCGGGTGCGGCGCGGCTTCGGCGGTTTCGCGGGCGGCGGCACCGCGGGGGGCGCCGACGGGGGGAATTCCGGCACCGCGACCAAGGAGCAGCCGCGCACCGACCGCCCGGAGGACGAGGGCCCCGGCGGAAGCGCCTGATCGCGGGCGGACACGTCCGCCCGGGACCGGCTGCGCCGCCGCCCGGGGCCGGGAGCTACAGCCTGGGCTGGGCACTGGCCGCCAGCGACCCGCACAGCGCCGTGGCACTGCCCGTGGCGAACGGGTCGGTGCCGGCCGGCCCGCCCGCCCTGGCCGTCTCGCCCGCCAGGAGCGGGCGCAGCCGGTTCGTGGCGTCCTCGGCGCAGGCCAGCGGCCCGGCCTGGAGGTAGGAGACGACGAGCTCGGTCTGGTGCATGCGCAGGTCGTCGCGGTCGAACCGGAAGTGCAGCTCGCGCCGCACGGTGAACAGCGAGGCCTCGGCCTTCTCGTCCGTGCCGGTCGGCCGCAGCGCGTAGACGAAGGTGTGGTCGGAGCTGACCTCCAGGGTGTCGGAGTCCGTCTCGGCGGCGGTCAGCGTGCCCTGCACCCGGATCCTGGCGTCGGCCAGCTCGCTGCGCGCCGGGTCGAAGCGCACCAGCCAGCCGGTGGGCGCGTGCCGCCCGTCCGCGGTGGGGTGCTGGAAGCTCTGGTCGAACTGGTCGAGCTGCTGCGGGTCGAGCAGTATCCGCACCGGCCGGTCGGCGCCGCCGGTGAGGACGTCCGGGTCGAGCGAGGACTCGACGAGGTAGTCCTTCGCCGTGGTCAGCGCGGTGACGACCTGGCTGTCGGAGAAGTGCGCGGTGCGCCGGGAGGCGGGCAGGGTGATGCCCTCGGCGCCCGTGCGGAACTGGTCGGCGGGGCTGTGCGCGTACAGGGCGTCCACATCGGCCGTGCCGGGCACCCGGCTCTGCGGCGCGAGCGGGATCACGGTCATCCGCAGCGGTTCGGGGTGCTTGGCGACGGGGGTCTGGTACGGATGGCGGACGCCCATGTAGATCGCCGTGCCGAAGGCCACGGTGATCAGGACGATGAGGACCAGCGCCTGCCGGGACAGCAGGCCGCGGCGCACCGGGGGGCGGCGGCGGACGGCCGGGGTGTGGTCGCCGATGCGCTCCCGCGCGGAGAATTCCTGGAGGCGGGCAGCGCGGACGAACGATTCGTCGAAGACGACGGATCGGTACTCCTCCTCGCCACCGCCGGGAGCACCTTCTGACGTTCCCTCAGGTGGCTCTCCAGGACCGTCCATACTTTCAGAGTAGGTCTCCCGGACCTCAGGTAAACGCCCGGCCGCAGGACAAGTTCTGACAGGCCCTCACCGGAATTCGCCACAAGGTGCCGAACCAGCCGTGACGGCGCCGTCACGGAGTGCGGGGCACCGCCGGGACGGCCGGCCGGGAGTAGTCGGCGGAGACCGAGGGCCCCACGCCGCCGCCCTGCTCGAGACCGGTGGAGGCGGGCGCCGGAACGTGGTCCCGGCTGCTCGACGAGGCGCCCCGGTAGACCGCCGCGAAGGCCAGCGCGACCATGCCGACACCCATCACGAGGGCGAGCATCCAGGCCACCGGCCGGTGCCAGCGGGCCTGCTTCCCGTACATGCCGGGGTGGGTGCGGCCGCCGTGCAGGACATCCCGGTCGTCCAGGTCGTCCAGGTCCGGGTCGTGGCCGAAACCGCCGGGGCCGAAACCGTCCTCGTAGTACTCGTCGTCCCCGTGCAGGCCCCGGGCCCGTCCCCGGCGCGCTTCGGCCTCGGAGGCCTCCGCTCTCGCCTGTGCGGCGGCCAGGAGGCGTTCGACGGCGGTCGGTTCGTGGAGCGTGGCCGCCTTGACGAAGGACTCGTCGAAGACCACGGAGGCGAACTCTTCGTCCGCACCCCCGCGGTCGCGGTCGTCGTCGGGCTCCCAGCCGTCAGGGAACGGCGCGCCCCCCACGTCCTCCGGCACGGTTCCAGGGTAGACCGGGGTGGTCGATTTGGGCAGACCGTACGGAAATTCTCCCGCCTGCCGAGACGGTCAGCGCCGGATGTGCCCGTCGCCCGTGACGATGTACTTGGTGCTCGTCAGCTCCGGCAGTCCCATCGGTCCCCGCGCGTGCAGCTTCTGCGTGGAGATCCCGATCTCGGCGCCGAACCCGAACTGGCCGCCGTCGGTGAAGCGGGTGGACGCGTTCACGGCCACCGTCGTCGAATCCACCAGCTGGGTGAAGCGGCGGGCCGCCTGCTGCGAGGTGGTGACGATCGCCTCGGTGTGCCCGGAGGTCCACAGCCGGATGTGGTCGACGGCCCGCTCCAGCGAGTCGACGACGGCCGCCGCGATGTCGTACGACAGGTACTCGGTCTCCCAGTCCTCGGTCGTCGCCTCGACGACCGTGGCCTCGGAGTCCTTCGCGTACGCGAGGACGCGCTCGTCGCCGTGCACCGTGACGCCGGCCTCCGCGAGGGCGTCGAGGGCGCGCGGCAGGAACCGGGACGCGATGTCCTGGTGGACGAGGAGCGTCTCGGCGGAGTTGCAGACGCTGGGCCGCTGCGCCTTGGAGTTGATCAGGATGTCGATCGCCATGTCGAGGTCGGCCTGCGCGTCGACGTACACGTGGCAGTTGCCGGTGCCCGTCTCGATGACCGGGACGGTGGACTCCTGGACGACCGTGCGGATCAGCGAGGCGCCGCCGCGCGGGATGAGCACGTCGACCAGGCCCCGGGCGCGCATCAGCTCCCGCACCGACTCACGGCTGTCGCCCGGCACGAGCTGGACGGCGTCGGCGGGCAGGCCCGAGCCGCCGACGGCGTCGCGCAGGACACGCACGAGGGCCGAGTTGGACTCGTACGCCGAGGACGAGCCGCGCAGCAGCACCGCGTTGCCGGACTTCAGGCACAGGGCGGCCGCGTCGACCGTCACGTTCGGGCGGGCCTCGTAGATGATGCCGACGACGCCGAGGGGGACCCGGACCTGGCGCAGGTCGATGCCGTTCGGGAGGGTCGAGCCGCGGACGACCTCGCCGACCGGGTCGGGCAGCGCCACCACGTCCCGTACGTCGGAGGCGATCGCGCGGATCCGCTCGGGCGTGAGCGTGAGCCGGTCGATGACGGTCTCGCTGGTGCCGGCCTCGCGGGCGCGGGCGGTGTCCTTGGCGTTGGCCTCAACGATCTCGCTCGTACGGACCTCGAGGGCGTCCGCGATCGCGAGCAGCGCGTCGTCCTTCTCGGCCCGCGGCAGCGGAGCGAGGTCGGCGGCGGCGCTTTTGGCCCGGTAGGCGGCCCGGGTGACCGGGGACATCGAGTCGTACGGCGAGAGCGTGGTCATAACCGGCAGGGTAGTGCGCCCGCGAGAGGTGTTCAGCCGTTGTCCCACAACGCGAGACAGGTCCCGAAATGGCCGCAGAAAGCGTGTCCCGGCGGCCCGGTGCCGGTGGCTCGGAAGTGGTGGTTCGCACCCGGAGGCCTAGAACGGATGTACGCCTACGGGGGTGGCGGGCAACGGCCCGTACCCCTCCGCGATCCGCTGGTGGTAGGTCTCGCGGTCGATGACCTCCAGGCCGACGATCTCCCACGGCGGCAGCTTCGCGGTCTGGCGGTGCTCGCCCCACAGCCGCAGCGCGACCGCGGCCGCGTCGTGCAGGTCGCGGGCCTCCTCCCAGTACCGGATCTCCGCGTGGTCGTTGGCGTACCGGCTGGTCAGCAGGAAGGGGTGGTCGTGGGCGAGCTGCTCCAGACCGCGCCTGACCTCTTTCAGCGGGGCCTCGCCGCCCGAGACGCTCAGCGTGACGTGCCACAGCCGCGGCAGGTCCTGGGGCTCCTCGGCCTCGTACGTGTCACCGGCCGCGACGCTGGTGAGCGTCCGCTCCTCGCCGGCCGCGCGGGGGCTTGCGACACCGCGGGACACAGCCGCCCCAGGGCGCACTCGTCTCACGACGGCCTCCTTTACGCAATGGGTCCGCTCGGACTCAGGGGGGTCTCCCTGAGACAAAGTTGAGCAGGTGGGAAGGCGCCGCGTGGCACTTTTACCGAAGGTCCACCTCCGGACCGGGGCTTTGTCCGGCGTTCCGCCCTGTTTTCGGCCGGGCTCGGGTACCCGGCCACCGCCGTGACCGGGCAGGGCTCCTCCGGCACAGGCGCACCACCGGGCGTACGCCGGCGTGGGCGCCCGCGCGCCTCATGGGTGCAGCAGCACCAGGTCGTCGCGGTGGACGACCTCGCGTTCGTACGCGGGGCCCAGTTCGCGGGCCAGTTCGTGCGTGGAGCGCCCGATCAGCTGGGGGATCTCCTTGGCGTCGAAGTTGACCAGGCCCCGGGCGACCGCCCGCCCCGTAGCGTCCCGCAGTTCGACGGGGTCGCCCGCGCCGAACTCGCCCTCGACGGCGGCGATGCCGGCCGGCAGCAGGGACGTACGGCGCTCGACGACCGCGCGCACCGCGCCGTCGTCCAGGACGAGGGCGCCCTGCGGGGTGGACGCGTGCTGGAGCCACAGCAGGCGGTCGGCGGAGCGGCGGCCGGTGGCGTGGAAGTACGTGCCGGTGTCGCGCCCCGCGAGGGCGTCCGCGGCGTGCACCGCGCTCGTGAGCACCACCGGGATGCCGGCCGCGGCCGCGATCCGGGCCGCCTCGACCTTGGTGACCATGCCGCCGGTACCGACACCCGCCCGGCCCGCGCTGCCGATGTCGACGTGGGCGAGGTCGGCCGGGGTGTGCACGTCCGCTATCCGCGAGGTGCCGGGCCTGCCGGGGTCGCCGTCGTAGACGCCGTCCACGTCGGAGAGGAGCACCAGCAGGTCCGCGCGGACGAGATGGGCGACGAGGGCCGCGAGGCGGTCGTTGTCGCCGAAGCGGATCTCGTCCGTGGCGACGGTGTCGTTCTCGTTGACGACCGGCAGGGCGCCCATCGCGAGGAGCTTGTCGAGGGTGCGCGAGGCGTTGCGGTGGTGGGCGCGGCGGCTCATGTCGTCCGAGGTGAGCAGCACCTGGCCGACGCGGATGCCGTAGCGGGCGAAGGAGGCGGTGTAGCGGGCGACGAGGAGTCCCTGGCCGACGCTGGCGGCGGCCTGCTGGCGGGCGAGGTCCTTGGGGCGGCGGCGCAGGCCCAGCGGGGCGAGGCCGGCGGCGATGGCGCCGGACGAGACGAGGACGACCTCGTGCGCGCCCTTGCCGCGGCTCTTGGCCAGCACGTCGACGAGGGCGTCCACCCGGTCGGCGTCGAGGCCGCCGGACGCGGTGGTCAGGGACGAGGAACCCACCTTGACGACGATCCTGCGGGCTTCCACCACGGCTTGCCTGCTTGCCCCTGACACGCTGTACCCCTATGTTCCGACCTGCCCGGTCCGTGCAATCTACGTGACGGTGGGTGGTCGCCGCCTTCGCGTTCCGAGTGGCGGACGCGGCGTGGACGCGCAGTGGCGGATCCATGGAGAACGGAAGAGGGGCCGTACGGGCTTTCGTCGTTTTAAACCCAAATCCGGTGATAGTTCTCACGCAAGATTGCTAGGCGGCCCGCAGAAGTCATACGGTCAGGGATCGGCCTCTTCCGTACGAGCCTCCAGGGAGGTACGGCGAGGTCCGACCTCCGCGCTTCCCCCCATCCGCCGCATCCCTCGCAGGAGCCCATTCCGTGCCCTCCGCCGGACTTGCCACCCGCCGCATCGTGCAACTGTTCGCACTGTTCTCGATGTTCGCGCTCTTCACGGCTCAGATCGTCTCCGCTCTGCTGCCGAACGTCCCGGTGTTCATCGTCGCGAGCGCCGCGGGCCTGGCCCTCGACGTGCTGCTGCAGTACCGGGACCCCGGGCTGCTCTCGCTGCTCGGCAAGGTCCGCTTCGACGCCACGGTCCGGCAGCTGCTGCGCGACATGATCATCCTGGTGGGGCTCCTGCGGATCGACGGGATCAGCCCGACGCACGAGCAGGCACCGCTGATGGTCGGGCTCTGCGTCTTCTACGCCCTGCACTTCGCCTGCCAGGCCGCCGCCGTCATGGTCCGCCGCACCCGCACGCTGCCGATCGTCACCCGGAACATCGACGCGTCCGCGCTGCGCCTGAGCGCCGCGCCGCCGCGCATACTGGCCCGCCGCCCCGGCCACCGGCTGCTCAGCTTCTCCGTGCCGACCACGGTGGGCCTGATGGTCACCGCGGCCACCGAGGACGCCCTGTTCGGCGCCGTCGGCCTCGGGATCGGCCTCGTGCTGATCGGCGGCGGCACGGCGTACCTCGCCACCTGGCTGCTGCCGAAGAAGCGCGCCCTGGGCGAGCAGCAGGTCATGGAGTGGCTGGACGCGTGGCTGGCCGACTACCGGCCGACCGTGGCCATGTACTTCTCCGGCGGCACGACCTCCGCGTACCAGGCGAACATGTGGCTCTCCACGGTCTCCGCCGTCGACGCGAAGCCGCTGATCGTGCTGCGCGAGCGGTTCATGGTGCAGAAGATCGACGCCACCGACGTGCCGGTCATCTGCTTCCCGAAGGTCGCGACGATGTTCTCGCTGGAGAACTCGACGCTGAAGATGATGCTGCACCCGGCGAACGCCGCGAAGACCTCGCAGGTCCTGCGCATCCCCACGGTCAAGCACGCCTTCATCAACCACGGCGAGAGCGACAAGCTGTCCTCCTGCAACCCGTACGCGAAGGCGTACGACCAGGTGTGGGTGGCCGGTCCCGCGGCCCGCGAGCGGTACGCGCTGGCCGAGGTCGGCGTCGAGGACAAGGACATCGTGGAGGTCGGCCGCCCGCAGCTCGCGCCGATCCGCCCGTACTCGGGAGCGCCGACGGGCGCGTTCACGAACGTGCTGTACGCCCCCACCTGGGAGGGCTGGGACGGCAACCCCGGCAACACGTCGGTGGTGCTGGCCGGCGAGAACATCGTGCGGCAGCTGCTGGCCGACGACGGTGTGCGGCTCCTCTACAAGCCGCACCCCATGACCGGTTCCGTCGACCCGCGCGCGGGCGCCGCGAACGAGCGCATCAAGGCGATGATCCGCGAGGCCGCCGCCAAGCGGTCGGGGGCCCGGCCGGCCGCCGGTGCGGCCGCCGAACTGGCGCGCCGTACCGCCGAGCTGGACAAGCTGACCTCCACCCACTTCCGTAAGAGCGCCGACGAGATGGAGCGGATGCTGCTCCAGGGCGCGCCCCGGGACGACCGCGAGGCCGCCATCGCCGAGGCCACGCTGGCCTGGGAGAAGGCGTACTGGGCGTCCTTCCCGGAGTGGGAGCACCAGATCGTCACGGAGGCGCGGCCGGCCATCTTCGCCTGCTTCAACCAGGCGGACCTGCTGGTCAGCGATGTCTCCTCGGTCGTCTCCGACTGGCTGTCGAGCGAGAAGCCGTACGCGGTGGCCAACACCTCGGGGATGTCCGAGGCGGCGTTCCGCACGGGGTTCCCGACGGTGTCCGCCGGCGTGGTGCTCACGCCCGGCGCGGAGGGGGTCGCGGCACTGCTGGAGTCGGTGCGCCGCCCTGAGAAGGACCTGTTCACCGCCGCCCGTGCCGCGCTGAAGGAACACCTGCTCGGTCCGTCCGACCCGCCGTCGATGGTCCGCTTCAACGCGGCGATCGAGGCGCTGTGCACGGCGGCCGACGAGCGCCGGGGGCGGATGGAGTCCCGGCTCGCGGCCGAGATTCCCTCACCGCGGTCGGCGGCGGAGGACGCGGCCGAGGAGGCCGCGCAGGATCCCAGCGAGGCGGAGGACGCGGTCAGCGCGTAGCGCTGCCGCGCGGCGAGCGACTTGCCGGTGAGGGCCCGGGAACACTCCCGGGCCCTCACCTTTTCGCTTTTTGCGGGCGCGTGTCCGGCTGCGGCCCGGTGGGGGCCGATCGCGCAGTTCCCCGCGCCCCTTCAGGGGCGCGGCGTACGTACGCGCCTCAGGGTGTCGGCGTCGGCCTCGGCTTGGTGTGGAGGATGTCGCGGGCCTGCTCCGCCGCGCGGGCCGTGCTCTCGGCGACGAAGCCGAGGAAGCGGGCGATGTTCTCCAGCCGGGTGGCCGCGGGCGTACCGGCGCCGAGGACCCCGACGCCCTCGCGCGCGGTGTCGACGACCTGCGTGATGGAACGGGCGCTGGCCATCATGGCCCGGTAGTACACGTCGTCGTCGACGACATAACGCTCACGCCGCCCCTCACCCCGCTCCCGGCGCACGAACCCCTGGCTCTCGAGGAACGCGATCGCCTTGGAGACGGCCGCCGGACTGACCTGGAGCCGCTGGACGAGTTCGGCGGCGGTGAGGCTGCCGGTGTCGGTGAGGATCAGACAGGCCATCACCCTGGCCATCATCGTCGGCATGCCCGACGCGATGATGACGGTGGTGAACACCTCCTCGTACACCCGCACCGCGTCGGCGTCGCGCCCGTAGGGCTGCGGAGGCGTCCGCGGATCCGGGGACGCGGCCGTCCTGCGGCGATGGGCCCGGTGTTCGGTCGCGCGGTGGGCCGCTTCGGCGCGGTACCCGGCCGGGCCGCCGTTGCGCGTCACCTCGCGCGTGATCGTCGAGGTCGGCCGCCCCAGACGGCGGGCGATCTCGGCGTAGGCGAGCCCGTCGGCCAGTCCCAGCGCGATCTGGCGGCGTTCCTGCTGGGTGAGCCTGCCTCCCGGCATCGCGGTCTCCTTCATGGCCTGCGGCGGCCCGTGGTGTCCCGGTGTCGGCCCGGTGGCGGCCGACGCTCCGACCATAGCGTTCACCCTCAACTCATTGCAACAATCCGCAATGAGGGCGTTGCATTTAGCGTGAAGCCATTGCATCAATATACCGGCGTCTAGCTGCGGTGATTAATTTGTGACGCAACAAGTTCGTTGCCAGCACTGTGAATGCAACGTAGCTTTTCCTTCATCGGAAACAGCGGGCCGAAGGGGTCCGCGCCACCGGAGAAGGAGTACGCCGTGCAGAAGTTCGACACCCCCGCCCCCGTCCGGGCCGTCCTCGACATCCCCGCGGGACGCATCCAGATCATCGCCGCCGACCGCACCGACACCACCGTCGAGGTCAGGCCGGCCGACCCCGCCAGGAGCCGTGACGTGGGGACGGCCGAACGGACCGAGGTCACCTACGCCGACGGCGTCCTGCGGATCAGGACCCCGGAAGCGACGAGCCGACTCGTCGGCGCCTCCGGCTCCGTCGAGGTCACCGTCCAGCTGCCCGTGGACTCCCGTGTGCAGGCGAAGGCCGCCGCCGCGGAGTTCCGCGGTGTGGGACGGCTCGGCGAGGTCGCCTTCGACGGCGGCCACGGTTCGGTCAAGCTCGACGAGGCCGCGAGCGCCCGCCTCACCGGCCTCGACGCCGACATCACGGTCGGCCGGCTGAACGGCCCCGCCGAGATCAGCACCCAGCGGGGCGACGTGCGCATCGCCGAAGCCGTACGCGGCGCGCTCACGCTCGACACCCGGCAGGGCAGCATCACCGTCGGCGCCGCCCACGGGGTCTGCGCCGCCCTGGACGCCGGCACCGGCCACGGCCGGATCGACAACTCGCTGAAGAACGCCGACGGGGCCGCCGTCCTGACCATCAGGGCGACCACCGCGCAGGGCGACATCACCGCCCACAGCCTCTGAGGCCCCGCACCCTCCCAAGCCCCGCAGCCCCGCGTCCCCGCAGCCCTGCATCCCCGTAGCCCGTAACGCCCGGAACCCATCGCCCCCAGAAGGAGCTCCCCTCATGACCGACCTGGCCGTCGCGGCGTACGGACTGCGCAAGTCCTACGGCGACAGGACCGTCCTCGACGGCATCGACCTGGCCGTCCCCGAAGGCACGGTCTTCTCCCTGCTCGGCCCGAACGGCGCCGGCAAGACCACCGTTGTCAAGATCCTCTCCACCCTCGTGTCGCCCGACCCGGACTCCGGACGGATCCACGTCGGCGGCCACGACCTCGCCACCCGCGCACAGGCCGCCCGCGCGGCGATCGGTGTCACAGGCCAGTTCTCCGCCGTCGACGGGCTGATCACCGGCGAGGAGAACATGCTCCTCATGGCCGACCTGCATCACCTGCCCAAGACCGAGGGGCGACGCGTCGCCGCCGGGCTCCTCGAACGCTTCGACCTCACCGGGGCCGCGCAGAAACCCGCCTCCACCTACTCCGGCGGCATGAGACGACGCCTCGACATCGCCATGACCCTGGTCGGCGGCCCGCGGATCATCTTCCTCGACGAACCGACCACCGGCCTGGACCCCCGCAGCCGTCACACCATGTGGGGCATCATCCGCGAACTCGTCACCGACGGGGTGACGGTCTTCCTCACCACCCAGTACCTGGAGGAGGCCGACGAACTCGCCGACCGCATCGCCGTGCTCCACGACGGCAGGATCGCCGCCGAGGGCACGGCCGGGGAGCTGAAGCGGCTCGTCCCCGGCGGGCACGTACGGCTGCGCTTCACCGATCCGGCCGCGTACCGGTCGGCCGCCTCCGCGCTGCACGAGGTGACGCGGGACGACGAGGCGCTGGCCCTGCAGCTCCCCAGCGACGGCGGTCAGCGCGACCTGCGCTCGATCCTCGACCGGCTGGACACGGCCGGCATCGAGGCCGACGAGCTCACCGTGCACACCCCGGACCTCGACGACGTCTTCTTCGCCCTCACCGCCACCTCCGTACCGGCCCGGTCCACCGCGGCCACCAGGTCCGCCGCGTCCACCGCGTCCACCGCGTCCGCCCAGCCGAACAAGTCCGAGGAGACCGTCCGATGAGTTCCCTGCCCCTGGCCGTGCGCGACTCCTCCACGATGCTGCGCCGCAACCTCCTGCACGCCCGCCGCTACCCGTCGCTCACCCTGAACCTGCTGCTCACGCCGGTGATGCTGCTCCTGCTGTTCGTCTACATATTCGGCGACACCATGAGCGCGGGCATCGGCGGCGGCGACCGCTCCGCCTACATCGCGTACCTCGTGCCCGGCATCCTGCTGATGACCATCGGCTCCACCGTCATCGGCACCGCCGTCTCGGTCTCCACCGACATGAACGAGGGCATCATCGCCCGCTTCCGCACCATGGCCATCCACCGCAGCTCGATCCTGCTCGGCCATGTCGTGGGCAGCGTCCTGCGGACCGTCGGCAGCGTCGTCCTGGTCGGCGCGGTGGGCGTCGCCATGGGTTTCCGCTCCACCGGTGCCGGCGTCCTGGAATGGCTCGCGGCGTTCGGGCTGCTCGTACTGGTCGCCCTCGCCTTCACCTGGATCGCGGTCGGCATGGGCCTGAGCAGCCCCAACGCCGAGGCGGCCAGCAACAACGCCATGCCGCTGATCCTGCTGCCGCTCGTCTCCAGCGCCTTCGTCCCGCTCGGTTCGATGCCGGGCTGGTTCCGGCCGATCGCCGAGTACCAGCCCTTCACCCCCGCCATCGAGACGCTGCGCGGACTTCTCCTCGGCACCGGGATCGGCAACAACGGCTGGATCGCCCTGGCCTGGTGCCTCGCCCTGACGCTCCTCGGCCACCGCTGGTCCAGGGCCCGGTTCGGCCAGGACCCCGAGTGAGCACCGTGCCCCACCGCACCGGCGGCCTCCCCGCGTCCCCGAAGGGGCGCGGGGAACCGCGCGACGGGCCCCCGCCGGAGCCGCGGTGGATTCCCGCGGCCCGGGACGGTGGCCGTCAGAACGGGTTGAACTCGTCGAACTCCTCGTCCGACTCGTCCCGCTCCGCCTGCTTGTCGCGACGCCGCTGCGAAGCGGGGCGCGGCGCGTCGAAGCGGTGGTCCTCACCACGGCGCCCGAGCATCTCGGCCCCGGCCATCACGGTCGGCTCCCAGTCGAAGACGACCGCATTCTCCTCGGGACCGATCGCGACGCCGTCGCCCGACCGCGCCCCCGCCTTCATCAGCGAGTCCTCGACCCCGAGACGGGCGAGCCGGTCGGCGAGGTACCCGACGGCCTCGTCGTTGCTGAAGTCGGTCTGGCGGACCCACCGCTCCGGCTTCTCGCCCCGTACGCGGTACAGCCCGTCCTCCTCCGGAACCACCGTGAAGCCGGCGTCGTCGACCGCCTTCGGGCGGATGACGATCCGGGTCGCCTCCTCCTTCGGCTTGGCCGCACGCGCCTTCGCGACCAGCTCGGCCAGGGCGAAGGACAGCTCCTTGAGGCCCATGTGGGCCACCGCGGAGATCGCGAAGACCTGGTAGCCGCGGGCCTCGAGGTCCGGGCGGACCATCTCGGCCAGTTCCTTGCCGTCCGGCACGTCGATCTTGTTGAGGACGACCAGCCGCGGCCGGTTCTCCAGCCCGCCGCCGTAGTTCCTCAGCTCCTCCTCGATCGTGTCGAGGTCGGAGAGGGGGTCGCGGTCCGACTCGAGGGTCGCCGTGTCCAGCACGTGGACCAGCACCTCGCAGCGCTCCACGTGCCGCAGGAACTCCAGGCCCAGGCCCTTGCCCTGGCTGGCCCCGGGGATCAGCCCCGGTACGTCGGCGATCGTGTAGACCGTCGAGCCGGCGGTGACGACGCCGAGGTTGGGGACGAGGGTGGTGAACGGGTAGTCGGCGATCTTCGGCTTCGCGGCCGACAGGACCGAGATCAGCGAGGACTTGCCCGCGCTGGGGTAGCCCACCAGCGCCACGTCCGCGACGGTCTTCAGCTCCAGGACGATGTCCTGCATGCCGCCGGGGACACCCAGCAGCGCGAAGCCGGGCGCCTTGCGGCGGGCCGAGGACAGCGCCGCGTTGCCGAGACCGCCCCTGCCGCCCTCCGCGGCCACGTACGTCGTGCCGTGGCCCACCAGGTCCGCCAGCACGTTGCCGGCCTTGTCCTGGACGACCGTGCCGTCCGGCACCGGCAGGATCAGGTCCTGCCCGTCCTTGCCGGACCGGTTGCCGCCCTCGCCGGGCCGGCCGCTGGTGGCCTTGCGGTGCGGGGAGTGGTGGTAGTCGAGGAGCGTGGTGACGGACTGGTCGACGACCAGGATCACGTCACCGCCACGGCCGCCGTTGCCGCCGTCCGGGCCACCGAGGGGCTTGAACTTCTCCCGGTGGACGGAGGCACAGCCGTGACCTCCGCTACCCGCGGCGACGTGCAGCTCGACGCGGTCCACGAAGGTGGTCATGGAATGTGCCTCCAGTTACGTACGGAAATCTCTCATCGATGACCACCGTCCGGTCGTCGGCAGTCGCCGTCGGACAATGATCACTACTCAGTTGAAACACGCGAAAGGCGGACCCGCTTCCCGTACGGGAAGTGAGGTCCGCCTCGCGAAAGATCCGGTCAGGCGACCGGAACGACGTTCACGACCTTGCGGCCACGGTGCGTGCCGAACTCGACCGCACCGGCGGCCAGCGCGAACAGCGTGTCGTCCTTGCCACGGCCGACGCTCGCGCCGGGGTGGAAGTGGGTGCCACGCTGGCGGACCAGGATCTCACCGGCGTTGACGACCTGACCGCCGAAGCGCTTCACGCCGAGCCGCTGAGCATTGGAGTCGCGACCGTTCCGGGTGGACGATGCGCCCTTCTTGTGTGCCATCTCTCCTCAGTCCCTTACTTCGCAGCCGCGGGGATCTCAGTGACCTTGATCGCCGTGTACTGCTGGCGGTGGCCCTGACGACGGCGGTAGCCGGTCTTGTTCTTGTAGCGAAGGATGTCGATCTTGACGCCCTTGTGGTGATCCACGATCTCGGCCTGGACCTTGATCCCGTCCAGCACCCACGGGTCGCTGGTCACGGCGTCGCCGTCGACCACGAGCAGGGTCGAGAGCTCGACGGTGTCGCCGACCTTGCCGGTGGAAATCTTGTCAACCTCAACGATGTCGCCGACAGCAACCTTGTGCTGGCGACCACCGCTGCGCACGATGGCGTACACGCGGATCTCACTCTCACTCGAAATCGGAATCCCCGCAGTCCAGCCGCCGAGGAAGCAGACGGCCTCTCCCGGGGCGCGAGCCACCGGGAGGAAGAGGTTTACGGGAATGCGGTGCGTCTACAAACACACCGATGGGCAAGGTTACGGGGCCCCGTCCCGGGGGTCAAACCGGGCTCCTGCAGCCCCGCGGCCCCTGCCCGGCCGGGCAGGAGAACTACGTGGGCTCGCCGTCCGCCGGCAGCGGCTTCACGCCCTTGCACAGGTCCGTGGTGTCCTTGGTGCCCGGGTAGGCGACCTTGGTCACCCGGTCGAAGTGGATCCTGTACATGTCGTGCACGGCGTCGTCGTCGACCTTCACGATCGACTCGTCGTTCTCGCGCAGCGCGGGGCCGGTGTAGTTGCCGGAGCCGGTGAAGCTGATCTTGTTCCGCACGCCGTCGTACACGCCGTCCACGAGGATGTACTTGGAGTGGATGATGTACGGCGTGACCAGTTTCGCGCCGGGGTTCAATGGGTCCCGGTCGTCGTTGTAGCAGCGCACGGTCGGGCCACCGGAGGTGTGCATCTTCTCCCAGGTGCCCTTCGTGCCGCCGCTGCTCCTGGCGCTGTCCGACTCCGCGTAGACGATGCTCACCGAGCAGCCCGCCTTCTTCAGGTCGACCAGCTTCTCCGCGATGGCCAGCCGCGTGATCTTGAAGATCGCCACCCGGACCTTGGTGGACTGCGTGACGCCCGCGGTGTCCTTGTACCTGCAGGTGACGTTGTTGAGGGTCGAGTACACCGTGTCGGTGGCCCGGGAGTTGCCCGTGCGGGGGAAGAAGTATGCCTTGTAGAGGCCGTTGCTCACCGTGCGGTAGTTCCAGGACTTCCAGTCCCGCGTGACCATCGTGTCGAAGTAGTCCGCGTACGCGTCGTACATCGTCGGGTTGTTCGGCAGCAGCAGCGCGTCGTTGAAGAAGCGCGTGTGCGCGGACGGCGTCGAGTTCGAGGTGGTCTCGACGACCACGTTCGTGGCACCCCGCACCGCCGAGAACAGCCAGAACTTGTTGTGCATGATCGACTGCCCGAACTGCGGGTCGCCCAGGCACGACTTCTTCTTCGGGCAGGTCGCCACGTACGAGCCCTGGGTGCGGTCGGTGCCGAGACCCGAGGCGAGCGTCCCGTACGCGGTGTTGGCCGGGCGGTCGCTGACGCTGGACTCGTCGAGCAGCACCTGCACGCGCACACCGCGGTTCTTGGCGGCGACGAGCGCGTCGACGACGCCGGCCTCCCAGACGTGGTAGACCGCGACCTTGATCGTGGAACCGGGCAGCGCGGAGTCCGTCAGCTCGATCAGCCGCGTACGGATCACGGCCTGCTGGTCGGCGGTGCCGAGCGGGTCGTTGAAGATCGGCCCCTCGGTCCACGTCGGGTTGTCGACGGCCTGCGCCGTCCCCGCCGACGCGACGCCCTGGACGCCCGCCGCGGACAGGACCGTCGCCAGCGCCACGGCCTGGCGGCCGCCCCTGACCGGCTTCACAGCACGGTGCCGCCCGGTGCCCTGCAGGCGCACGCGCGCCATGTGATCCCCTCCCCTGACACGTGCGAGCGTCTCCCCGACGCGCGCCCGCGTGTGCGTATCCATGTGCGTACCAACGATTGCATGAGTTTTACAGGTAAGTGATCGCCTTCCAAGAAGCAGGGGAGGAATGTGACGTCCCCGACGCCCCGAGAAACCGTCTCACGCCCCGTCAAAACGGGCGCCCGAAAGGCCGTTGCGGTAACCGCGCAGGTCGTACGGGTGACGGCGGCGCCTCCTCCTGACGGGCCGGCACCTTCCGGCGGATGCACGGACGCCCCCTCGCCCGGCTGTGAATCAGCCGGGCGAGGGGGCGTCCTCGGTACTACCTGACCCCCGTCAGTCCTCGTCGGTGGAGGCCGTGACGGTGGACGGCGTCAGCTGCTCGGCCGCCGCGGTCTTCTTGGACGTCGACTTCGCGGCCGTCTTGGCGGTCTTCGTCGCCTTCTTGGCCGTGGTCTTCTTGGCAGCCGTCTTCTTGGCGGCCGTCGTCGTCTTCTTCGCGGCGGCCTTCTTCGCCGGCGCCTTCTTGGCCGTCTTGCGGGCCGCCGTCTTCTTGACCGGCGCCTCCCCGCCCTCGCCGGACGACTCCGGCGACGGTTCGGCAGAGGCCTCGGCGGCCTGCGCCGGGGCTTCCGACGGCGTCGACGGGACGACCACGACGGCGGTCTCCGCGGACGAGGTCGGCGCGGTGGCCTTGCGGACCGCACGGCGCCGGGGACGGGCCGGGGCGGCGCTGTCGGCGACGGGCTGCTCCGCCGGGGCGGCGGCCCCGGACGCGGCGTCCTGCTGCACCGCGGACTCGGGCTGGGCCTCGGGCTTCGGTTCGGCGGGCGCGGCCACCGGCTCGGTGACCGTCACGACGGCCTCCTCGGCCGCGGCGGGCGAACCGGCCGGCGCGGACACCTTGCGGGTCGCCCGACGGCGCGTACGGCCCTTGGGAGCCGCGTCGTCGACGGCAGGGGCCTCGGTCTCGGGCTCAGCGGCGACCGGGGCCTCCACCACCGGGTCCTCGGCGGCGGCGGGCGCGGCCTGCGCGACCGCGGCCGGCTCCTGCCGCACGGGCCGCTCGGCCTCCTCCTCCGGCGTCACGGACTGCGCGGCCGGGGCCTCGCCGCGACGCTCGGAGCGGCGGGACTCGGACCTCGGCGCACCCGCGGGAGCGGACGCGCGCCGGCTCGCCCGGCGACGCGAACGCCCGCCACGGGTGGCCGCGGCCTCCGCCTCGGCGGCGCTGCTGTAGAGGTCCTCGTCCGGTACGAACTCGGGCTCGGGGAGCGCGACCGGCTCGGCGGCCTCCGCGGCCACCTCGGCAGCCGTCTCGACGTGCTCGGCCACCTCGTCGGTGTCCGCCTCGTGCTCGTGCGCGTGGTCGTGCTCGTGGGTCTGCTCGGCACCGCCGCGGCCGCGCTTCTTGCGCTTGCCGCCACCACCGCCACCGGCGGAGGTCGGCTGCTCCATGTGCACGATCACGCCACGCCCGTTGCAGTGGACGCAGGTCTCCGAGAACGACTCCAGCAGGCCCTGGCCGACCCGCTTGCGGGTCATCTGGACGAGACCCAGCGAGGTGACCTCGGCCACCTGGTGCTTCGTACGGTCGCGGCCCAGGCACTCCAGGAGGCGCCGCAGCACCAGGTCCCGGTTGGACTCCAGGACCATGTCGATGAAGTCGATGACGACGATGCCGCCGAGGTCGCGCAGCCGCAGCTGGCGCACGATCTCCTCGGCCGCCTCCAGGTTGTTCCTGGTGACCGTCTCCTCGAGGTTGCCGCCCTGACCGGTGAACTTGCCGGTGTTGACGTCGATCACGATCATCGCTTCGGTCTTGTCGATGACCAGCGAACCGCCGCTGGGCAGCCAGACCTTGCGGTCCAGCGCCTTGGCGAGCTGCTCGTCGATCCGGTACGACGCGAAGACGTCGACCTCGGAGGTCCAGCGCGACAGCCGGTTCGCCAGGTCGGGGGCCACGTGCGCGACATAACCGTGGATGGTGTCCCACGCCTCGTCGCCGCTGACGATGACCTTGGTGAAGTCCTCGTTGAAGATGTCGCGCACGACCCGGACGGTCATGTCCGGCTCGCCGTACAGCAGCGTCGGTGCGTTCGAGCTGCTGCCGCTCCTCGCCTTCTTCTCGATGTCCTCCCACTGCCCCTGGAGCCGCTCGACGTCGCGGCGCAGCTCGTCCTCGCTCGCGCCCTCGGCGGCGGTGCGCACGATGACGCCCGCGTCGTCGGGGACGATCTTCTTGAGGATGGTCTTCAGACGGGCGCGCTCGGTGTCGGGCAGCTTACGGCTGATGCCGGTCATCGAGCCCTCGGGCACGTAGACCAGGTAGCGGCCGGGGAGCGAGACCTGGCTCGTCAGCCGGGCGCCCTTGTGGCCCATCGGGTCCTTGGTGACCTGCACGAGGACCGACTGGCCGGACTTCAGGGCGCTCTCGATGCGACGGGGGCCGTTGGCCATGCCCAGCGCCTCGAAGTTCACCTCACCGGCGTACAGCACCGCGTTGCGGCCCTTGCCGATGTCGATGAAGGCGGCCTCCATCGACGGCAGCACGTTCTGGACCTTGCCCAGGTAGACGTTGCCGACGTACGAGGTCGACTGCTCCTTGTTGACGTAGTGCTCCACGAGCACGTCGTCCTCGAGGACACCGATCTGGGTGCGCTCGCCGCTCTGGCGGACGACCATCACCCGCTCGACGGCCTCGCGGCGGGCCAGGAACTCGGCCTCGGTGATGATCGGGACGCGCCGGCGGCCCTGCTCGCGCCCTTCGCGGCGGCGCTGCTTCTTGGCCTCGAGACGGGTCGAGCCCTTGATGGACTGCACCTCGTCCGAGCTGTCGTGGGTCCGCTCCTCCTTCTTGCGGGGCTCGCGGACCTTGACGACCGTGCGCTCGGGGTCGCTGTCGCCGGACTCGGCCTCGCCGGAGGAGTCACCGGCGCGGCGGCGACGGCGACGGCGGCGACGGCTGCTGCTGGAGCCGCCGCCGTCCTCGTGCTCGTCCTCGGCGTCCGTGTCGTCCTCTTCGGCCTGCTCGCCCTGTTCGGCGGTGTCCTCGGCGTCGGCGGCGGACCGGGCGGGCTGCTCGTCGCTCTCGGCCTGCTCCCCGGCGAAGTCGTCGTCGGCGTCGGCGGACTCGCCCCGGCGGCGGCGACGGCCACCGCGGCGGCGACGGCGGCGCGAACCGCCCTCCTCGCCGTCCTCGCCGTCGGCGGCGTCCTCGGCGGACTCCTCCTCGACGGGCTCCTCGTCGGCCGGCTCCTCGACCTCGGGGGCACGCTCCACGGGGGCGCGCTCGGCCGGGGCGGCGGGCTCCTCGGCCCTGCCGCGGCGACGGCGACGGCGCGGACCGCCGGTCTCCTCCTCGGCGGCCACGGGGGCGGTCTCCTGGACCTGCTCCGTGACCTGCTCCGTGACGTCCTCGGTCTCCTCGGCCGCCTCGGCAGCGGCGGCGGCCGCGGCGCGCTCCGGCGTCTGGAACATCGGCTCGGTGAAGACGGGGGCCTGGAAGACGGCGACCGCGGGGCGCGCGGGGCGCCGGGCCGACTCCTCGCCGGTCCTGCGCGGCGCGGGCGCGGAGAAGCCTCCGGCCGCCTTGCGGGTGGCCCGGCGGCGGGCGCGGCGCGGGGTGGCGTCCTCGGCGTCGGCGGGGGTCTCGGTCTCGGCGGACCGGTCGTTCCTGGCAGCGGCCACGGGGGCCTCCCTGCGCTCGTCGCGAGCGACGGCCTCGGCGGGCTCGGTCGCGGAGGGGGTCTCGGCGCGCGCGGTCCTCGACCGGGCGGCGCGGCGAGTGGGCTCGGCGGCGGCCTCGGCGGGCGCCGCCTCGGTGCCCTCGGTCTCCGCCTGCGGCGTACCGGCGGGTGCGGTGGCGCGGCGCGTCGCACGACGGCGCGCACGCGGGGCGGGAGCGGCCTCGGCGGCTGTCTCCGTGTCCGCCTCGACGGCCGGAGTCTCCTCGGCGGCCGGGGCGGTGACCGGGGTCTCCTCGGCCGCGGGTGTCTCGGCGGTCACCGCGGCGGCCTCGGTGCCGGCCGTCTGCGGCGCACCCGAGGGCGCGGTGGCCCGGCGCGTCGCACGACGGCGCGCACGCGGGGCGGGAGCGGCCTCGGCGGCCGGTGTCTCCTCCGTCGCGGGCTGCGCGGTGGCCGGGGCCTCGGCGGCCTCGTCGCTCTGCGCGGCAGCGGTGGGCACGGCGTCGTCCGCCGGGGCCGTGTCCGCCGGGGCCTGCGGCGCGCCCGCGGGAGCGGACGCGCGGCGGGTGGCGCGACGGCGTGCACGCGGGGCGGGGGCGGTATCGGCCGCCGCGTCCGTCGTCTCCTGGGTCTGCGGTGCCTCGTCCACGACGGAGTCGGAGTCAAGGCCGGAGTCGGAGGAGGTCGCGGCTGCCGTGGCCGGCGCCGTGGTCTCCGCCACGGCGGCGCCCTCGGCGTTCGCCGAGGGGGGTCCCGCGGGGCGGGAGGCGGCGCGGCGCCGCCGGCGCGGCGGCAGCGTGTCGCTGGGGGTGTCGTCTCGGCCCGTCGAGGAATCGGTGGGCTCGGTGGGTTCGGTCGGCTCGAGCATGCGGGTGGATCTCCCGTCAGGCTCCCGGGCGCCGCGGATCCGGTGACGTCCGCGGCTCGCGCGTTGCGCGGTGCCGCCGTCCGGGGCGCGGGCGCCGCACGGGAGCTCTCTGTGTCCTGTCTCGCCGGTTCCGTACGCCCTGTGTGCGCACGGCCTGGCGAAAGTCTTGTGGTCGGTGCGCTGCCCGACCCAGGTGGCTCCCGGATACGAGGGCGGCGCTTCGACGTACGTCCCTACGCGGGACCTTCCTTACGCCGACGCCTTCGCGGCGGCAACTGCGGTGTCCCCGGACGGAGCCGGAGAGGATGCTGCTGCCTCGCGGTCGGGCGCGAGCGGGTCGGTCACCGTGCCGGTCTCTTCATCGAACAGCCCCTGCGCCAGCCTGGTCACCGCTGCGGGGACCGGCGGCGCCAGGTCGGCCACGGCTCGAAGACCGGACAGGACGTCGTCAGGTCGAACGGCAGGCGTCACGTGCCGAACAACCAGCCGCAGTATCGCACAAGCCTGGTCGGTCGGCCTATCAGCCTGTGGTCCGGACGCCTCCGACGGCGTGCCGGACCGCATGCCGAGCGCCTCCAGGCTCGCGACGGCGCCGCGGGCGTCGAAGGTGCGGATGCCGTTCTTCGCCTTGCGCCGGACCTCGACGCTCTCGGCCGCCGTGAAGACGTCGACCGCGCGCTCCGCGTCCTCGGGGGACACGCCGTCGAGGCGCAGTTCCCACACGGACGCGGTGAGCCGGTCGGCGAGACCCGGGGTACGGGCCTCCACGGCGTCGATGATGTCGAGCCCGACGGGCATCGACTCGTCGAGGAGCAGGCGCAGCTTCTCGGGATCGCGCGCGTCGGTGAGCGCGATCTCCAGGTACTCGGCCTCACTGCCCGTGCCGGTGGGTGCGGCATTGGCGTACGACACCTTCGGGTGCGGCGTGAACCCCGCCGAGTACGCCATGGGCACCTCGGCTCGGCGCAACGCGCGCTCGAAGGCACGCTGGAAGTCACGGTGGCTGGTGAACCGGAGGCGGCCGCGCTTGGTGTAGCGCAGTCGGATGCGCTGCACCGCGGGTGCGGGCGGCGGGCCTTCGGGCTGTCGCTTGCCCAGTGTCGCTCAGTCCTTCGTGAGGTGCGGTCGTACTACTACCTAGAGTACGTGTCCCGGCGGCCGTCGGTTCCCCCCGGGAGCGGCCCGGTGCGCGCTACAGGGGTCCGCCGGGCTTGACCAGGCGCACCGGATCCGGTTCCGCGCGGGGTGCGGGCAGGGGTACGGGCTCGGGCTCGCGCGGCGCCCCGAAGAGCATGCGGCGGACGTCCGCCCGGGTCTGCCGGGCCGTCTCACGGGCGCTCGCCAGGGCCTGCCGGGTGGCGCGTCCCACACTGCGGGCAGCTTCCGCCGCGGGCCGCCAGAAGATGTCCCGCACCAGATGGCCCACCGGAGTGAACACGCTCCGGTACGCCCAGCGCACCGGCTCGACGAAGATCCACCGCAGGAGTCGCCCGAGGAACCGCCCGACGGCCAGTGACACGTACCCGGCGATCCGCCACGCGTGTCCGAGGGCCTCACCGATCTCCCGCGCGACGACGGCGAGGCCGCGCCCGACCGGGGCGAGCACCCGGCGCCACAGGGCGAGGAGGGGCACGACGAGCGTCCACCACAGCAGGGTCCCGGCGCCCCTGCCGAGCCAGGCGACGACGGCCCAGACCCCCCGTCCCACCCAGGCGAGGGCTGCCCACACTCCCCGCGCGACCCAGGCGACACCGGCCCACATCCCACGGGCGGCCCAGGTGACACCGGCCCACACGCCCCGCCCCATCCAGGCGACGGCGGCCCACACACCCTGCGCGACCCAGGCGACACCGCGGGCGACCCAGGTGACGCCGGCCCACGCTCCCCGCCCCACCCGGGCGACGGCGGCCCACGTCCCACGGGCGATCCACGCGGCACCGGCCCACCCTCCCCGAGCCAGCCAGGCGAGGGCCCGCCCGGCCGGTGCGAGCAACGCGCGGTGGAGCCAACCCGCCGGGGCCAGCACCGCGACCCGCCACAGCCAGGCGCAGCCGGACCCGATTCCCCGCAGCGTCCACACGATCCCGTGCCCGAGAGGCGTCAGCACCCGTGCGTACAGCCACAGCCCGGGGACGACGAGCAGCACGTACCCGAGCCGGCCCAGTACACGCCCCGCCGGCACGACCACGTACCGCCACAGTCCGACCCACGGCCAGACGAACACCAGCTTGGCGAGCCAGGTCAGGGTGTGCCCGACGGCGGCCGCGACGCCTCGCACCAGCCATGCGAGGGCCCGCCCGACGGGCACAAACACCCACTGCAGGGCGCGGCCCAGCGGCCGGAACACCAGGTCCTCGAGGAGCCGGCCCCCCACGACCAGCGCGTCCCAGACCATCCGCACCGGCACGACCAGCACGAAGACCACGATCCGCACCGGGATGCGGACGGCGACGGCGAGGCACCCTTCCGGGGCGGCATCCGGCTGCCGTGCGGGCGCCACGGAGACCGCGGGTGACGTCCCGGACGGTGCGGGCTGCGGCGACTTCTCGAGGTCCATGTCCATCAGGACGCGTCAGCGGCCTGTACGGATGCAGAATCGGAGCATTCCTCCGCGCTCCTCCTCGAACCGTCCTCGAACGGACCGCCGTCGGCCCCGACAGGGTTGGGTGCGCGGATCAGTCGTTCCGGAGCAGGAGGTCGGCGAGTTCCCCGGGGTTGGTGATCATGCAGTCGTGGCCGCTCCGCAGCTCGTGGACGCGAGACGGTTCGCCGTTGGGCTGGGTCCGCGGGACGGGCCGCCGGGTGACGCCCGCCGGCTCGTCGCCGACGCACAGGATGTGCGTCCTCGGGATCAGGGCCTGCGCGGGGTCGTCCAGTTCGACCGGCTGCTGGAAGCAGAGCACCGACTCGTCCGTGAGCATGGCCTTGAGCCAGGCGATGTCGTCGGGGTCGGTGACACCGAACAGGCCGAACGGCGCGGGGAGTTCCGGCAGCGGCGGAATGCGCCAGGGCTCGGGGGTGGCCGCGACGGCGTCGATCATGACCTGTGTGACGGGCATGACGTCGATGGCGTTCTCACCGTGCACCGGCACCATCGCGTCGAGATACACCAGGCGCGAGACGCGGTCCGGGATCCGGTTCGCCACACCGGAGACGACCATCCCCGCGTAGCTGTGCCCGACGAGCACGACGTCGCTCAGATCCTGGTCGAGGACGAGGCCGACGACGTCGTCGACGTGGGTGGTGAGCCCGACCCCGGGGCCGAGCAGAGGGGCCTTGTCACCGTGGCCGGTGAGGGAGGGGGTGAGGACACGGTGGCCGCCGGCGGTGAGCAGCGCGGCGACGCGGCTCCAGACCCGGCCGTCGTGCCAGGCGCCGTGGACGAGGACATAGGTGTGCTGCGTGGGCATGGCTCATCCCGAGAGGTGCGAGGGGGTCTGCTGACAGGTGCGGCTGCGCGCGTGCACGCGACACGTGCGATACGTGCGATACGTGCGTGCGTACGCGCGTCCCGGTTGGGCGCCGCACGTCTTCGACACTAGGGAGCCGTCAGGTACCGAAAGGTACCCTTCGGTCCATGAGCCTGCGCCCCGGGACGGTCTTCCTCGCCGACTGCCCCGCCAGGCTGGCCATCGAGATCATTTCCAGCAAGTGGGCCGTGGTCACGCTGTTCGCGCTGAGCGACGGTCCGCTGCGCCACGGCGAACTGGTCGAACTGATCGGCGGGGTCTCACGCAAGGTGCTGACGCAGACGCTGCGCCGGCTGCAGGCCCACGGGCTCGTCGAGCGGCGGGTGTTCGCGGAGGCGCCCCCACGGGTGGAGTACGCCCTGACCGAACTCGGCGGCACACTCAGGGAACCCATCGCCGCCCTGACCGTCTGGGCACGCTCCAACGGCGAGGCGGTCGTCACGTTCCACGAGGCCGCCGAGACGGCCGAGACCGCCGAGACCACTGAGACCGCCGGGACGACCGACGGGCCCTGAAAAGCCGCGGGACGGCAGCGCCGCTTTCTCGCTGCCGTCCCGCCGGGTCCCGCGCGCCGCATCACGACGCCCGCTCACCTCAGTGGACGTGCCCGCCCGCCACCGGCGTCTTCACCGTCAGCGGCAGCAACTTCTTACCCGTCGGACCGACCTGGATCTCGGTCTGCATGGCCGGGCACACGCCGCAGTCGAAACAAGGCGTCCAGCGGCAGTCGTCGACCTCCGTCTCGTCGAGCGCGTCCTGCCAGTCCTCCCAGAGCCAGTCCTTGTCGAGGCCGGAGTCCAGGTGGTCCCAGGGGAGGACCTCCTCGTACGTCTTCTCGCGTGTCGTGTACCAGTCGACGTCCACGCCGAAGGCGGGGAGCGTCTTGTCGGCGCAGCGCATCCAGCGGTCGTACGAGAAGTGCTCGCGCCAGCCGTCGAAGCGGCCGCCGTCCTCGTAGACGGCGCGGATGACGGAGCCGATGCGGCGGTCGCCGCGGGAGAGCAGGCCCTCGACGATGCCGGGCTTGCCGTCGTGGTAGCGGAAGCCGATGGAGCGGCCGTACTTCTTGTCGCCGCGGATCTTGTCGCGGAGCTTCGTCAGGCGGGCGTCCGTCTCCTCGGCGGAGAGCTGCGGCGCCCACTGGAAGGGGGTGTGGGGCTTGGGGACGAAGCCCCCGATGGACACCGTGCAGCGGATGTCGTTCTGGCCGGAGACCTTGCGGCCCTCGGCGATCACGTTCATCGCCATGTCCGCGATCTGCAGGACGTCCTCGTCCGTCTCGGTGGGCAGGCCGCACATGAAGTACAGCTTCACCTGGCGCCAGCCGTTGCCGTACGCCGTCGAGACGGTCCGGATCAGGTCCTCCTCCGAGACCATCTTGTTGATGACCTTGCGCATGCGCTCGGAGCCGCCCTCGGGGGCGAAGGTCAGTCCGGAGCGGCGGCCGTTGCGGGTCAGCTCGTTCGCCAGGTCCACGTTGAACGCGTCGACCCGGGTGGAGGGCAGCGACAGGCCGACCTTGTCCTCCTCGTAGCGGTCCGCGAGGCCCTTGGCGATGTCGGCGATCTCCGAGTGGTCCGCCGAGGAGAGGGAGAGCAGGCCGACCTCCTCGAAGCCGGTGGCCTTCAGGCCCTTGTCGACCATGTCGCCGATGCCGGTGATGGAGCGCTCACGGACCGGGCGGGTGATCATGCCCGCCTGGCAGAAGCGGCAGCCGCGGGTGCAGCCGCGGAAGATCTCCACCGACATGCGCTCGTGGACCGTCTCCGCGAGCGGCACGAGGGGCTGCTTCGGGTAGGGCCACTCGTCCAGGTCCATGACCGTGTGCTTGGACACGCGCCACGGGACACCCGACCTGTTGGGTACGACGCGGGCGATACGGCCGTCCGCGAGGTACTCGACGTCGTAGAACGCCGGGATGTAGACCGCGCCCGTCTTCGCGAGGCGCAGGAGGACCTCCTCGCGGCCGCCCGGCCGGCCCTCGGCCTTCCAGGCGCGGATGATGTCCGTCATGTCGAGCACGGCCTGCTCGCCGTCGCCGATGATCGCCGCGTCGATGAAGTCGGCGATCGGCTCGGGGTTGAAGGCGGCGTGTCCGCCGGCCAGGACGATCGGGTCGTCGAGGCCGCGGTCCTTCGACTCCAGCGGGATGCCGGCCAGGTCGAGCGCCGTCAGCATGTTCGTGTAGCCCAGCTCCGTGGAGAAGGACAGGCCGAACACGTCGAAGGCCTTCACCGGGCGGTGGGCGTCCACCGTGAACTGCGGGACGCCGTGCTCGCGCATCAGGGCCTCGAGGTCCGGCCAGACGCTGTAGGTGCGCTCGGCGAGCACGCCCTCGCGCTCGTTGAGGACCTCGTAGAGGATCATGACGCCCTGGTTGGGCAGCCCGACCTCGTACGCGTCCGGGTACATCAGCGCCCAGCGGACGTCGCAGTCCTCCCAGGGCTTGACCGTGGAGTTGAGCTCTCCGCCGACGTACTGGATCGGCTTCTGCACATGCGGGAGCAGAGCTTCGAGCTGTGGGAAGACCGACACAGCGGATTCGGCAGGCATCTCGCGAACCTTCGTGAGCTGACAAGGGATGACTGTCAAGCCTAACGTGCCCGCGGGTGCGCCCCGTCCGCCGTTCGCAGTTCCCGCCCGCCCCGGCGCTCCGCCGGAGGCCGGAGGCCGGAGGATCCGCACCGGGGTGTCGTGCGTCCGCGGGTCCGTCGTGGCCGGCCGCGCGGCGTTCGGCCGCGCGGTTCCCCGTGCCCCTAGAAGGCGCTGCCGCTCCGGATCGTCTCCCATGCCGCCGGCAGCCCGGCCTCCACGGAGGCCGCGTTGTGCTCCTCGCGTCCGTACAGGACCCCGTACGTGAAGCCGCTCTCCCCCGCCGCGTGCGCCTGGGCCGCCAGGCCGCACAGGGCCTGCCTGGCCATCACGCTGTCCTGGTGCTCGCCGAGCAGCCCCTGCAGGGACTTCATGCCGGCCGCCAGGTCCTTCGCGGGCCCGCCCAGGACGGGAGCGGCGAGCTCGGCCGCGTAACGGGTGCGCTTGGTCTTCTTGCGAGCCTCGTGGATCGCGAGGTCGCGGCCCTCCCCGGGCGGCAGGTCGACGGCCTGTCCGACCAGCCCGGACAGTGTGCCGAAGTCCTTGCGCACCGCCTTCGCGACCGTCCGCTCCGTGGTGTCCGCGGCGGCCCTGCGCAGGGGCGGGGTGGCGAGCAGCGCGTCGACGGAGACGAGGAGGTCCAGGTAGCGCCCGCCGTCGAGGACCGCGACCAGCCGGCGCCGGGAGCCGGTCCGGCGGGCGTGCGCCCAGGTGCGCAGCCGGCCGCGGACGGGTCCGGCGAGCAGGGGGCGCGGCAGGTCGCCGAGGGCCGCCGTGAGCCGTTCGGTGAGGACCTCCTGGTCGCGGTCGATGCCCAGTTCCCCGGCCAGCCACTTCAGTTCGTCGCGGATCGGGTCGGTGACGGTCCGGTCCAGGACGTTGTCGTACGAGCGGAACGTGCTGCGCAGCCGGCGGGTGGCGACGCGCATGCCGTGCACGGCGTCGTGGACGTCGCGGCGGACGGCGGGGTCGAGCTCGACGATCGCGTCGCGCTGGGCGCGGACGTACGCGAGGACGTGGTCGCCGGCGGTGACCGGCGGTGCCGCCACGACGGCTTCCTTGCGGGGTTTGCGGCCGGTCTCGCTCAGCGCCCTGGCCAGCTTGGACGCCGATGCGGACCGGGAGACCCCGGCCTTGCGCAGTTTCTTCTCGACCTTGTCGAGGAAGGCGGGGTCGCCCTCGTCCGCCAGCTCGACCTCGATCTCGGTCCACCGCGCGGTGCCGTCGCCGCCGCTGAGCCGTTCGGCCCGTACGCGGTCGACGCTGACCTCGGCGAGCAGTCCCCCGGACGCGTCGACGAGGTGGCGGACGTCCCGGGCGGACAGCAGCCGTACGACGGGGACGAGTTCGGCATCGCGCACCCGGGAGCGGACCAGGCCGATGAGGGTGCGGGGCACGGTGTCGGACAGCGGGGCGCGGATCTCGTCCCGTACGCCGTCGGAGACGGGAAGTTTCAGGTGCCAGCCGGCGTCGCCGCCGCCGGTGCGGCGGCGCAGGGTGAGGGACGCGGCGGCCAGGCGCTGGTCGGCCGTGTCGTAGTAGACCGCGTCCAGTTCGGCGACGCCCTTGTCGATGACGGCCGCGACGCCCGGCACCCGGGTCAGATCCGGCAGGTCCGACAGTCCGGCATTCTCATCGGCTTCGTACTTACGCTCGATCTCACGCTTGATGTCCGCCATGCCCTGAATTTAGATGCAGCACCCCGCCCCCCGTAAGGGCCGCGGCACCCGGAGGACAACCGCCCCCTCCGGGCAACGCCGGACCCGGTGGAACGGCTACGCCGACATGGGTCGCTGCACCCTGATCGACTGCAGCAGTCCCACGGCCACCCACACCGCGAACATCGACGACCCCCCGTACGAGACGAAGGGCAGTGGCAGTCCGGCGACCGGCATGATGCCGAGGGTCATGCCGACGTTCTCGAAGGACTGGAAGGCGAACCAGGCGATGATCCCGGCGGCGACGATCGTGCCGTACAGCTCGGTCGTCTCGCGGGCGATCCGGCAGGCGCGCCACAGGACGACGCCGAGCAGGAGCAGGATGAGCCCGGCGCCGACGAAGCCGAGCTCCTCGCCCGCGACCGTGAAGACGAAGTCGGTCTGCTGCTCGGGCACGAACTGTCCGGTGGTCTGCGAGCCCTTGCCGAGGCCGGTGCCGAACAGGCCGCCGGAGCCGATCGCGATCCGTGCCTGATTGGTGTTGTAGCCGACGCCGGCCGGGTCCAGTTCGGGGTTGGCGAAGGCGGCGAAGCGGTTGATCTGGTACTCGTCGAGGATCTTGAGCTGCCAGACCGCGATCGCGCCGAGCGCGCCGGCCCCGATCAGGCCGAAGATCCAGCGGTTGGAGGCGCCGGAGGCGAGCAGCACACCGAGCACGATGATGACCATGACCATGACCGAGCCGAGGTCGGGCATGAGCAGGACGACCAGTATCGGTACGACGGCGAGGCCCAGCGCCTGCATGACCGTGCGGTGGTCGGGGATCTCCTTGTCGCCCGCGTCGACCCGGGCCGCGAGCAGCATCGCCATGCCCAGGATGATCGTGATCTTCACGAACTCGGAGGGCTGCAGCGAGAAGCCGCCGCCGACGATGATCCACGCGTGCGCCCCGTTGACGGTCGCGCCGAGCGGGGTCAGCACCAGCAGGACCAGGAAGACGGAGAGCCCGTACAGGATCGGTACGGCCGTGCGCAGGGTGCGGTGGCCGAGCCAGACCGTGCCGATCATCAGGGCGAAGCCGATGCCCGTGTTGAGCAGGTGCCGGAACAGGAAGTAGTACGGGTCGCCCTGGTTGAGCTCGGTGCGGTTGCGGGTCGCCGAGTAGACGAGGGCCGCGCCGATGAAGGAGAGCGCGAGGGCCGAGAACAGTATCGGCCAGTCGAGCCTGCGGGCCAGCGAGTCGCGGGCGAACACCCGTGTCCAGCTGCCGCGTTCGGGTCCGTATCCGGAGACGGAGAAGCCGTTCGCGCCGGTCATGCGAGCGACCTCCGCCGCTTCTTCGGGCGGCGCGCGGAGCGCCTGCGGGTGTCCCGGCTGGTGCCGGTGGCGGTGTTCGCCGTGGTGGCGGCCGGGGTGTCGTACGCCGCCTGCTGCTGCTCCTCGGTGGCCTGCTCCTCGGCCTTGGGCGGGTAGACCTCGGCCTTCGGGGCGTCGATCGACCCGTCCTTCTCGATCTTCGGCAGGTTCTTCTGCGGCGTGTAGAGGAGGGCCTTCTTCTTGTCGATCCTGCCGTCCTCGGAGACTCCGTACAGCGCGTTGTAGATCTTGCGCACGGCGGGGCCCGAGGCGCCGGAGCCCGTACCGCCCTGGGAGATGGTCATGACGACCGTGTAGTCCTTGGTGTACGTGGCGAACCACGAGGTCGTCTGCTTGCCGTAGACCTCGGCCGTGCCCGTCTTGGCGTGCATCGGGATCTCGTCCTGCGGCCAGCCGCCGAACCTCCAGGCGGCCGATCCCCGGGTCGCGACTCCCGCGAGGGCACCGTCTATCTCGTCGCGGGTCTTCTTCGTCATCGGCAGCTTGCCGTGCGACGTCGGCTCGATCTCCTGGACGCTCTTGCCGTCCGGGCTGACGATCGCCTTGCCGACGGTCGGGTCGTAGAGCGTGCCGCCGTTGGCGATGGCCCCGTAGATCGTCGCCATCTGGATCGGTGTGACGAGGGTGTCGCCCTGGCCGATCGAGTAGTTGACGGAGTCACCGGCGCGCATCCTGTTGCCCTCGAGGCAGTTCTCGTACGCGATCTGCTGGGCGTACGAGCCGCCCTTCTTGCCGTACTTGCACCAGGCGTCCTTGTTGGCCTTCCAGTAGTCCGTCTTCCACTGGCGGTCGGGGACGCGGCCGGTGACCTCGTTCGGCAGGTCGATGCCGGTCTCCTTGCCGAGGCCGAACTGGTGGGCCGTCCGGTAGAACCAGTCCTTGGCGTTCTTCTTGGGCTTGATGCCGCCGTCCTTCTTCCACTCCTCGTGGGAGAGGCTGTAGAAGACGGTGTCGCAGGAGACCTCCAGGGCGCGGCCGAGGCTGATCGGGCCGTACCCCTTGGACTCGAAGTTCTTGAAGACCTGGCCGCCGATGGAGTACGAGGCTCCGCACTGGTAGGGGCCGTTGAAGGAGTAGCCCGCCTTTATGGCGGCGGCCGTCGAGATGACCTTGAAGATGGAGCCGGGGGCCGACTGGCCCTGGATGGCGCGGTTCAGCAGCGGGTAGTTGGACTTCTTGCCGGTGAGCTCCGTGTAGTCCTTGCCGGAGATGCCGCCGACCCAGGCGTTCGGGTCGTAGGAGGGGTTGGACGCCATCGACACCACGCGGCCGGTCTTGTTCTCCATGACGACCACCGCGCCGGAGTCGGCCTTGTAGTTCACCCCGGTGTTCCTGTCGAGCTCCTTGCGGGCCGTCTTCATGGCCTCGTTCAGCTCGTACTCGGCGACGCGCTGGACGCGGGAGTCGATGCTGGTGACGACGTTCGCGCCGGGCTGGGCCTCGTCGCTCTCGGCCTGGCCGATGACGCGGCCGAGGTTGTCGACCTCGTAGCGGGTGACGCCGGCCTTGCCGCGCAGCTGCTTGTCGTACTGGCGCTCCAGGCCCGAGCGGCCCACCTGGTCGGAGCGCAGGTACGGCGAGTCGGTGTCCTCGGCCTTGGTGATCTCCTCGTCGGTGACGGGCGAGAGGTAGCCGAGGACCTGCGCGGTGTTGGCCCCGCCGGGGGCGGCGTAGCGGCGTACGGCCTGCGGTTCGGCGGAGATGCCGGGGAAGTCCTCGGCGCGCTCGCGGATCTGCAGGGCCTGCTTGGGCGTGGCCTCGTCGGTGATGGGGATCGGCTGGTAGGGCGAGCCGTTCCAGCAGGGCTGCGGGGTCTTCGCGTCGCAGAGCCGGACCTTGTCGAGCACGTCCGAGGCCTTCATGCCGAGGACGTCCGCGAGCTTGGTGAGGACGGCGTCGCCGTCGTCCTTCATCTTCAGCAGGTCGGTGCGGGAGGCGGAGACCACGAGCCGGGTCTCGTTGTCGGCGATCGGCACCCCGCGGGCGTCCAGGATCGAGCCGCGCACGGCGGGGCTGACGACCTGCTGGACGTGGTTGCCGGAGGCCTCCTTGGCGTACTCGTCGCCGTTGCGGATCTGGAGGTACCAGAGGCGGGCGCCGAGGGTGCCGAGGAGGGACAGGACGAGGATCTGGATGACGACGAGCCGGATCTGGACCCGCGGGGTCCGGCCGGTCTCGGGAATGTTGGTCACTGCGCTGCTCCCCCTCCCTCAGCTGGTTCGGTGTGCTGTCGCCGTGCGGTCCGTACGCGCTGCCGTCGTCGTGCGGTGTGTACGGTGTGCCGTCGCCGTGCGGTGTGTACGGAGTACTGTCGCCCGCTGTGTACGGAGTGCCGTCGTCGTGAGCGCCGCTGTCACAGCCGCTTGACCCCCTTGATGCGTCCCGCGCGGGCCACCCGGGCCTTCACGGCCTTCGCCCTCAGTCCGCCGCGCTGGCTGCCGATGCGCAGGCCCGTGCCGGAGGACAGCAGGCCCGCGCCGACGTCGGCCGACTTCCCGGAGCCGCCCGTCTCGGCGAGCGGGTCGTTCTCGGCGCGCCGGGCCAGGGCCATGAGCCCGGGGACCACGAACGGCGCGAGCAGCAGGTCGTACAGGGTGGCCGTGAAGAGCAGGTTGCCGAGGCCGACATGGCGGGCGGCGGTGTCGCCGACGAGGGCGCCCACTCCGGCGTACAGGAGGGTGGAGCCGATCGCGGCGGCCACGACCACGGCCATGGGGCCCGTCGCGGACTTGAGCTGGCCGTTGTCGGGCTTGGCGAGTCCGGCGAGGTAGCCGATGACGCACAGCACGAGGGCGTAGCGCCCGGCGGCGTGGTCGGCGGGCGGGGCCAGGTCGGCGAGCAGGCCCGCGCCGAAGCCGACGAGGGCGCCGCCGACGTGGCCGTAGACCAGGGCGAGGCCGAGGACGGTGAGCAGCAGGAGGTCCGGTACGGCGCCCGGCAGGTGCAGGCGGGCGAGGACGCTGACCTGGATCACCAGGGCGACGATCACCAGGGCCGTGGAGAGCAGCATTCGGTTGAAGCGCATGGGGAAGTCAGCTCCTACTGCTCTTGCCGCAGGCCGTCGGCGGGCGCGTCGGCCGAGGGAGTGACGGTGACGGTCACGGTCGGCCTGGGCGTGGGCTTGGGTTTGGGCGGCAGCACCTCGTCGCGCGGGTCCTTGCGGGGGGCTTGGACGACGACGCCGACGATGTCGAGCTTGGAGAAGGAGACGAACGGCGTGACGTAGATCGTGCGGGTCAGGTCGCCGCCGGAGGGGTCGACGCGGGAGACCAGACCGACGGGGACGCCGGGCACGAAGGGCTTGTCGGCCTGGGAGCCGAAGGTGACCAGCCGGTCGCCCTTCTTGATCTTGGCCTTGCCGTTGAGCAGTTCCACGCGCAGCGGGCGGTCGCCCTGTCCGGAGGCGAAGCCCAGCTCGTCGCTGGACTCCATGCGTGTGCCGACCGTGAAGTCGGGGTCGTTGGCGAGCAGCACCGTGGCGGTGGAGGGCCCGACGGTGGTGACGCGCCCGACCAGTCCGTCCCCGTTGAGGACGGTCATGTCGCGCTTGATGCCGTCGTCGGCGCCCGCGTCGATGGTGACGGTCCAGGAGAAGCCCTGGGCCGCCCCTATGGCGATGACCTCGGCGCCTTTGATGCCGTACTGCCCGGCGCCCGCCGTCCTGAGCATCTTGTCGAGCTGCCTGCCCCGGCTGCGGTTGCGGTCGTCGCTGCCCAGTCTCGCCTTCAACTCGGCGTTGTCGCGCTCCAGCCGGGTGACCCGGTCGTGGCGGTCACCGGAGTCCCGCACGGCCTGGATCGCGTTGCCCACGGGGTCGACCGCGGTCGACACCCCGTCCTCGATCGGGCCGAAGACCGTGGCGGCGCCACGGCGGGCACCGTCGACCGGGGAGTCCTCACCCCCGCGGATGTCCACCGTGATCAAGGCGAACGCGATGGCGATCAGCAGCACCAGGAGCAGCCGGCTCTCTCGTGTGTCCCTCACGTGCGACGGCCGTGCCTTCCTCGTCGGAATTCGTGTATGGCTCACCCAACAGGGTCCCGGAAGTCCCGGAGAACTCCGGAAAACCCTGGAGGACCCCGGAGGGCCCCGGATCGCCCGATCGGACGAAACCCGTGGTGGTCCGGGGGAGCTTATGCCTCGATATCAACGATCCGCCGTACGAGAAGGGATCGTCTCGTACGGCGGAATCGAAGAGTTACCTCATCTGCGCGGCTGGGCGTCCAGCACCTGCTGGAGCGCCTCGAACTCCTCGACGCACTTGCCGGCGCCGAGCGCCACGCTGTCCAGCGGGTCCTCGGCGATGTGGATCGGCATGCCCGTCTCGCGGCGCAGCCGCTCGTCGAGGCCGCGCAGCAGGGCGCCGCCGCCGGTCAGGACGATCCCGCGGTCCATGACGTCGCCGGACAGCTCCGGCGGGCACTTGTCGAGGGTGGTCTTGACGGCGTCGATGATCGCGTTGACCGGTTCCTCGATGGCCTTGCGCACCTCGGCCGCCGAGATGACGACGGTCTTCGGCAGACCGGAGACCAGGTCCCGGCCGCGGATCTCGGTGTGCTCGTCCTTGTCCAGGTCGTACGCGGAACCGATCGTGATCTTGATCTGCTCGGCCGTCCGCTCACCGAGGAGGAGCGAGTACTCCTTCTTGATGTGCTGGATGATCGCGTTGTCCAGCTCGTCGCCGGCCACCCGGATGGACTGTGCCGTGACGATTCCGCCGAGCGAGATGACCGCGACCTCGGTGGTGCCGCCGCCGATGTCCACCACCATGTTGCCCGTGGCCTCGTGGACCGGCAGGCCTGAGCCGATGGCCGCGGCCATGGGCTCCTCGATGATGTGCACCTGACGGGCGCCGGCCTGGGACGACGCCTCGATGACGGCACGGCGCTCGACGCCCGTGATACCGGAGGGCACGCAGACGACGACGCGGGGACGGGCCAGGTAGCGCCGCTTGTGGATCTTCAGGATGAAGTAGCGAAGCATGCGCTCGGTGATCTCGAAGTCGGCGATGACGCCGTCCCGCAGCGGGCGCACGGCGACGATGTTGCCCGGTGTCCGCCCGATCATCTTCTTCGCCTCCGCGCCGACCGCGAGGATGCCACCGGTGTTGGTGTTGATCGCGACGACGGACGGCTCGTTGAGTACGATCCCGCGACCCCTGACGTACACCAGCGTGTTGGCGGTCCCGAGGTCGACAGCCATGTCACGGCCGATGAACGACATTGAGTTCCCCATCAGGATTCGTCTGGCCTTCCCAAGTGGAGCTTTTGATGGCTTTTCAGGATGGCGAGGGTGAGCGCTGTGACGTGAAGACTTCCATCGTAGTCTCGCCTGCACGAACACTGCGCGAGGGTCTCCGCCATTGTCACCAGATGACGTGCCGCCCCGCTCCTGGAGACGGGCGATCGGGGGAATGCGTTCCCCCGATCGCCACGCGCATGCCGGTGAGAGGTCACCATTGTGCGCAGACCGCAGGTCGGACGCCTACTGGTCTGACGGGGTATCAGAAAATTCTCACTACCCTCACGCGGTGCCGCGCGCGGTCCCTCAGGCGAGACCAGGGAAGAAGATCTTCAGTTCGCGCTCGGAGGACTCCTCGGAGTCCGAGGCGTGGATCAGGTTCTCGCGGACGATCACACCGAAATCACCGCGGATGGAGCCGGGCGCGGCGGCGATCGGGTCGGTCGGGCCCGCGAGCGCCCGTACGCCCTCGATGACGCGCTCGCCCTCGACGACCAGCGCCACGACCGGGCCGGAGGCCATGAAGGCGACCAGTGGCTCGTAGAAGGGCTTGCCCTTGTGCTCGCCGTAGTGCTGCTCCAGCGTGTCCTGGTCCAGCGTGCGCAGCTCCAGCGCGGTGATCTGCCAGCCGGCCTTGCGCTCGATACGGCTGATGATCTCGCCGGTCAGGCCGCGACGGACCGCGTCGGGCTTGAGGAGGACGAGGGTGCGCTGGCTCACGGTGGTGGCTCCTTCAGGTCACAGATGTGCGGATGACGAGGCTACAGGGCGTGTCCGGACACGCGTCACGCAGCGCCAGGTGGTACGGGGGAAGGCAGGGGCGGAGCCCCGCCTTCCAGGGGCGCGGGGAACTGCGCGACCGGCCCCACCGAACCCGCGGACGAAGCCCCCGAGCAACCCCACCGGGACTACCCCCCGGCACCCGCCTGCGCGGCGAACCGCGCCTTCGCCTCCTCCACCTTCCGCCCGTAGTGGACCGAGGCCCACCACAGCGCGGCGAACACGGCACCGAGGAAGAACATCACCGGCACCACGAACCCGCTCGCGATCAGCGCGATCTGCAGCGCCCAGCCGAACTGGACACCTCCCGGCCGCGTGATCACCCCGCACAGGAGCAGACACAGCACCATCGCGACCCCGCACACCGTCCAGACCGTGGTCATGGACAGGTCGGGGTCCTTCATCGCCACGAGTCCGGCGAACCCGATGACGAAGAACTCACCGATCAGCGTCGAAGCACACAGGGTCCGCACGGCTCAGCTCCCTCCCAGCAGCAGCCGGGCCTCGCCGACCGTGATGACGGAACCGGTCACGAGGACACCGCCACCCGCGTACTCGGCCTCTTCCTCGGCCAGCGTGATCGCGGCCTCCAGCGCGTCGTCCAGCCGGGGCTCGACCTGTACGCGGTCGTCCCCGAACACCTCGACGGCGATCGCGGCCAGCTCGTCCGCGTCCATCGCGCGGTGGCTGGAGTTCTGCGTCACGACGACCTCGGTGAAGATCGGTTCGAAAGCCTCGAGAAGTCCCCGTACGTTCTTGTCCCCGCTCGCCCCGACGACACCGATCAGCCGGCTGAAGTCGAAGACCTCCCGCACCGCCTCGGCGGTCGCCCGGGCGCCCGCCGGATTGTGCGCGGCGTCCAGCACGACGGTCGGCGACCGGCGCACGATCTCCAGGCGCCCCGGCGAGGAGACCGACGCGAAGGCCTTGCGGACCGTGTCGATGCCGAGCGGCTCCGGCCGCTGGGACCCGACGCCGAAGAACGCCTCCACGGCGGCGAGCGCCACCGCGGCGTTGTGCGCCTGGTACGCCCCGTGCAGCGGGAGGTACACCTCCTCGTACTCCCCGCCGAGGCCGCGCAGCGTCAGCAGCTGTCCGCCGACCGCCACCCGGCGGCTCACCACGCCGAACTCGAGCCCCTCGCGGGCCACGGTGGCGTCGGCCTCCACGGCCTTCTTGAGCATCACCTGGGCGGCGTCCACGGGCTGCTGGGCCAGGATCACCGTGGCGCCGGGCTTGATGATCCCGGCCTTCTCCCGGGCGATCTCCCCCGTGGTCCCGCCGAGGCGGTCCGTGTGGTCCAGGTCGATGGGGGTCACCACGGCGACGTCGCCGTCGAGCACGTTCGTGGCGTCCCAGCTGCCGCCCATCCCGACCTCCACGACGGCCACGTCGACGGGGGCGTCCGCGAAGGCCGCGTACGCCATGCCCGTGAGCACCTCGAAGAAGGAGAGGCGGAACTCCTGCTGCCCGTCGACCATCTCGACGTACGGCTGGATGTCCCGGTACGTCTCCACGAACCGCTCCGCGGGGATCGCCGCCCCGTCCAGGCTGATCCGCTCGGTGATCGACTGGACGTGCGGCGAGGTGTACCGCCCGGTGCGCAGGTCGAAGGCGCCGAGCAGGGTCTCGACCATGCGGGCCGTCGACGTCTTGCCGTTGGTCCCGGTGATGTGGATCGAGGGGTACGCGCGCTGCGGTTCGCCCAGCAGGTCCATGAGCGCGGCGATGCGGGCCACGGACGGCTCCAGCTTGGTCTCGCCCCACCGGGAGGCGAGCTCGGTCTCGACCTCGCGCAGCGCCTTGTCGGTCTCCGGGTCGTCCGGGCGCGCGGGGACGTCGGACTGCGGCGCCGCGCCCCGCGTGCGCAGGGTACGGCTGCCGGCCTCGATCACGGCGAGATCGGGGTCGCGCTCGGTCTCGGCCTCGACGATCTCGTCGAACGGGTCGGACCCACTGCTGTCCTGCGGAAGCTCACTCACCCCCCCAGTCTACGGAGCCGACCGGGCACCCCGGGAAAGGGCACGGCCCCCAGGCGCCCGGCCCCGGGGAGGGCGCAGCCCTCCAGGCGCGCCGGGGGCCGGTCGACGAACGCGCCCCCGGGGAGGGCGCAGCCCTCTCAGGGGCGCGGGGAACTGCGCGACCAGTCCCCACAGACCCGCACCCGGCAGACACACCGGCACAAGCACAAGCACGAGCACAGGTACAGACGCAAGAGGGCCCCGGAACCTCCACGGTCCCGGGGCCCTCCGAAAAACCTACGCCTGCGGCAGCCCCTCCAGCTGCGCCCGCAACCGCGCGATGTCCTCGTCGGCCTTGGCCAGCCGCCCCCGGATCTTGTCCACGACCTGGTCCGGCGCCTTGGCGAGGAACGCCTCGTTGCCGAGCTTCGCCTCCGCCTGGGCCTTCTCCTTCTCGGCCGCGGCGAGGTCCTTGGCCAGCCGCTTGCGCTCGGCCGCGACGTCGATCGTCCCGGAGAGGTCGAGCGCGACCGACGCCCCGGCGACGGGCAGCGTCGCCGTCGCCGCGAACGACTCACCCTCCGGCTGCAGCCGCAGCAGCTGCCGGATGGCCGCCTCGTGCGGAGCGAACGCGGTCCCCTCCAGGGACAGCCGCGCCGGCACCCGCTGCCCCGGCTGCAGCCCCTGGTCGGCACGGAAGCGGCGGACCTCCGTGATCACCTGCTGCAGCGCCTCGATCTCCCGCTCGGCGCCGGCGTCACGGAACCCGCTGTCCGCGGGCCAGTCGGCGATCACGACCGACTCGCCCCCGGTGAGGGTCGTCCAGAGCGTCTCCGTGACGAACGGCACGACCGGGTGCAGCAGCCGCAGCGTGACGTCCAGCACCTCGCCGAGGACCCGCTTGCTGACGTCGGCGGCCGGGCCGCCCGCCATGAACGTCGTCTTCGACAGCTCGACGTACCAGTCGAAGACCTCGTCCCACGCGAAGTGGTAGAGCGCGTCGGAGAGCTTCGCGAACTGGAAGTCCTCGTAGAACGCGTCGACCTCCGCGACCGTCGCATTGAGGCGGGACAGGATCCACCGGTCCGTCGCCGACATCGCGGACGCGTCCGGCAGAGGCCCCTCGACCGTCGCGCCGTTCATCAGCGCGAACCGCGTCGCGTTCCAGAGCTTGTTGGCGAAGTTGCGGGACGCCTGGACCCAGTCCTCGCCGATCGGCACGTCCGTACCGGGGTTGGCGCCCTTGGCCAGGGTGAAGCGGACGGCGTCGGCGCCGTACGCGTCCATCCAGTCGAGCGGGTCGACGACGTTGCCGAACGACTTCGACATCTTCTTGCCGCGCTCGTCGCGGACCAGACCGGTCAGGGCGATGGTCTTGAACGGGGCCTCGCCGTCCATCGCGTACAGGCCGAACATCATCATCCGGGCGACCCAGAAGAAGATGATGTCGTGGCCGGTGAGCAGGACGTCGGTCGGATAGAACTTCCGCAGGCTCGGGGTCTGTTCGGGCCAGCCGAGCGTGGAGAACGGCCACAGGCCGGACGAGAACCAGGTGTCGAGGACGTCCGTGTCCTGCTTCCACCCCTCGGCCTCCGTGCCGGGCGGCTGCTCGTCGGGGCCGACGCAGACCGTCTCGCCGTTCGGGCCGTACCAGATCGGGATGCGGTGGCCCCACCACAGCTGACGCGAGATGTTCCAGTCGTTGAGGTTGTCGACCCAGTCGAAGTACCGCTTCGACATGTCCTCGGGGTGGATCCTCACGCGGCCGTCGCGGACCGCGTCACCGGCGGCCTGCGCGAGCGGGCCGACCTTGACCCACCACTGCAGGGACTGCCGTGGCTCGATGGTCGTGCTGCAGCGCGAGCAGTGCCCGACGCTGTGGACGTACGGACGCTTCTCGGCGACGATCCGGCCCTGCGAGCGCAGTGCGCCGACGACGGCGGAACGGGCCTCGTAGCGGTCAAGTCCCTCGAAGGGGCCGTGGACGGTGATGACCGCCCGCTCGTCCATGATCGTGAGCGACTCCAGGCCGTGGCGCTGCCCGATGGCGAAGTCGTTCGGGTCGTGGGCGGGGGTGACCTTGACGGCACCCGTGCCGAACTCGGGGTCGACGTGGGTGTCCGCGACGACCGGGATGGTGCGGTCGGTCAGCGGGAGCTTGATGCGCCTGCCGACGAGGTGGCGGTAGCGCTCGTCGTCGGGGTGAACGGCGACGGCGGTGTCACCGAGCATGGTCTCGGCGCGCGTGGTGGCGACGACGAGGGTCTCGTCGCCCTCGCCGTACGTGATGGAGACGAGCTCGCCGTCGTCCTCCTGGTAGTTCACCTCGATGTCGGAGATGGCCGTCAGACAGCGGGGACACCAGTTGATGATGCGCTCGGCGCGGTAGATCAGCTCGTCGTCGTACAGCTTCTTGAAGATGGTCTGGACGGCCTTGGACAGGCCCTCGTCCATGGTGAACCGCTCGCGGTCCCAGTCGACGCCGTCGCCGAGCCGTCGCATCTGGCCCAGGATCTTGCCGCCGTACTCCTCCTTCCACTGCCACACCCGCTCGACGAACTCCTCGCGCCCCAGGTCGTGCCGCGACCTGCCCTCCTCGGCAAGCTGCTGCTCGACCTTGTTCTGCGTGGCGATACCGGCGTGGTCCATGCCGGGCAGCCACAGCGCCTCGTAGCCCTGCATGCGCTTGCGGCGGGTCAGGGCGTCCATGAGCGTGTGCTGGAAGGCGTGCCCCAGGTGCAGGGACCCGGTGACGTTCGGCGGCGGGATGACGATGGTGTACGGGGGCTTGTCGCTGTTCTCGTCGGCGGCGAAGTAACCCCGCTCGACCCAGCGCTCGTACAGCTTCCCCTCTACCTCGGCCGGCGCGTACTGGGTCGGCAGTTCGGGGGCGTTGGCTGGCGGCTGCTGCTGAGCGTTGTCGGTCACCCCTCCAGTTTAGAGGTGTCACGGACCCGCTCCGAAACTCGATTAATTGGTAACGGTGCAGCCCCCGATGCTCCGGCGGTGCTCGCACTGGGTCAGGATGTTCGGAACACATAAGCATCCGGAGGGGAACCCAGGAATGAGCTACAACCAGCCGGGCCCGTACGGCGGGCAGCCCCAGCAGCCCGGACCGTACGGTCAGCCGGGTCCTTACGGCCAGCAGCCGCAGGCCCCCCAGCCCGGCTACGGCTACCCGCAGCAGGCTCCCGGGCAGCAGCCCGGCTACGGGTACCCCCAGCAGGCCCCGCAGGGAGTCCCTCCGCAGCAGCCCGGCTACGGCCAGCAGCAGCCGCCGTACGGTCAGCAGCCGCCCGGCGCCCCCTACGGCGCCCCGGCGCCGCCGGCGCCCGGCGGGGGCAGGAAGAAGACGGGCCTCGTCGTGGGCGCGGTGGCGGTCGTGGCCGCGATCGCGGTCGGCGCGTACTTCGTGCTCGGCAGCGGCGACGGCGGCTCCGCGGCCGTCGCGGACGACGGCCCCCACAAGCTGACGACGCCGGCGACCGTACTCACCGAGTACAAGAAGGGCAACGGCGCCGAGGACGGCATGAGCAAGTCCGACCTGAAGGACGCCGAGTCCTGGGGCGTGAAGAACCCCAAGGACGTCAGCGCCTCGTACCAGGCGGGCGACAAGGACAACCCGCTGGCCGGGAAGCTGCTCTCCTTCGGCGGTGTCTACGGCGACATCGAGGACCCGGAGAAGGTGGTGGACGAGTTCTTCACCTACATGGAGAAGGACGCCAAGGAGGAGGACGACGTCACCTTCGTCGGCAGCCCGAAGGCGTACGAGCCCAGTTCGCTGGAGGGTGCCGTCCTGAAGTGCCAGCAGGCGAAGATCGACAACTCCGACGGCGGCACGGGGGAGCCGAAGGCGATGAACGTGACGTACTGCGCCTGGGCCGATCACAGCACGCTCGGCTTCGTGCTGCCCATCGAGTTCTCCGACGCCGCGGCGGGCAAGAGCTCGGACCCCGCCGAGGTGGCCGAGACCACCGCCAAGCTCCGCAAGGAAGTCCGCGTCAAGATCTGAGCGACGTACGCGACGGCGAAGGGCCCCGGTCGGTGACCGGGGCCCTTCGCCGTGACTCGTGCCGTGGTGCGCGTCCGCGCTCGGCGGCTACGCCGTCTTCTGCTCCCCCGGGCCGCGTCCGTTGCGGGCGTCGCGCGGGATCAGGGTCGGGTTGACGTTCGAGCGGACCACCTCGGAGGTGATGACGACGCGGGCCACGTCCTTGCGGGACGGGACCTCGTACATCACCGCCTGGAGGACCTCCTCCATGATGGCGCGCAGGCCGCGCGCGCCGGTCTGGCGCAGGATGGCCTGGTCGGCGATGGCCTCCAGCGCCTCGCGCTCGAAGTCCAGCTCCACGCCGTCCAGTTCGAACAGCTTCTGGTACTGCTTCATCAGCGCGTTGCGCGGCTCCACCAGGATCTGGAGGAGGGCCTCGCGGTCGAGGTTGTGGACCGACGTGATGACCGGGAGGCGGCCGATGAACTCGGGGATCATGCCGAACTTCACCAGGTCCTCGGGCATGACGTCCTCGAAGCGGTCCTTCGCCTCGAGTTCCTTCTTGGAGCGGATCGTCGCGCCGAAGCCGATGCCCTTGGCACCCGCGCGGGACTCGACGAGCTTCTCCAGGCCCGAGAAGGCGCCGCCCACGATGAACAGGACGTTCGTCGTGTCGATCTGGATGAACTCCTGGTGCGGGTGCTTGCGGCCGCCCTGCGGGGGCACGGAGGCCGTGGTGCCCTCCAGGATCTTGAGCAGGGCCTGCTGGACGCCCTCGCCCGACACGTCACGCGTGATCGACGGGTTCTCGCTCTTGCGGGCCACCTTGTCGATCTCGTCGATGTAGATGATGCCGGTCTCGGCCTTCTTGACGTCGTAGTCCGCCGCCTGGATCAGCTTCAGCAGGATGTTCTCGACGTCCTCGCCGACGTATCCCGCCTCCGTGAGCGCCGTCGCGTCGGCGATGGCGAACGGGACGTTCAGCATGCGGGCCAGGGTCTGGGCCAGCAGCGTCTTGCCGGAGCCCGTGGGGCCGAGCAGCAGGATGTTGGACTTCGCCAGCTCGATGGCGTCCTCGCGGTTCTGCCCCGCGCTGTTCTCGCCGGCCTGGACCCGCTTGTAGTGGTTGTACACCGCGACCGAGAGCGCCTTCTTGGCCGACTCCTGGCCTACGACGTACCCCTCGAGGAACTCGTAGATCTCGCGAGGCTTGGGCAGTTCCTCCCAGCGCACCTCGCTCGTCTCCGCGAGTTCTTCCTCGATGATCTCGTTGCAGAGATCGATGCACTCGTCGCAGATGTACACACCAGGGCCTGCGATGAGCTTCTTGACCTGCTTCTGGCTCTTGCCACAGAACGAGCACTTGAGCAGATCGCCGCCGTCACCGATGCGTGCCACGGTGTGCTTCCCCTTCGCCTGGGAGACGCCTAGGTCCAGCGGCTCCTGGTGCTGCCTTATGTCCGACGGTACCTTGCCGAGCCCCCCGTTCGGGCCCCCCTTGGCGTGGTTCACTTTGTCGTGGGCCACGCCAAGGAGCGGCAGACGATACAGCGATGCGTCACGCGACCGCGGCGTTGTTCATCTTCCGGGTCGAGATGATCTGGTCGATCAGGCCGTACTCGAGCGCGTCCTCGGCCGTGAGGATCTTGTCGCGCTCGATGTCCTCGCGGATCTTCTCGATCGGCGTCGTCGAGTGCTTGGCCAGCATGTCTTCCAGCTGGGCGCGCATCCGCAGGATCTCGTTGGCGGCGATCTCGAGGTCCGAGACCTGGCCGCGGCCGGTCTCGCTGTAGGGCTGGTGGATCAGCACACGGGCGTTCGGAAGCGCCATGCGCTTGCCCGGCGTTCCGGCCGCCAGCAGGATCGCGGCGGCCGAGGCGGCCTGACCCATGCAGACCGTCTGGATGTCCGGCTTCACGAACTGCATCGTGTCGTAGATCGCGGTGAGGGACGTGAAGGAGCCGCCGGGGCTGTTGATGTAGACCGAGATGTCACGGTCGGGGTCCATCGACTCCAGGCACAGCAGCTGCGCCATGACGTCGTTGGCGGAGGCGTCGTCGATCTGCACGCCGAGGAAGATCACGCGCTCCTCGAACAGCTTCGCGTACGGGTCGTACTCACGGACGCCCTGCGAGGTGCGCTCGACGAAGCGCGGGATGACGTAGCGGGACTCCGCGCGAGGACCCGTGTACTCGGCCTGCGCGCGGGCGTACAGTCCGCTGCCGGGGAAGTCGTTCACTGTGTCTCCTGAAGAGCCTGATAAGGGCTGAGGCGGTCGGCTGGGGGCTCGGAGTGGCTGGCGTCGGCCTGCGCCGACCCCAGGGTCGGCGCTGAGCCGCCCTACGCCGCCCCGGTACCGCCGCCGCCCGGCATGTCGGCAGCGGTGGGCATGATGTCGTCGATGAGGCCGTACTCCTTGGCCTCGATCGGGTCGAACCAGCGGTCGCGGTCCGAGTCGCGGGTGACCTGCTCGACCGTCTGACCGGTGTGGAAGGCGGTCAGCTCCGCCATCCGCTTCTTGGTGTGCAGCAGCCGCTCGGCGTGGATCTTGATGTCCGACGCGGAACCGGCGAGACCGGCCGAGGGCTGGTGGATCAGGATCTCGGCGTTCGGCAGCGCGAAGCGCTTGCCGGGGGTGCCGGCGCTCAGCAGGAACTGGCCCATGGAGGCCGCCATGCCCATCGCGATCGTCACCACGTCGTTCTTGATGTACTGCATGGTGTCGTAGATCGCCATGCCGGCGGTGATCGAGCCGCCGGGGCTGTTGATGTAGAGGTAGATGTCCTTCTCCGGGTCGGAGGCAAGGAGCAGCAACTGTGCGGTGATCTTGTTGGCGATGTCGTCGTCGACCGCCTGGCCGAGGAAGATGATCCGCTCGCCGAGCAGCCGGTTGTAGACCTGGTCGCCGAGGCCACCACCGATGGGGTCGCCGGCGGCTGTGGGCATCAGATTCGTCACGTATCCACCTGCTCGTCTTACGACGGCGCCGGGCCGTCTACACGTCTTCTGCTGGGGGCGTGGGACCCCGTGTGCGTGCCGTGTCGGACGGCTCCGGGGACTCCCCTGCCCTCGTACTCATGGACCCTAACGCGCGGGTCCCTCCGGGGAATCCCGCAGAAGGAACTGTTCGCTGTGAGCGCATGCGCTCCGCCGGGTTCAGCAGGGAATTCACCGGGCCCGGCCCCCACTGCCGGGGGCGCGGGGAACCGCGCGACAAGCCCTCACGGGGCCGCGGTCGCGTCTGCCTCCGGCGGTGCGGCGGCGGGTGCGGGTCCGTGGTCGGTCGCTCGCGGTTCCCCGCGCCCCTGGAAGGCCCTGCGGGCCCCCAGGAGATCTCCTGGGGGCCCGCAGTACGTACTACTGGCGAGGCGATCAGGCCTCGGGCTTGGCCTCGGGCTCGGCGGCCTCGGCCTCGGGAGCCTTCTCGTCGGAGGTCTCGACGGCGTCCTCGGTCGAGGCCTCGGCGGAGGTCTCGACGGAGGTCTCGTCCTCTTCCTCGTCGTCGAGGTCCACGACCTCGCCGTTCGTGTCCTTGACGGTGGCGGCCTCGACGACCACGGCAAGAGCCTTGCCGCGGGCGACCTCGCCGACCAGCAGCGGGACCTGGCCGCCCTCGACGACCTGCTGGGCGAACTGGTCGGGGGACATGTTGGAGGAAGCAGCCCGCCGCATGAGGTGCTCGGTGAGCTCCTCCTGGTTGACGTTCAGCTTCTCCTTGTTGACGAGCTCGTCCAGGACGAACTGCGTCTTGATGCCCTTGACCGCGGCTTCCTTGGTCTCGGTGTCGAACTCCTCGGCCGTCTTGCCCTGGATCTCGAGGTACTTCTCGAGGTCGAGGCCCATCTGGCCGAGCTGGTGGTGCTCCAGGTTGTGCTTGCGGGTGTTGATCTCGTCCTCGAGGAGCTTCTCGGGGACGGGCACCTCGACGAGCTCCAGCAGCTTCTCCAGGACTCGCTCCTGGGCCTGCGTGGCCTGGTCGTACTGCTTCATGTTCTCGAGGCGCTTGCGGCTGTCGGCGCGGAGCTCTTCGAGGGTGTCGAACTCCGACGCGAGCTGCGCGAAGTCGTCGTCCAGCTCGGGCAGCTCGCGCTTGGCGACCTGGCTGACCTTGACGGTGACCTCGGCCTCCTTGCCGGCCGCCGAGCCGCCCTTGAGCTCGGAGGCGAAGGTGGCCTCGCCACCGGCCTCCAGGCCCTTCACGGCGTCGTCGATGCCGTCCAGCAGCTCACCGGAGCCGATGGTGTAGGAGACGCCGCTCGCGACGCCGTCCTCCAGCACCTCTCCGTCGACCTTGGCCTCCAGGTCGAGGGTGACGACGTCACCCTCCTCGGCGGCACGCTCGACGGGGGCGGTCGAGGCGAAGCGCTCACGCAGCTCCTCGACGGCCTTGTCGATGTCCTCCTCGCCGACCTCGACGGCGTCGACCTCGACCTCGATGCCGGAGTAGTCCGGGATCTCGATGGTCGGGCGGACGTCGACCTCGGCGGTGAAGTTCAGCGTCTCGCCGTCCTTCAGCTCCGTGATGTCGACCTCGGGCTGGCCGAGGACGTTCAGCTCGGCCTCGTTGACCGCGTCGGTGTAGAACTTCGGGAGCGCGTCGTTGACCGCTTCCTCGAGGACCGCACCGCGGCCGAACCGCTGGTCGATGACGCGCGCCGGAATCTTGCCCTTCCGGAACCCCTTCACCGTGACCTGCTGGTTGATCTTCTTGTACGCCGCGTCGAGGCTGTCCTTGAGCTCCTCGAAGGGCACCTCGATGCTGAGCCGAACCCGGGTCGGGTTCAGGGTCTCCACGGCGCTCTTCACGGTTCGGTCTCCTTGGGGGCTGACTTCTTCGGGTTCTGCTGACGGTCTCCACCGGTACGGCGGAGCCCCAGCGGATCTGGCGGCCCTTGAGGGACGTAAAAATGCAGACACACGGGCGCGCAGTTTGCATACTAGCCGCAGGCGGTACACGCCCCAAAAGCGATCTTCTCGATGTCCGGCGCGACGCTCCGGCACGGTGGTCGGGGTGGCGGGATTTGAACCCACGGCCTTCCGCTCCCAAAGCGGACGCGCTACCAAGCTGCGCCACACCCCGTCTGGTGCGACACGTAGGGTACATGCCCGGGGACCGCGCGGCGCCCGCATTCTCCGTGGCGTCCGCACCCACCGGAACCGGGTGTGCGACGAGCGGGTGCGACCCGCTACGATGCTCCAGTGCCGCGCGTCACTGACCTGCGGTGCGTACTGTGCGGGCGTAGCTCAATGGTAGAGCACTAGTCTTCCAAACTAGCTACGCGGGTTCGATTCCCGTCGCCCGCTCTCGGCAGTTCGGGGCCAGGTCGGAGGGTCACTCCTCCGAGCTGGCCCTTGCTCGTTCCCGGGGCACGGGTGGGCCGGGGAGGATGTCCGGGCGCGGGGTCGGCCGGGCGGCGGGTCCGGGCAGTGTTGCCCCGTCCGCTTCCGTGCCGCGCGCCCGCGGATCGCCGGGCCCCGCGGGACCACTCAGAACTGGATCGAGTTGATGGTCTCCGCTATCGAGTCGAGGAAGCGCTGGATGTCGTCCGCCATGCCGGTGGAGGCAAGGAAGAAGCCGAAGAGCACGGCGACGATCGCCGGCCCCGGCTTGATCGATCCTCCCCTGATCAACACCACCAGGACGATCGCCAACAGCAGCACCACTGACAGCGAAATGGCCACAACTGATCACACCCTACGGTCGGTCCGCTCTCCCGGCCCGGAGGTGCAGCCCCGCACACCCCCGCCAGGACCATCGTGCCACCAACAGGGCCGCCGTATGCGGCAGGTGGGGCACCCGTTGGTCACAGGAGCCAACGGCCGGGCCCCGTACGGCAATTCGAAGGGGCCCCGCACGGGAAATAGAAATGATCATTTCCATGCCCACGCACCCGTTCGCACAACTTGTTCGCAGGTAATTCGAATTGTCGGCACGGACACACCGACGGGCACACCGACCGGCTCCGCGGGCAGGGCGCCAACAGCCCACTAAAGACGACTCAACCGGACATTCCGTCAGAGTCGCCCGCGGGCGTTATGAACCGCTTAGTCGGTAGATAGGTGGTCGTAACGCCCGGGACACGTGTGGTGATCGCCATAGTGATTGCGATGTCAACTTCTCTGAATTCTGGGTACCCGCAGGACCATGAGCAGGTATCGCCCCAGGGGTTTTACCGAATCCCACAGACAACGCTAGGGTGCCTCAGATGTCCCACGCTGCCTCGTCCCCCGCATGTGCAGCGAGGTCGCGGATCGACTTCCCCAGCTCGTGGTGGGAGGGTCTGTGACGAACTCGCTCCGTCCGCACGGCCAACAGAGGGCTCCCCTGCCGCCGGTCGCGTCACCGGCGCCCGGCGTACCGGGTCCGAGACCGCCCGGACCACCGCAGACGGGGACCGTCGGCGCCGGGCCGGGTGCCGCACCCGTCAAGCAGCGTGACGCGTTCTTCGACAACGCCAAGTACCTCGCGATCGTCTTCGTCGCGATGGGCCACGCGTGGGAACCGCTGACCGACCACAGCCGCGTCGCCGAGGCGCTCTACATGGTCGTCTACACCTTCCACATGCCGGCCTTCATCCTCATCTCCGGCTACTTCTCCCGCAGTTTCGACATGCGCCCCGACCGGCTGCGGCGGCTGATCACCGGTGTCGCCGTGCCGTACGTCCTCTTCGAGGTGGCGTACTCCCTCTTCAAGAGGTGGGCCGACGACGATCCCGGCCACCCGATCAGCCTGCTGGACCCCTGGTACCTCACGTGGTTCCTGGTCGCGCTGTTCGTGTGGCGGATGACCGTCCCGCTGTGGAAGGTCGTGCGCCGGCCCGTGCCGCTCGCACTCGCCGTCGCCGTCCTCGCCTCCGTCTCCCCCGACATCGGCGACGACCTGGACCTCCAACGCGTCCTGCAGTTCCTGCCGTTCTTCGTCGTGGGCCTGTTCATGAAGCCCGAGCACTTCCAGCTGATGCGGCGCCGCGAGGTGCGGATCCTGTCGGTGCCGGTCCTCGCGGCGGCCCTGGCCCTCGCGTACTGGCTGGGGCCGCGCATGAACTCGGCGTGGTTCTACCACCGCGACAGCGCCCAGGAACTGGGGGCGCCCTGGTGGGCCGGGGTGGTCATGACCCTCGCGCTGTTCGGCAGCTCGATGGTGCTCACGTCGTGCTTCTTCGCCTGGGTGCCGCGCCGCAGGATGTGGTTCACGGTGCTCGGCGCGGGCACGCTGTACGGCTACCTGCTGCACGGCTTCCTGGCCAAGGGGTCGCGCTTCTGGGGCTGGTACGACGACTACACCTGGCTCAGCCGTCCGGTGGGCGAGGTCTTCGTGTCCGTCTTCGCGGCGGCGCTCATCACCGCGCTGTGCACGCCGCCCGTGCAGCGGATGTTCCGGTTCGCCATGGAGCCGAAGATGGAGTGGGCGTTCAAGAGGGACGCCACCGAGATCGCCCGGGAGCGGGCCAGGTCCTGACCCTGCCCGTCCCGCTGTCCCGTCACCCTGTTGTCCCGCGGCCCCGTCGGCCTACGCACCGACGGGGCCGCGGTCTTGCGGCAGGTGCCCGGCTGTCGGCCGGTGAGGCCGGGCGCGCAGCTCCCCGCGCCCCTCACCGGGCGGGGGCGTCAGTCCTCGGGCAGGCCCAGGAGTGAGCGCATTTCGGCGTACTTCCGCGTCAGGCGGGCTCTCGTGCCGGGGTCCAGGGCCGCCAGGCGGGCCGGGTCCGTGTTGTGGGACAGGTCCGACCGCTTGACCAGGAGGGCCCCCGGGGTCGACAGGACGCGGTCCGCGTAGGCCTCCGCGGGCTCGCCCGGGCGTTTGGTCACGGCCAGGACGATGGCCTTCGTACGGGGCGACAGCGCCGCCTCGCGCAGCCAGTCCTCCGACAGTGCGTCGTCCTCCACCGCGTCGTGCAGCCAGGCGGCGGCGATCTGTTCCTCGTCGCCGCCGCGGGCCCGTACCCCCTCGGCCACCGCCCGCAGATGCTCGGCGTACGGGCGGCCCGCCTTGTCGGTCTGGGCGGCGTGCGCGTCGCGGGCCAGGGCCTCGACCTGAGTGAGGGTCAGCGGCGGGCCGCTCTCGTTGCCGGTCATGCGTCGAGTGTGCCCGTACCGCCTGCCCAGTCACCCCTCCGTGATCGTTTGGTAAACTAATTACTGACGATTTCTTGACGTTCCCTTGACCCACTCGACCGAAGGAACGGACCCATCGGACACGCAGAGCTCCTGATCGCCATGGGCGGCGCCTTTCTGGCCGCCGCCGTCCTCGCCCGCGCAGGTGCCCGTATCGGGCTCCCCACCATCCCCCTCTTCATCCTGGCCGGCATCCTCCTCGGCCCCCACACGCCCGGCTTCGTACTCGTCTCGGACCCCCACGAGATGGAGATGCTCTCCGCGCTCGGCCTGGTGCTGCTGCTCTTCTACCTCGGCCTCGAGTTCCACATGGACGACCTCAAGGCGGGCGGACGCCGGATGGCGCTCGCCGGGGGGACCTACCTCGCACTGAACGTCGGCGCGGGCCTGGGCTTCGGATTCGCCCTCGGCTGGGGGACGTCCGAGGCGCTGGTCCTCGCCGGGGTGCTCGGCATCTCCTCGTCGGCGATCGTGACGAAGGTGCTCGTCGACACGGGGCGGCTCGGCAATCCCGAGACCAAGCCCATCCTCGGCATCATCGTCGTCGAGGACATCTTCCTCGCCCTCTACCTGGCGGCCCTCCAGCCGATCCTGTCCGGCTCCGACTCGCTCGGCTCGGCGGTGCTGGACGGCGGCAAGGCTTTCGCCTTCCTGCTGCTGCTGGCGCTCGCCGCGCGGTTCGGTACCCGGATCGTGGGGCGGCTCTTCGACACCCGGGACGACGAACTGCTGGTCATCTCCTTCCTCGGCGCGGCCGTGTTCATGGCCGGGGTCTCGGAGTGGTTCGGGGTCGCGGACGCGATCGGGGCGTTCATGGTCGGTCTGATGCTCGGCAGCACGACGTCGGGCGAGCGGATACTCAAGCTGGTGCATCCGCTCCGAGACGCCTTCGGAGCGATGTTCTTCTTCGCCTTCGGTCTGTCCATCGACCCGGGGGACCTCATGACCGTGCTGTGGCCGGTGGTGGCCGCGGTGGCCGTGACGCTCGTCATGAACGTGCTGGCAGGGCTGGGGGCGGCGCGGATCTACGGGTTCGGGCCCGGGCCCGCCGCCAACATCGCCACCACGCTGCTGGCCCGCGGGGAGTTCGCGCTCATCCTCGCCACGATGGCCGCGGCGGCGGGGCTCGACGAGCGGCTGTCGCCGTTCATCGCGGGGTACGTGCTGCTGCTGGCCGTGCTCGGGCCGCTGGCCGCGGGACGGTCGGGATGGCTGGCCAGGATCCTGCCGGGTGGGCGGGACCGGCCGGGGACGGAGCTGCGGGAGCCGGCGCAGGTCGGCTGAACCGCCCCTGGGAAGCGGGGCGCAGCCCCTGCTCCTCAGGGGCGCGGGGAACTGCGCGGCCGGCCCCCACCGGCCCGCACGCGGCACCCGCACCCGTACCCGTACCCGCAGAGAACCCGTACCCGTACCCGCAGAGGACCCGCACCCGAGCGGAGCTCAGAGCGTGGCGGGGCCCGTCGTCGCGCCCTCCCGGCAGATCAGCAGGAGCGCCCGGTCGTCGTTGACGTCCTTCGCGACCGCCTCGATCAGGTGCCACGCCGCCCCGTGGAAGCCGCCGGCCACATACCGGTCGGCTTCCCCGGTCAGGCGGTCGATGCCCTCGACGATGTCGCGGTCGGACGTCTCGACGAGGCCGTCCGTGAACAGCATCAGGACGTCACCGGGACGCAGCGACCCCTTCACCGGGTCGAACTGCGCGCCGTCGTACACCCCGAGGAGCGGCCCGTCCGCGGCCATCTCCTCCCAGCGTCCGTTGCCCGCGCTGAGCTGCAGGCCCGGCGGGTGCCCTGCGGTGAACAGCTCGTAGTCCCCGGAGTCCAGGTCCAGCACGAGGTGGGTCGAGGTGGCGAACCCCTCGTCCCAGTCCTGCCGCAGCAGATATCCGTTCGCCGCGGGCAGGAAGGCGTGCGGCGGCAGGGAACCCAGCAGGCCCCCGAAGGCGCCGGACAGCAGCAGGGCCCGCGACCCCGCGTCCATCCCCTTGCCGGAGACGTCGGTGAGGACCACCTCCAGGGTGCGCCCGCCGTTCGTGCGGGCCGCGACGACGAAGTCACCGGAGAACGACTGGCCGCCGGCCGGCCGCAGCGCCATCTCCCGGTGCCAGCCCGCCGGCAGCATCGGCAGCTTGCTCTGCACCCGGATCCGCTCGCGCAGGTCGAACAGCATGGTGCCGCCCCGCCGCCACGGCACCCCGACCCGGCTGCGGAACTGGGCGATCAGCAGCCCGAAGAACCCGCACGCGGCGACGACCAGCACGATGCCCGGCGTCACCCGGGAGGGGCCTTCGGTGTAGGGGCCGAGCTTCACGGATTCGACGATCAGCGCGGTGGCGGCCGCGGCGTACAGCCCGAGCAGGCTGGAGGGCCGCAGCAGCAGCCCGCCCGCGACGATCGGCAGGACGAGCATCGCCGGGGAGCACCAGACGGAGTTCATGAGTGTGACGCAGGCGATCACGGGAATGGTCATCAGGAGCCCGGCGAGGGCGACCCAGTCGGATCCGTCGCCGCGGAAGTAGTCGACGGCGGATCTGCGCAGCCCGGTGCGGACCCGGTGTACCTGCTTCTTCAACCGGGCCGTGAACGTATCGGCCGCCGCGCGCCGCTCTCGTCCTGCTGCCATTAGTTCGGGACCCTATCCATCGGACCAGGTGCTTGGCACGGGAGGTCCCACTTGTCCCCCGTCCGGGGACGGAAGTCACAGGGAAACCCGGTCCTCGCAGAGCGTACGGCCGCAGGGGGGTCCGGCACCGCACGGCCGGGAGAAATCCGGTCGCTGATCCCGGATTGCCCTGGTAGGCATGGGGACATGACGACAGACTTGCGTGTGCTGCGTCCGGCGGAGTGGGACGAGTGGTACGGGAAACTGGAGCTGGCCTTCGGCGGGGTCGCGGAGCCCGCCGAGGAGCGGGCCCTGTGGCGCGACCTCACGGAGTTCGACCGTTCCCTCGGGGTCTGGGAGGGGGAGGAGTGCGTGGGCACGGCCGGCGCGTTCACCTTCCGGGTCACGGTCCCGGGCGGCGCCGCCGTGCGGGCCGCGGGCGTCACGATGGTCAGCGTCGCCCCGACGCACCGCAGGCGCGGGGTGCTGGCGTCGATGATGCGGCGCCAGCTGGACGACGTACGGTCCTGGGGCGAGCCGCTCGCCGTGCTGACGGCATCGGAACCGGCGATCTACGGCCGCTTCGGCTACGGCATCGCGACCCATCAGATGCGGGCCGAGATCGACACGGCCCGGGTGCGCCTCGCGGTGCCGGACGGTACGGACGACGTACGGCTCCGGCTCGTCGACCCGCAGGCGCCGGACGTACGCGATGCCTGCGAGGCGCTCTACGCGCGCCGGGTGCCGACCCGGCCCGGGATGCTGGAGCGCCGGCCCGGCTGGGAGCGGCTGCCGCTGCTCCAGCCGGACGGCGGCGGCGGCAGGAGCACCTCGCCGCTGCAGTGCGTGCTCGCGCGGCGCGACGGCGAGGTCGTGGGATACGCGCGCTACTACAACCGGCCGGACTGGGACGCGGCCGGGCCGAAGGGCACGGTCGAGCTGCGCGATCTGGAGGCGCTCGACCCGGCGGCGTACGCGGCGCTGTGGCGGCACCTGTTCGACATCGATCTGACGTCGAGCGTGAAGACGTACAACAGGCCGGTGGACGACGCCTGGCTGCATCTCGTCTCCGACAACCGACGGTGCGCCGTGACGTCGCGGGACTCCCTCCACGTGCGCCTGGTCGAGGTCGGGGCGGCGCTCGAGGCCCGGACCTACCAGGCGCCGCTGGACCTGGTGCTCGACGTCGAGGACGCCTTCTGCCCCTGGAACGAGGGGCGGTGGCGGCTCACCGGCGACGCGAAGGGCGCGTCCTGCACCCGGACCACCGACTCGCCGGATGTCCGGTTGTCGGTGAGGGAGTTGGGGGCGGCCTACCTCGGTGGCGTGTCCCTCGCCTCGCTGGCCGCGGCGGGGCGCGTGCGGGAGCTGCGCCAGGGTGCCCTCGCGGAGGCCTCGCTCGGCTTCGCGTCCGTCGTCGCCCCCTGGCTGCCGCACGGTTTCTGAGCCGGTTCCCTGTGCCGTCGTGAACCTCCCACCGGGCAGGCCGAGTTCGGCCGCGTACGGTCCGTCGGGGCCCCGCGTACCCCGCCGGACCGGACGTATGCGGGCCTGATCGGGCCCGTCGGCGGGCGCGGGATTTTTCACGGGCCCGTGCGCCGTCGTGGGCCGCTCCGGACGGGCGCGCCGGTCCGGGCCGGCGGACACCGTCCCGCCACCTCCGCGACCTGCGGAAATCTCCGCCGCACACCCCTTCCGCACCCCCGCGCCACGCCGTCGCGGGGGTGCGGCCGTGTCCGGGCACGGGCGGGCGGACACCCCTGGCCGGCGCCACGACATGCCCTTGACACATCGCGACGGGCCACTTGTATGGTCTAGGCCAACAGAACGCGCCGTTCCGTTCGGGGAGTTGGCTCTTCGCGTGAGCAACCCATCCTGTGCGGACGGCCGGAGCGCGTCACCTTCGCGCCTCTTGGCCCCACCCGAGAGGCCGGTCCCGTCACGTGCGGTCCCCCACACAACCGTGCGTGCCAGGGAAGGCCTGATGTGAAGGAGTCCCCATGCACGCCAGCAGGAAGACGGCTGCCCTCATAGGCGCCGTGCTCGCCCCCGTCGTCGCCGTGAGCCTGCCCGCCGGGTCGGCGAGCGCCCACGGCTACATCTCGGATCCGCCCAGCCGCCAGGCGCAGTGCGCCGCGGGCACGGTGTCCTGCGGAGACATCACCTACGAGCCCCAGAGCGTCGAAGGCCCCAAGGGGCTGACCAGTTGCAGCGGCGGCAACAGCCGCTTCTCGGACCTGGACGACGACGGCAGGGGCTGGACCGTCACCCCGGTGCCGAAGAACACGACGTTCTCGTGGAAGCTCAGCGCACGGCACTCCACCAGCACCTGGGAGTACTACGCCGGCGGCTCGCGGATCGCCGTGTTCGACGACGGCGGCGCCCAGCCGGGCGCGGTGGTGAACCACCAGGTCGACTTCGGCGGCCTCAGCGGCAAGCAGAAGGTGCTGGCCGTCTGGAACGTGGCCGACACCGACAACGCCTTCTACGCCTGCATCGACGTCAACGTCGGCGGCTGACCGGCCGGGGCCGGTCCCGACGGGGACCGGCCCGCATCCCGGCCGTACCCCGGCGTGTCCGCGTACGCACGGCGGAAGTCCCCCACCTTCCTCCGCCGTCCCGCCCTGCGCGCCGCCCCTCCACACCCCACCCCCCACAGGAGTCGACACCGTGCACCGACGCATCCTCGGGCTGCTGACCGCCACCGGCGCGGCCGCCGCCCTCTGCACGCTCACGCTCGCCCCGACGGCCTCCGCGCAGAAGGCCGGCGAGGAAACCGCCGCCGCTTTCGTGGTCAGCCAGGCGCAGTTCGACGAGATGTTCCCCGGCCGGAACTCGTTCTACACGTACGACGGCCTCACCGCCGCACTCGACGCCTACCCCGGCTTCGGCAGCACCGGCAGCGACACCGTGAGGAAGCAGGAGGCCGCCGCCTTCCTGGCCAACGTCAGCCACGAGACCGGCGGCCTGCAGTACGTGGTGGAGCAGAACACCGCCAACTACCCGCACTACTGCGACACCGCCCAGCCCTACGGCTGCCCGGCCGGCAACGACAAGTACTACGGCCGCGGGCCCGTCCAGCTCAGCTGGAACTTCAACTACAAGGCCGCGGGCGACGCGCTCGGCATCGACCTGCTCAACAACCCGGACCTCGTGCAGAACGACGCGGCCGTCGCCTGGAAGACCGGCCTCTGGTACTGGAACACCCAGAGCGGCCCCGGCACCATGACGCCGCACGACGCCATGGTCGACGGCGCCGGGTTCGGCGAGACCATCCGCTCCATCAACGGCAGCCTGGAGTGCGACGGCGGCAACCCGGGCCAGGTCCAGAGCCGTATCGACAACTACCAGCGCTTCACGCAGCTGCTCGGCGTCGAGCCCGGCGGAAACCTGAGCTGCTGAACCGAGTCTCCCTCCCCCACCCCTCACCTCCCAGCAACGAGGACCGCATGCATCTGCTCTCCCCCCGCAAGTTGACGGCGTCCCTGGCCGTGGCGGCCGCGCTCGGCGCCGGTGCCGTCGTCGTCGGACCGGCCGAACACGCCTCGGCCGTGGCGGACACCATCCCGCTCACCCTGAAGAACACCTCGGGCAGCGGGGAACAGGTGTACGTGTACGTGATCGGCACCGAGCTCGCCTCCGGCAAGCAGGGGTACGCCGACGAGAACGGCACCTTCCACGCCTGGCCGGCCGGTGGCGCCCCGCCGGTCCCGGCGCCCGACGCCTCGTTCGCCGGGCCCGCCGACGGCGCGTCCAAGACCGTCCGGCTGCCGAAGTTCTCCGGCCGCGTCTACTTCTCGTACGGCCAGAAGCTGGACTTCCGGCTCGCCGACGGCGGACTCGTGCAGCCCGCCGTGCAGAACGCCTCCGACCCCAACCACGACATCCTGTTCAACTGGACCGAGTACACGCTCAACGACTCCGGCCTGTGGCTGAACTCCACCCAGGTGGACATGTTCTCCGCGCCCTACTCCGTGGGCCTCACCGCCGGCGACGGCTCCACCAAGGAGACCGGCAAACTCAAGCCGGGCGGCTACCAGGCCGTCGTCAACGGGCTGAAGTCGCAGGGCGGCGGCTGGGAGGGACTGGTCGAGTCCCGCGGCGACGGCACGCCGCTGCGCGTACTGGCCCCCGGGCACGGCATCTCCTCCGGCGCCATCCCGGCCGGTGTGATGGACGACTACATCGACCGGGTGTGGTCCAAGTACGCCACCGACACCCTGACGGTGACCCCGTTCAAGGACCAGCCCGACAAGAAGTTCCAGGGCCGGGTCAACGGCGGCAAGATGGACTTCACCGACGGTACGGGTGCCGTCGTGACGTCCTTCGACAAGCCCGACTCGGACTCCGTCTTCGGCTGCTACAACAAGCTGGACGCACCCAACGACCAGGTGCGCGGCCCCATTTCACGGACCCTGTGCGCCGCGTTCAACCGGTCGACCCTGCTCAGCAACCCCGAGCAGCCCGACGCCGACGCATCCGGCTTCTACCGGGACGGCGTCACCAACCACTACGCCCGGCTGGTCCACGAGCAGATGCAGGACGGGCAGGCGTACGCCTTCGCGTTCGACGACGTCGGCAACCACGAGTCGCTGGTGCACGACGGCGACCCGAAGGACGCGACCATCTCGCTCGACCCGTTCGAGTGAGCGCCGGTCCTCATGCCTTCTGACACGTAGGGCACCAGAAGAGGTTGCGGGCGGCGAGACCGGCGGTGCGGATCTCGCCGCCGCAGATGTGGCAGGGCATGTGCGCCCTGCGGTACACGTAGACCTCGCCGCCGTGGTCGTCCTTGCGCGGCGGGCGGCCCATCGCCTCCGGCTCGTGCTCCGGGCGGACCGTGTCGATGCGGTTGTTGCGGACCCCCTCGCGCATCAGCGCCACCAGGTCCGCCCACATCGCGTCCCACTCGGCGCGCGTGATGTCCCTGCCCGGCCGGTACGGGTCGATGCCGTGCCGGAAGAGGACTTCCGCGCGGTAGACGTTGCCCACGCCCGCGATGACCTTCTGGTCCATCAGGAGGGCGGCGATCGTCGTACGGCTGCGGGACACGCGTGCGTACGCGCGGGCCGGGTCGGCGTCGTCGCGCAGCGGATCGGGGCCCAGGCGGTCGTGCACCGCCTGCTTCTCCGGGTCCCCGACGAGGGTGCAGGTGGTGGGGCCGCGCAGGTCCACGTACGCGGTGTCGTTCTCGAGCCTGAGGCGGACCGTGTCCGTGGGCGGGGGCGCGGGGGCGTCGCCGAAACCGACCTTGCCGAAGAGGCCCAGGTGGATGTGGACCCAGTCCGCCGTCCCGAAGCCCAGGAAGAGGTGTTTTCCGTGGGCTTCCGCCTCGGTGAGGACCGTGCCGTCCAGGAGGGCGGCGGCGTCGGCGAACTTGCCCTGCGGGCTGGTCGCGCGGACCGTGCGGCCGCCGAATGCGCCGAGGTAGTCCTCGGCGAGCCGGTGGATGGTGTGCCCTTCCGGCACGGGGACCTCCGGTCGGGTGGGGTGGGTACACGCCTTTGGGGCCGCGCCCTCGGACCCCGTCCCGTCCGCGGGTGCGTGGGGGCCTGTCGCGCGGTTCCCCGCGCCCTCGGGTAGCCGGGGGTGCGGGGAACTGTGAAGTCAGCCCTGCGGGTGGTGCGCCGGGATGGGCGGGAGGGTGCCCGTCGTCTCGTACGACGCCAGCATGTCGATCCGGCGGACGTGCCGCTCGTCGCCGGAGAACGGCGTGTTCAGGAAGGTCTCGACGAACTTCGTCGCCTCCTCCTCGGAGTGCATCCGCGCCCCGACGGCCACCACGTTCGCGTCGTTGTGCTGCCGCCCGAGCGCGGCGGTCTCCACGCTCCACGCGAGGGCGGCCCGTACGCCCTCGACCTTGTTCGCGGCGATCTGCTCACCGTTCCCGGAGCCGCCGATCACGACGCCCAGCGCCTCGGGGTCGGCCGCCGCGCGCTCGGCGGCGCGCAGGCAGAACGGCGGGTAGTCGTCCTGGGCGTCGTAGACGAGCGGCCCGCAGTCGACGGGCTCGTGCCCCGCGGACGTGAGCCACTCCACGAGGTGGTTCTTGAGTTCGAAACCGGCATGGTCGGAACCGAGGTACACGCGCATGGTCCGAGTGTGACACGGCTGTTTCGCATCGGGCCCGTCGGGGCACGCGCAGGGACACCCGGAAGTGAACACGGGAAAAGATTGAGTAAAACTATGGAACCTCAAGGAAACCTCAAGTAACGATCTGGATTCAAAGGTTCAAGAATCCATTCACCTGGGATTCACTGGACCGGCTCGCCGCAGCCCACCCCACAGTTCCCGGCGCAAAGGAATCCCCCATGACCTCGCAGCCGACCCTCACCGAGGCCGGTAACGGCCCCGAGGGCTCCCGAGAACCCGACGGCGGCCTCCAGGCCGGACTCAAGAACCGTCACCTGTCGATGATCGCGATCGGCGGGGTCATCGGCGCCGGCCTCTTCGTCGGCTCCAGCTCCGGCATCGCCACCGCGGGCCCCGGCATCCTGCTGTCGTACTTCCTCGTCGGGACGATGGTCGTCCTCGTGATGCGGATGCTCGGCGAGATGTCCGCCGCCAATCCGACCTCGGGCTCGTTCTCCGCGCACGCCGACCGGGCGCTCGGCCGCTGGGCGGGCTTCTCGATCGGCTGGCTGTACTGGTTCTTCTGGGTCGTCGTGCTCGCGATCGAGGCCACCGCCGGCGCGGTGATCCTGGAGAGCTGGGTCCCGGCCGTGCCCCAGTGGGGCTGGGCGCTCATCGTGATGCTGGTCCTGACCGCGACGAACCTGGTCTCCGTGGGCTCGTACGGCGAGTTCGAGTTCTGGTTCGCCGGTATCAAGGTCGTCGCGATCGGCGCCTTCATCGTCATCGGCGGGCTCGCGGTCTTCGGCGTACTGCCGGGTGTCGACAGCGACACCGCCGGCCTCGGCAACCTCACGGACCACGGCGGCTTCCTGCCGAACGGGCCCGGGCGCGATCCTCACCGGCATCCTGCTCGTCGTCTTCTCCTTCATGGGCAGCGAGATCGCCACCCTCGCCGCGGGCGAGTCCGAGAACCCGCAGCGCGCCGTGACCAAGTCCACCAACAGCATCATCTGGCGGATCGGCGTCTTCTACCTCGGCTCGATCCTCGTCGTCGTCACGCTGCTGCCCTGGGACTCCAAGGCCATCCAGAAGGACGGCTCGTACGTCGCCGCCCTCGACTCGCTCGGCATCCCGAACGCCGGCGAGATCATGAAGTTCATCGTGCTGACGTCCGTCCTGTCCTGTCTCAACTCCGGCCTCTACACGGCCTCCCGCATGGCCTTCTCGCTCGGCCGCCGCGGTGACGCGCCCAGGGCCTTCGCCCGCACCACGAACCGTGGTGTCCCGATGGCCGCGATCCTCGCGTCGGTCGCCTTCGGCTTCGTCGCGGTGTTCTTCAACTACGAGTTCCCCGACTCGGTCTTCCTCTTCCTGGTCAACTCCTCCGGCGCCGTCGCCCTGTTCGTCTGGCTCGTCATCTGCTGCTCCCAGCTGCGGATGCGGAAGATCATCGAGCGCGAGTCGCCGGAGAAGCTGGTCGTACGGATGTGGCTGTACCCGTACCTGACGTACGCGACGATCGCGCTGATCGTCTTCGTCCTCGGCTACATGCTCACCGACACCGAGCACGACGGCCGCCAGACCGTTCTGCTGTCGCTGCTGGTGGCCGCCGTCGTGGTGGGCATCTCGCTGGTGCTGGAGAAGGTGCGCCGCGGCCGTCGCGGACGGGACGCGGTCACAGCGGAGTGAAGGTGTCCCGGATGTTCTCGTAGACGCCGACCGCCCGGTCCTCGACCTCCGGGCGGTACCAGGTGGTGATCTCGTAGGACGTGCCGCCCTCGTCGAAGCCGAGCAGACGGGCGTGCCAGGGCAGCCCCTTGACCGTGACCGTGTACTCCCACACGACGGCGGGCCTCTTGCGGAACGTGGTCTCCTCCAGCCTGATCAGCCGGTAGTCCAGGGCCTTCCGGGTGCTCCTCTCCGTCTTCTCCCACTGCCCCGTCAGGTCGCCGCGGGCCGGGGACGCGTTGGCCAGGACCTCCTGCCTGCGGTCGGGCGAGGTGTAGTGCACCTCGGCGCCGCTCTGCACCACCCGGGTCCAGCCGTCGGGCGGCACCCAGGCGTACATGCCGGCCTCCGTACGGGAACCGGCCGGGAGGCTCGGCGGGCGTGCGGTGCCCGCGACGGTCGGGGACGCGGAGCCCGTGCCGGCGGAGGGGGACGAGGAGGCCCCGTCCTTGTCGCCGGACGAGCCGCCGAGCAGCGGGACGAGCAGGCCGACGAGCGCCCCGGCGACGACCACGCCCACGGCGGCCACGAGGCTCTTGCGGCCGCGCGTCCGGTTCCCGGCGCGGGGCGGCGCGGACGGTACGGCGGGGCCCAGCGGTTCGCCCGGCGGCACCGGGGTGGCCCGGGTGCTCGTGGGCGGCCCGGCGGGGCCGCCGGGCCGCGGGCCGGGTGCCTCCGGTGGTTCCGCGGGGTCCGGTACGGGGGTCTGCGACAGCTCCGGTGCCGGGTGCCGCTCCGGCCGGACGCCCGGTGCGCGGAAGGCGTGCCCCGGGGTCGCGCCCTCGGAGGGGAGCTCGGGGGTGCCCTCGTGCGGGGCTTCGGAGGACGTGTTCTCGACGCCGACGCCCCCCTCGACGCCTACGCCGCCGTCGAGGTGGGCGGCCTCGGCCTCGGCTTCGGTGGTGGGGTCCGGCACCGGGGTCAGGGGGGTTCCGGGTGCTGCCGCCTCCGCCGGTACGGCGTCCTCCGTCGGCTCCGGTGCCGGGATGCGGGTGAGCAGGGGCGTCGGGCGTTCGGCCGGTGGCGACTGCGGCTCCGGCGCGGTGACCGGAACCGTCCTCGGCGCCGTCGCCCCCGTGCTGCCGTCCGCCACCGGGGCCAGGAGCGTGACCAGTTCCCCCAAGGCGGGACGTTCCGCCGGTTCCTTGCGGAGCAGGGCCGTGAGCGTGTCCGTCAGTTCCCCCGCGGCGGCGGGGATCTCGGGCTCCTCGTACAGCACGGCGTGCAGGGTCGCGAGGGTCGTCGCACGCGAGAACGGGGAGCGTCCGCCCAGCGCCGCGCAGAGGGTGGCGCCCAGAGACCAGAGGTCGGACGGCGGGCCCTGGGGGCGGCCGGAGACCCGCTCCGGCGCCATGTAGTCGGGGGAGCCGACCAGCATGCCGGCCATCGTCAGGGCCTCCGTGTCCTGGATGGCGGCGATGCCGAAGTCGGTGAGCACGATGCGGCCGGCCCGCCGCTCGACCAGGACGTTGCCCGGCTTGATGTCCCGGTGCAGAACGCCCCCCGCGTGCACCTGGCCGAGCGCCGCCGCCAGTTCGAGCCCGATCCTGGCCGTGTCGCGCGGGCTCAGCGGTCCGTCCTCCGCCACGACCCGTTCGAGGGAGCGGCCGTCGACCAGCTCCATCACGATCCACAGGCGCTCGCCCTCGTCCACCACGTCGTACACACGCACCACGTTGGGGTGGTCGATCCGGGCGGTGGCCCTGGCCTCGCGCAGGGTCCGTTCACGGCGGGTCCTGGCGTCCTCCTGGTCCATGCCGTCTATGCGCATCTCCTTGACGGCGACCGGCCGGTCGAGCGTCTCGTCGGCGGCGCGCCACACCCGTCCCATCCCTCCCTGGCCGATGCTCTCGGCCAGCCGGTACCGCCCCGTCACCAGCAATCCCGGAATACCGCCCCTCGTTATTCCCGGCACCCCCATGCCCCCCTTCAACACCTGCCACATATGAATCGCAAGAAACGCAAAGAAGCACGATGTGCACAATCTTGTGCCGCACCAGCATAGTGCGGAGAAATCTTGTGGTACCTCTTCAAGTACTGCGAATTCAGGCGCAGTCACGGGGTTACCAGGGGGACGAACATGAGTTCACGTCACATGACGATCGCCACGGGATCGCTGCTCACGGCATCTTTCTCGGCGGTGATGATCTTTTCCTTCTCCGCCGTCGCGGACGATCCGGGGCCGATGAGCGGCAAAGGGGGGAAAGTCGTCGACGAAGCGCCCGCGGGCGTAAAGCTGACGACCTCGCTGCCCGAGAAGATCAACGTCGACAACAGTTCGGAGAAAACGGCGATCACTGCGACCGTGAAGAATGGAGGAACGAAGGACAGCGGCGCAATTCGACTGCTCGTGGTCGGTTTCGACGGCCTCGCGGTCAAGGGTGTCGAGGGATGCGCGAAAATCGCCGAGTCGGATCTCCCCGACGGTTCGAACAGCGGCTACGCCTGCGCCATCGACAACCTGGCGGCCGGCAAGTCGGCGTCGTACGCCGTGAACGCGACGTTCGACCTGGGGAAGGAGGGCAAGATCTGTCTGCCCGTCCAGGACACCGGCGGCAAGAAGACGTTCTGGCAGCAGGGCCCGGTGCCGTTCGGTGCGAACAACCCCTCGCCGAACGCCCCGGCGACGCCCCTCCTGCTCGGCACCGACAACAGCCCGGTGACACCGGGCGGGGACAAGGCCGGCGGGGACAAGGCCGGCGGCGACGCGGGCGACAGGTCCGGCGGCGAGGAGCTGCCCAGGACCGGTCCTACCGACCAGGTCCTGCCGCTCGGCGCGGTGGGCGCGGCGCTCATCTGCGCGGGAGCGGCGGGTCTGTGGTGGACTCAGCGACGCCCGGGGCGGAGCGGATCCTGACGGCTCGACCGTCCGACGGAGGGCCTTCACGGTCCCTGGACGCGGAAAGAGGCTCGCCGGGCGGAGTCGGTGGACGACCCGGCGAACCTCTTCCGCGGAACCACGGCCCCGCCGTCAGCTCTCGTGCTGGACGAACTTCCAGGCGGCCGGGAGCAGGCCCATCGCCAGGGCGGCCTTCACGGCGTCGCCGATGAGGAACGGGGTGAGGCCCGCCGCCACGGCCTGGGCCGTCGTCAGGTCGGCGGCCAGGGCCAGGTACGGGACGCCGACCGCGTAGATGATCGCCTCGCCCAGCAGCATCGCGCCCGCCATGCGGAGCATCGAGCGGTCGGCGCCGCGGCGGGCGAGCGCGCCCACCACGGTCGCCGCGAGCAGCATGCCGAGGATGTAGCCGAAGGAGGCGGTGGCGCCGGAGCTTCCCGCGGCGAACCACGGGAGACCGGCCAGGCCCAGCAGGGCGTACAGGGCGAGGGAGGCGAGGCCGCGGCCGGCGCCGAGTGCGGTGCCGACCAGGAGGGCCGCGAAGGTCTGGCCCGTCACCGGCACCGGGGAGCCGGGGACCGGTACCGCGATCTGGGCGGCGAGGCCGGTGAGCGCGGCGCCGCCCGCCACGAGTGCGATGTCCCTGACGCGGGAGGCGGGCAGGAGGTCGGCGAGGACCTGGCGCGGGCGGGTGGTCGCGACGGCGGTGGTCATGGGGGCTCCGGCGGGGGTGTGGGTGGCGGGACCCGTCGACGCTATCCCAGCGGGGCCGGGTCGATCACCGTCAGCGGTCGACAAGGGGGCCGCCGGGGGTTGGTCCACCTCCGACAAAGGGTGTGCCGTACACCCGTGGGGGCGTGATGCTGGTCACGGGGGGCGGCGCACCGGTTCCCGCCCCCGGACGGGCCGGAGGCGGACCGCTCTGGCCGGACGGGGCCGCAGCCCCTACCCTCGACCCATGGTCCCCCAAGCCCGGAACTTCGCGTCGCGTCGCTACGTCGACCTGCGGCGCCAGGGCACGGCCACCTGTCGCCACCGCTGAGGCGGGCGGAGTATTCCGGCTCGCCGAGACGAGACAGATGCCGGCGCCGGACGTCAGGCGCCGGCGCCGTGTCGGACCAGCCTCCGAGGAAGTTCCCCATGCCCAGCTCCTCCCTCGCCCCCGTACGCCCGCACCCCCGTCCCCGCCCCGGTGCCGTCGACAGCGACCGCCGCAGGACCAGCGCCAGCGTCATCCTCCGGTCCGTCCTGGACCACGGCCCGGTCGCCCGCAGCACCATCGCCCGTCTGACCGGCCTCTCCCCGGCGTCGGTCACCGACCACTGCGCCCGGCTCACCGGACTCGGCCTGATCCGGGAGGCCCCCGAACCCCGGCGGCCGGCCGGGACCGGCCGCGTCGGCCGCCCCCACGTCCCCGTCGACCTGGACGGCTCCCGCTTCGTGGTCGGCGGCGTCCACGTGGCGGTGCCGTACACCACGGTCGCCCTCCTGGACCTGCGCGGCCGGGTCGTCGCCGAGCGCCGGCTGGACCACGACGGTGCCGTCGTCGAGCCCGCCCGGGTCCTGGCCGACGCCGCGGCCGGTCTGCGCGCGCTCCTGGCCCACCACCGGACCCGTACCCCGCTCGCCGTGGGCATCGCGGCCGGCGGCTGGGTCGACCGGGACTCCGGGAGCGTCGTGGAGCATCCCCTCCTCGGCTGGCGCGACGTGCCCGTACGGGAACTGCTGCACGCGCACACCGGTCTGCCGGTCCATGTGGACGGTCACGCACGGGCGCTGGTCAACGGGGAGCGGCTCTTCGGCGGGGCGGCACGCGGCAGCCCGAGCGTGCTGCACCTCTTCGCCGGCAACGTCGTCGACGCTGCCTTCGCCACCCACGACGAGGTCCACCACGGTCCCCGTTCGCAGGCCGGGTCGATCGCCCACCTGCCCGTCGCGGGCGGCACCGAGCGCTGCGACTGCGGCCGGACCGGGTGCCTGCAGGTGGAGCTCAGCGAGCGGACGCTGTGCCGGCGGGCGCGGGAGGCGGGGGTCGTCCACACCTCGAACCCCCTGCGCGTGCTGGCCGCCGCGGCCGGCGGTGACGCAACCGCCGTACGCCTGCTGCTGCACCGCTCCCGGATGACCGGCCGCGCGGTGGGGCTGCTGCTCGACGTGCTCAACCCGGACACGGTCGTCGTCACCGAGGCGGGCGCGATCCACCGCGAGGACTGCCTCGCCGCGCTGCGCGAGGAGGTCGGGCCCGACCGGGCGGCGGCCGTCGTGCCGACCAGTTTCCCGGACTCGGTCCTGGCCGTCGCGGGCGGTTCGGTGGCCCTGGACGTGCTCTACCGGGATCCGCTCGGCATGTCTCCGGAAGGGTTCCCGGCCCTGTCACCGGGACCGATTTAATTCAGAAGATCCGAATGTTGACAGGCCCTCCACCAGGCCAGGAGCATCGTGCCCATGAGCTGCCGCACCTTCTGTTGTTGACACATCGAAGCGTTGACACGACGTTGACGCGCTGACGATCCGTCCGCGTCCGTCGGTCACCTCCCGCCGCGCTCCGCGCGTGTGTCCGGCTTCTTCCTCCCCTTTCTCCGTCTTCTCCGCGTTCTCCCCTTTTCCTCGCTTTCCTCTTCGGCGCGTCCTCTCCCCGGCTCCGCCCGCGGTACTTCCCCGTGCCCCGCCCCATGACTCAGCCATGACATCAGGGAGTCCTCCCATGCCACCTCTGTCCCCGTCCGGAGCCGACCGGCGGCTCTTCCTCTCCTCCCTGCTCGGCGCCGCCGCCGCTGCCGGGCTCAGCGGTTGCGCGGGCAGCAGCGCCGCCGACACCGGGAGCAGGAAGGCGGCGACCGCCCCGCTGTCCGACGAGGTCCCGTCGGGCACCAGCCTGAAGATCTCCTCGTACCAGGGCGTCCAGCAGTTGCAGTTCAAGCTCGCGGGGCTGACCGACCTGCCGTTCGAGGTCTCCTCCTGGGCGAACATCGGCGCCGGTCCCGATGTCATCAACGCCTTCCGCTCCAAGTCTCTGGACGTCGCCAACAACGCGGGCATCCCGCCCATCCAGGCGCACTACCAGGGCTTCGACGCGAAGATCGTCGCCGTCAACCTCACCCGCAGGCCCAACTACCTCTTCGCCACCAAGCCGGGCAGCGACATCCGGTCGGTGAAGGACTTCGAGGGGAAGAAGCTGGCCTTCTCCCAGGGGCAGGCCCAGGGGGTCGTCCTGCTGCGGGCGCTCAAGCAGGCCGGGCTGGCGTACGACGACGTGAAACTGGTGCCGCTGACCAGCAACCAGTTCCTCACCGCGCTGCAGGCGGGCCAGGTGGACATCGCCCCGCTCGCCAACCAGCAGTCCCCGGCCTACCTCAAGCAGTACGGGCCCAAGGGCGCCCGCACTATCCCCACCGACGTCGTGGACCTCCTGAGCCTGCTGTGGGCGCCCACCACCGTGCTGGCCGACAAGGCGAAGGCCGCCGCCGTCGCCGCGTACATCCCGCGCTGGGCCAAGGGCCAGGTGTGGGCGTACGAGCACCCCGACGAGTGGAACAGGGAGTTCTACGTCGGGACGCAGAACCTGAGCCTCGCCCAGGCGGAGGCGATCACCGAGCTCGCCAACAAGCCGCTGTTCCCGCCGAGCTGGGACGAGGCCGTGAAGTGGGAGCAGGAGACCGCCGACCTGCTGGCCGAGGGCGGCTTCGTGAAGGAGTTCGAGGTCGGCCAGCTCTTCGACCGTCGCTTCGAGGGCATCGCGGCGCAAGCCGTCCCCGCCGGGTACCGGAGGTGAGCGCCGTGACCACCACCGCGACCACCCCCGTCGTCACCGAGGACACCGCGGCCGCCGAGGACACCGCGGCCGGCTCCGCCACCCGGCCGGCCCGGCGCGGCAGGCGGCGCCGCGGGCTCGCCCCCGGCAAGCGGCTGCCCGCGTCCCGGCTGATCGGTCCCGCCCTGTTCTTCGTGCTCTGGGCGGCCGCCTCAGCCGCCGGGCAGCTGGACCCGAACGCGATCCCCGCGCCCTGGACGGTCCTGCGCACCACCGGGCGGTTGTGGAGCGACGGCACACTGTCCACGGACGTCCTCACCTCGCTGCGGCGCGCCGGATCCGGCTTCGCCCTCGGGCTGACCGCCGGGGTGGCCCTGGCATTGCTGGCCGGGCTCAGCCGGATCGGCGAGGCGCTGGTCGACGGGACGGTCCAGCTCAACCGGGCGATCCCGACCCTCGGTCTGATCCCGCTGTTCATCCTCTGGCTGGGCATCGGCGAGACCTTCAAGATCGCGATCATCGCCATCGTCGTCTACATCCCGATCTACCTGAACCTGTACTCCGCGCTGTCCGGCATCGACCACCGGTTCGTCGAACTCGCCGAGGTGCAGGGGCTGTCGAAGTTCCGGTTCATCCGGGAGATCGTCATCCCCGGAGCGCTGCCCGGGTTCTTCGTGGGACTGCGGCTCGGTGTGACCGGTTCCTGGCTCGGCCTGGTGGTGCTGGAGCAGATCAACGCCACCAGCGGGCTCGGCTACCTGATGTTCCAGGCCCAGAACTACGGCCAGACGGACGTCATCCTCGTCGGTCTGCTGATCTACGGAATCTTCGGCCTGGTCTCCGACAGCGCGGTCCGCATCATCGAACGGAGGGTGCTGTCGTGGCGACGCACACTGAACGGCTGACGCACACCGGACAGCCCTCGTCCCAGGCGGCGCCGGCCGTCCGGATCCGGGGCCTGACCCGCTCCTTCGACGGGCGGACCGTCCTCGACGACGTCGACCTGGACCTGCCGGCCGGGCAGCTCACGGCCCTGCTCGGGCACAGCGGCTCCGGCAAGAGCACCCTGCTGCGCGCCGTCGCGGGCCTCGACCACGAGGTCGCCGGCAGCGGCACGCTGAGCGCCCCGGACCGGGTGTCGGTCGTCTTCCAGGACTCCCGGCTGCTGCCCTGGCGGCGCGTCCTCGACAACGTCCTGCTCGGCACCGAGGGCAAGGACGCGGCGCGGCGGGGCCGCGCCGCCCTCGCCGAGGTGGGTCTCGCCGGGCGCGAACGGGCCTGGCCCAACGAGCTGTCCGGCGGCGAGGCCCAGCGTGCCGCGCTGGCCAGGTCCCTGGTGCGGGAACCCGAACTCCTGCTGGCCGACGAGCCGTTCGGCGCCCTGGACGCGCTCACCCGGATCCGGATGCACGGCCTGCTGCGCGAGCTGTGGGAGCGCCACCGGCCCTCGGTGCTGCTGGTCACGCACGACGTGGACGAGGCGATCGTGCTGGCCGACCGGGTGCTCGTGCTCGACGAGGGCCGGATCGGCCTCGACCTGGCCATCGACCGCCCGCACCCGCGCTCGTACCGCGATCCGCTGCTGGGCGAGTACCGCGAGCGGCTGCTGGCCGCGCTCGGTGTGACGGAGGACCACGGGGGCCACGGCCCGGCGGCCGGCACCCCCGCGCACCAGGAAACCCCCACGGACCAGGAGGACCACCAGTGACGACCCGGCGCCGGCTGCACCTCAACGCCTTCCTCATGAACACCGGCCACCACGAGGCGTCCTGGCGGCTCCCGGAGAGCGACCCGTACGCCCACGTGGCACTGGACCACTACATCCACCTGGCCCGGATCGCCGAGCGCGGCACCTTCGACTCGCTCTTCCTCGCCGACGGACCGCAGCTGTGGAGCAACCTCGCGCAGCGGCCGGCCGGCGCCCTGGAGCCGCTCACCCTGCTCACCGCGCTGGCGACGGCCACCGAGCACATCGGGCTGATCGCCACCGCCTCCACCTCGTACAACTCTCCCTACAACCTGGCGCGCAGGTTCGCCTCGCTGGACATCATCAGCGGCGGCCGGGCGGGCTGGAACATCGTCACCACGGCCGGTGCGGAGGCGGCCCGCAACTTCGGGCTCGACGCGGAGCCCGCGCACGCGGAGCGGTACGCCCGGGCCGCCGAGTTCCTCGACGTGGCGCTCAAGCTCTGGGACAGCTGGGAGGACGACGCGATCGTCGCCGACAAGGCGGCCGGCGTCTGGGGCGACGACACGAAGATCCATCCGCCCCGCCACCGGGGGAAGTACTTCAACGTCGAGGGCGCCCTGAACGTGCCGCGCTCGCCGCAGGGCTATCCGCTGCTGGTCCAGGCGGGCTCGTCGAAGGACGGCAAGGCGTTCGCGGCCCGCTACGCGGAGGCGGTGTTCACCGCCCAGCAGACCTTGCGGGACGCCCAGGACTTCTACGCCGACCTCAAGTCCCTGACGGCGGCGGCCGGCCGCGACCCGGACCACGTCAAGGTGCTGCCCGGCATCGTCCCGGTGATCGGTTCGACGGAGGCGGAGGCGCGGGCGAACGAGCAGGCGCTGGAGGACCACCTCGTGTACGCGCACGGCGTGGACCGGCTGGAGGGGCTGCTGCAGTTGCCGCCGGGCACGCTGGAGCTGGACGGACCGCTGCCCGCCGACCTGCCGCCGGAGAGCTCCGTCGAGGGCGCCAAGAGCCGCTACACGCTCGTGGTGGAGCTCGCCCGGCGCGAACGGCTCACCGTGCGGCAGCTGATCGGCCGGCTCGGCGGCGGGCGCGGGCACCTGACCTTCACCGGGACGCCCGAGCAGGTCGCCGACGCCGTCGGGGAGTGGTTCACGCTCGGCGCCGCCGACGGCTTCAACATCATGCCCGCGGTCCTGCCGTCCGGCCTGGACGCCTTCGTGGACCACGTCGTCCCGATCCTGCGCGCCCGCGGCCTGCTGCGCGAGGAGTACGGCCCGCGCCGGACCCTGCGCGAGAGGTACGGCCTCCCGCGCCCCGCCAACCAGCACGTCGCCCCGGCACTCGCCCGCATCTGAGAGGAATCACCATGCCCGGCATCGAGATCCGCAAGGTCACCGCGAGGATCGGCGCGCAGGTTTCCGGCGTCGACATCGGCAAACCGCTCGACGAGGAGACCGTCACCGTCCTGCGGGCCGCCCTCGACGAGCACAAGGCGCTGGTCTTCGACGACGTCGGCCTGGACGACGAGGGCCAGCAGGCGTTCGCCCGCCACTTCGGCGACCTGACGACCGCCCATCCGACCGTGCCCGCCGTGGCGGACGCCCCGAACGTGCTGCCCGTCGACAGCGAGCGCGGGCGGGCCGCCAACCACTGGCACACCGACGTCACGTTCGTCCTCAACCCGCCGCAGGCCAGCACCCTGCGCAGCATCACGGTCCCGCCGTACGGGGGCGAGACGCTGATCGCCAACTCGGCCGCCGCCTACCGGAACCTGCCCGAGCCCCTGCGGCGGTTCGCGGACACGCTGTGGGCCGAGCACACCAACGACTACGACTACGCGGTGCCCGAGGAGGAGGTCGACGAGGCGCAGGCCGCGCAGCGCGCCCAGTTCACGTCCGTCACGTACCGCACCGTCCACCCCGTGGTCCGGGTGCACCCGCTGACCGGCGAGCGCGGGCTGTTCATCGGCGGCTTCGCCCAGCGGGTCACCGGCCTGTCGGTGACCGAGTCCCGCAAGGTCCTCGACCTGCTCCAGGCGTACGTCGTACGGCCCGAGAACGTCCTGCGGCACCGGTGGTCGCCGAACCAGCTGGTGCTGTTCGACAACCGCATCACCCAGCACTACGCCGTCGACAACTACGACGGCCTGCCGCGCCGCCTGAACCGCGTGACGGTGGCCGGGGACGTCCCGGTCGGCATCGAGGGCAAGGAGAGCCACTCGATCACGGGCGACGCGTCGCACTACACACCGGTGGCCTGACCTGCGCCTCCTGCGGCACACACGACCCACGGCCCCCGCAAGCACTGGCTTGCGGGGGCCTGTCGGTACGGAGGCCTCCGGTGCACGGCGCCGGAATGCCCCATCCGAGGAACATGCGGTGCATCACCTGCAAACGGGACGGACCGCCGCACTCCTACAGGTTGCTGAAGTCCGGGCCCTTCGTGCGGGTGCGCTTCAGTTCGTAGAAGCCCGGGACCGAGGCCACGAGCAGCGTGCCGTCCCAGAGCCTGGCGGCCTCCTCGCCCTTGGGTGCCGGGGTGACGACCGGGCCGAAGAAGGCGATCTGCTCGCCGTCGGCGCCGGGCACCGCGATGACGGGCGTGCCGACGTCCTGGCCGACCTTGTCGATGCCCTCCTTGTGGGAGGCGCGCAGCTCGGCGTCGAACTCGAAGTCCGCCTGGTCGGCGTAGTCGATCAGGTCGGCGGGCAGGCCGACCTCGTCGAGCGCGCCGGCGATCGCCTCCTTCGTCGGGCCGAGACCGTCGTTGTGGATGCGGTTGCCGAGCGCGGTGTAGAGCGGGCCGAGGATGTCGGCGCCGTGCTTCTGCGCGGCCGCGGTCACCACGCGGACCGGCTGCCAGGCCGTGGTGGACAGCATCTCGCGGTACTCGTCGGGCAGCTCGTCCAGCTTCGGCTCGTTCAGCACCGCAAGGCTCATGATGTGCCAGTGGACCTCGATGTCCCGGACCTTCTCCACCTCCAGGACCCATCGCGAGGTCATCCATGCCCAGGGGCACAGCGGGTCGAACCAGAAGTCGACAGGAGTCTTGGCGGACGTCTGCTCGGACATGCTTCTCCTCGGTCGGGGTCGGTCGGGGTCCGTCGGGTGTAGAGGGGTCCTGGATGCTGCTTCAAGGGTCAACGCGATCGGCCGCCCGCGCCATTCCCGGGTACCCCGCGTCAGGGGCGCATGGCAGGATCGGTCCTGTTCACACGTATGCGACCCGTATCCATGACGCCACGAGGGAGTGCCGCCCGTGCCCGGTGAGAATCTGTCCCGCGACGAGGCCCGCGAGCGGGCGGCACTGCTGTCCGTCGAGGAGTACGAGGTGTCCCTGGACCTGCGCTCCGCGGTGGGCGGTACGGACACCGGGACCGGGCCGCGTACCTTCCGGTCGGTGACGACCGTCCGGTTCCGCAGCGCCGAGCCGGGCGCCACGAGCTTCGCGGACCTGGTCGCGCCGGCCGTCACGGCCGTCTCGCTGAACGGCAGGGACCTCGACCCGGGCGCGGTCTTCGACGGCTCGCGCATCCTCTTGGAGGACCTGGCCGAGGACAACGAGCTGGTGGTCGACGCCCAGTGCGCGTACAGCCGCACCGGTGAGGGCATGCACCGCTTCGTCGACCCGGAGGACGGCGAGGTCTACCTCTACACGCAGTACGAGCCGGCCGACGCCCGCCGGGTCTTCGCGGGCTTCGAGCAGCCCGACCTCAAGGCGCCCTTCCGCTTCGAGGTGCGGGCCCCCGAGGGCTGGGTCGTGTGGAGCAACGGCGTGGGTGAACTGGTCGACGGGGTCTGGCGGTTCGCCGGGACCAAGCCGATCTCGACGTACATCACGGCGGTCGTCGCGGGCCCCTACCACTACGTGACCGACCTGTACGAGCGTGTCCTGGACGACGGCAGCCGGCTGGAGATCCCACTCGGCGCGCTCTGCCGCAAGGGCCTCGCCAGGCACTTCGACGCCGACGACGTCTTCCTGGTCACGAAGCAGGGCCTGGACTTCTTCCACGACCACTTCGACTACCCGTACCCGTTCGGGAAGTACGACCAGGCGTTCGTGCCCGAGTACAACCTCGGCGCGATGGAGAACCCGGGCCTCGTGACCTTCCGCGAGGAGTTCATCTTCCGCGGCAACGTGACCCAGGCGTCGTACGAGCGCCGGGCGAACGTCATCCTGCACGAGATGGCCCACATGTGGTTCGGCGACCTGGTGACCATGGTGTGGTGGGACGACCTGTGGCTCAAGGAGTCCTTCGCGGACTTCATGGGCACGTTCTCGATGGTCGAGGCGACCCGCTTCACCAACGGCTGGACCACCTTCGCCAACAACCGCAAGGCGTGGGCGTACCGCGCCGACCAGCTGCCCTCCACGCACCCGGTCACGGCCGACATCCGCGACCTGGAGGACGCCAAGCTCAACTTCGACGGGATCACGTACGCCAAGGGGGCCTCGGTCCTCAAGCAGCTGGTGGCGTACGCGGGCCGGGACGCCTTCCTGGAGGGCTCCCGCCGCTACTTCAAGCGGCACGCGTACGGGAACACCCGTCTCGGTGACCTGCTGGCGGCGCTGGAGGAGACGAGCGGGCGCGACATGACGGCCTGGTCGCGGTCCTGGCTGCAGACGGCCGGGGTCAACTCCCTCACCCCGCAGGTGATCCTCGACGCGGAGGGCCGCGTCGCCGAGCTGACGGTCCTGCAGGACGCCGCCGAGTCGCACCCCGAACTGCGTCCGCACCGGGTCGCGGTGGGCCTCTACCGCAAGGAGGACGCGGACGGCCCGCTCGTGCGGTACGCGCGCGCCGAGGTGGACGTCGACGGTCCGCGCACGGTCGTCGGCGAGCTGGCCGGCGCGGACGCCCCCGAGCTGGTCCTCGTCAACGACGACGACCTCACGTACTGCAAGATCCGCTTCGACGAGGGGTCGCTGGACACGCTGCGCGCCCACCTCGGCGACATCACCGACCCGCTGGCCCGCGCCCTGTGCTGGTCGGCGCTGTGGAACCTGACCCGGGACGCGCTCATGCCCGCGCGGGACTTCGTCGGCCTGGTGCTGCGCTTCGCGGGCCGCGAGTCGGACATCGGCGTGCTGCAGACGCTGCACGCCTGGGCGGACTCCGCGCTCACCTTCTACGCGGCGCCCGGGTGGCGGGAGACCGGCGGGCGGCTGCTCGCCGAGGGCGCGCTGCGGGAACTGCGGTCCGCCGAGCCGGGCGGCCAGCACCAGCTGACGTGGGCGCGGTTCTTCGCGGCCGTCGCCACCGGCGGGGCCGACCTGCAGATGCTCTCGGGTCTGCTGGAGGGCACGGAGAAGATCGACGGGCTCGAGGTGGACCAGGAGCTGCGGTGGGCGTTCCTGGAGCCGCTCGCCGCGCACGGGGCGGCGGACGAGGGCGTGCTCGCCGCGGAGCTCGCCCGCGACGACACCGCCTCCGGCAAGCGGCACCAGGTGCGGTGCCTGGCGGCCCGGCCGTCCGCGGCGGTCAAGGCGCAGGCGTGGGCCGCCGTGGTGGAGTCGGACGCGCTGTCCAACGCGCTGGTGGAGGCGACGATCTCCGGGTTCGCGCAGGCGTCGCACCGGGAGCTCTGCGCGCCGTACGCGTCGAAGTACTTCGAGGTGATCGAGCGGGTGTGGGAGGAGCGGTCGATCCAGATCGGGATGGACGTGGTGCGCGGGCTGTTCCCCTCGCTGCAGGACTCCCGGGAGACGCTGGACGCGGCCGACGCGTGGCTCGCCTCCCACGGGGAGGCCGCGCCCGCGCTCCGGAGGTTGGTGCTGGAGGCCCGGGACGACCTCGCGCGGGCGCTGCGGGGGCAGGTGTGCGACGGGGGCTCCGCCGGGTGACCGTTGTCGGATGCGGGCGCGGGTGCGGGTGCGTCGTGGCTTGTCGCGCAGTTCCCCGCGCCCCTGAAGGATTGCGCCGTTCCCCGCGCCCCTAATGGGGGGCGTGCGCTTGGAGGTTGACGTCGGGACCGTTCGCAACGGTTACGGAATTCGGGTGGTCCATGCCGTGACCCCCGGTGGACCAGGGGGTTTCGGCAGTCGGGCGGCCGGACTTTAGGGCAGGGTTGTCCGGTTTTGACGACGGGCTTGTAACAGCGGTTAGCGGGGCGGCCGGGCGCGGCAGATTCGAGGTCATGAACCACAACACCCCGCTCTCCCCCCGCCCCCTGCGCCACCTCGCCGACGTACAGCAGCGTGTCCTGACCACCGCCCAGCTGCGGGCGCGGGGCGTGAGCGGCGCCGACGTCACCACCCGGTGCCGGCCCGGCGGCTCCTGGCAGCAGCTGCTGCCGGGCGTCTTCCTGCTCCGGCCGGGCCCCGCCACCACGGAGGAGCGGCTGCACGCCGTCCTGCTGTACGCGGCCCGCTCCCCCGTCACCGAGCCGGGCGTCCCCCTCCAGCCCGGCGGTGACGGACCGCACGCCCCGCAGCGGTACGCCGACGCGATGGTCACCGGTCTCGCGGCGCTCGCCCTGTACGGCTTCCCGTCGGCTCCCCCGCCGGGGTCCCTGGACCGCGTCGACGTCCTCGTCCCGCGGCTGCGCCGGCTGCGCTCGACGGGCTGCGTCCGCATCGTCCGTACGCCCGCCATGCCGCAGCCCGTGGAGCTCGCCGGTGTCCCGGTGGCGCCCGTCCCGCGCGCGCTGGCCGACGCGGTCGCCGACCTCACGGACGCGGGGGTGGTGCGCCGGCTGCTCACCGAGGCGGTACGCGGCGGCCACTGCGAGCCGGCCGCCGTCGTACGGGAGCTGACGCAGGCCCGGCTGCTGAGCCGGCCCCACGTGGTGGACGCGGTCGACTCGCTGCTCGCCGAGGGCCGGGCCATCGCCGAGGACCGGCTCTACCGGATGGTCGCGGAGCACGGTCTGCCCGACCCGGTCTGGAACGTGGACCTGCGGCTGCCCGGCGGGCCGTCGCTCGGCGGGCTCGACGCGTACTGGCCCGACCACGCCGTCGCCCTCGAACTGGACACGCGGGCGCCGCGCCACGACGACGACATCTGGTCCGAGTACGCCCGCAAGCGTGAGCAGCTGGAGCGGCTCGGGATCACCGTCGTGCACGTCACGCCGAAGAAGCTGCGGGACTCGGCCGAGCAGCAGGCGACGGTGGTGCGTACGGCTCTGATGGCGGCCGGGGACCGTGAACCCGCCGCGTACGTCGTGGTGCTGCCGCGCTGAGGGAACGGGGCCGCGTGGTCGTGCGGCGGGCGCGGGTGCGTCGTGGCTGGGCGCGCAGTTCCCCGCGCCCCCTACGGGGCGCCTCCGTTCAGCTCTTCTTCAGGACGAGTTCCGTGTTGCGGTCCTCCGGGGCGCCGCTCAGGTCCGTGCGGGCGCCCGGGGCATTGAAGGAGAGTTCCCGGTAGAGGGCTGCCAGGCCCGTCTGGGAGAGGTCGTCGACGTTCGTCCTGTGCGGGGCCGCGGACTCGATGAGCGTGGTGAACAGGGAGAGCGTGCCGTCGTGGTTGTCGGCGATCTCGATCACCCGGGCGAGCTGCGGGAAGTCGACGTGCGAGGCGGTGGAGACCTCCCAGAAGGAGCGGCCGCCCGGGGCGGGGTGCGGGGTGATGTCGTTCTTGTGGCTGTGGCCGTTCACCCAGGCCAGCACCGGGCGGTGGGCGCCGAGCACGGCCAGCACCTCGTCGCCGCCGTGCCGCCGCTCCCCCGGGTGCGCCGGGTCCTCGCGGAGGTTGCGCATCGTCCTGCTGGTGTGGTGGCTGAAGACGATGACGTGTTCCCCGTCCTTCCCGGCCGCCTTGAGCGTGCGCTCCAGCCACCGCAGCTGCGCGGTGCCGAGCGAGCCCTCGTAGTGGCCGCCCGGGTCGGTGGTGTCGAGGCTGATCCCGAGCAGGTCGTCGGCGATCCGGAACGTGTAGTACTGGGTCCCCGCGGCGAGGTTGGCCTGCGAGTAGCCGTGTCCGACGGGGCCGGCGCCCGTGTGGGCCGGGTCGAGGTGCGCCCGCAGGTACTCGGCGGGGGTGAAGGGGGCGCGGCCCTCGTCCGGGGTGACCGAACGCATCCTTCGCCCCTCGGACGTGAGCATCTCCTTGAAGCCGGCGCCCCTGGGGTCGCCGCCCTTCTTCACGTTCTTCCACAGGGCGGTGCCGACCGACTCGTCGAGCGTCATCAGCTTCCTGCCGCCGACCGCGAAGTCGGCGAAGAAGGAGTCGCCGGGCGCGTAGCAGCCGCCGGGCAGGGAGTCGTGGTTGCCGACCGTGGAGTACCAGGGCAGGTTGAGGCCGGGGCTGCGCAGTTCGCGGATCGCGGCGGCGAGGAAGCCGTCGATGCGCGGGAAGCCGAGCTGCTTGTCGGCGTCGCGCAGGGCCGACTCGGGCTGCCAGTACAGCGTGAGGTCGCTGTTCTGGACACCCTCGTAGCGGTCCGGGTCACCGGAGTTGGGGGTGATGCGGCCACCGCTCATCACCTTCAGGAACCAGTCCAGTTCCGTCCTGGCGTTGTTGTCGGTGTTGTCGCCGGTGGTCATCACGAAGTGCAGCGGGGAGCCGGTGACGGGGGCGCCGCGCAGCGCGTTGACCCGCTCGACGAGCGAGACCGCGCCGGCCACCGACAGGGACTCCTGGGGGCGCCAGGCACTGGCGGTCTGCGCGCGCAGGTACTCGTACCGCAGCGGGTGCTGCACGTCGACCAGGTGCAGGTCGGTGAACTGCACGAACGCGGCGAGCGCGGTGCGCCGTTCGGCCCGGCCGGCGCCGGGCGCGGCCAGGTCGCCGCGGACGACGCGCGGCCAGGCGGGCCCGTCGCCGAGCCGCCGGTACCCGGACCCCGGGCGGGCGGCCGCGACGGTCGAGAGGCTGGTGCCGCGGGTGTACGGGGCCAGGGGCGCGGCAGGCGCCCTGCGGGAGACGGCGACGGGCCGGCCGTGCGTGGTGGCGGCGGTGCCGGCGGCGGCCTCGCCGGTCCCGGGCCGCAGCGCGAGGCCGATGCCCGCGGAGAGGGACACCGCCCCGGTGGCGGCCAGGAAGGCGCGGCGGTCACGAGCGGCGGTGGCGACAGAGCGTATGCGCGACATGGCGCGGTCTCCCCGGGTGCGGACGCTTCAGCAGAGGTCGCGGGCGGTCCGCTCACGCGAACTTCCCGCTCTTACTGGATGGTTGGCACCGGGGGTGGCCTGTGCGTTAACTGGACGGCAACGCACGACGCCCATCACCGTACGTCGATCTCGGACTACCCTGCGCGTCCACCGAGCCCTCTCCGGACGGAGGGGGGCCGGTCACTCCATGTTCATCCGGCGGGGTAGGGGACGGGTCCGCCGTCCGGATTCAGGTGTCCGCGGGATGTTCCGGGACGCCCGTCACCCGCCCGGCCGCGGGGCGCTCCCGCCAGAGCGCGAGTCCCACGTCGACGAGCCCCACGCGTTCCAGCGCGGGCACCTCGTCGAGCGGGTGCCAGGCCGCCATGTCGGTGGAGCCGCCGGTCTCGTGGCGCAGTTCGCCGCCGGTGACGCGGGCCTCGTAGACGAGGCGCAGGCCCTGGAAGTCGGTGCCGCCGAAACGGCGCGGACGGATGAGCCGGTTCGAGTCGACGCCGAGCAGGGCGAGGGGTTCGACCGTGTAGCCGGTCTCCTCCTCGGCCTCCCGGACGACGGTGTCGTACGGGTCCTCGCCGTGGTCCATGCCGCCGCCCGGCAGCGTCCAGCGCCTGCCGCCGTCCCTCGCCACCCAGCGTGCGAGGAGCATCCGCCCGTCCCGCACGCATACGGCGTAGGCCGCCACCCGCAACTGCTCGCGCATGGCCGCACGTTACGCCAGAGGCATCCGACCGTACCGGTTTGGCCGGAGATCGACCGCATGGCGTATGGCGGAATTACGCCATGAACACTTCACGCCTCAGTCAGCTCTCCCCAAACGTCCGTCTCGTGGGTAAAGCTGAGCGGTCATCCGGGTTCACATTCCGGACTGACGCGATCGATTCGATGTAGATCCGATCGTGAACGGACTTTTCCTTTACTCACAAGGATGCTGATGACCCTCAACTCTCAGCGCGCTCCGATCAGCGGAGCGAGACGTGCGGCACGCATAGCCGTTGCCGCCGGTCTCGTGGCCGCTCTCTCCGCGGTCGGGCCGATACCCATGGCCTTCTCCGCGGACGACCCGGGCACCCCCGCCGCCGACACGCCGGTCAAGTCCGCGAGCGGCAAGCTCGGTTCGGCCGACGCGGACCTCCTCGCCGAGGCGCGGGCGGCCGGCGACAAGAACGTCACGATGATGGTCGCCACCGCTCCCGGGCAGACCGAGCAGGTCGCGGGGCAGTTGGACGCGGTCAAGGGCGGCTCCGTGGGCCGCACCTACGACAAGCTCGGCTACGTCCGCGCCACCGTCCCGACCGCCCGGGCCGAGGCGGCCATCGCGGCGGCCTCCAAGCTCTCCTCCGTGCACGGCATCGACCTGCGCCAGGAGATCGCGCTGGACGACCCGACGCCGTCCGCCGACACGGCCAGGGGCGCGAAGAAGACCCCGACCGCCGGCACCTACCCGGCCCCCGGGAAGAACACCCCCGCCGAGAACCCGTACAACCCGTCCTTCGAGACGGGTGCCGTCGACTTCGTGGAGGACAACCCGAAGGCGGACGGCCGCGGCGTCACCATCGGCATCCTCGACTCCGGTGTCGACGTGGCGCACCCCGCGCTGCAGAGGACGACCACCGGCGAGCGCAAGATCGTCGACTGGGTGACGGCGACCGACCCGCTGGTCGACGGCGACGCGACCTGGCGTGCCATGACCAACGCCCGCTCGGGCCCGGCCTTCACCTTCGACGGTGAGAGCTGGAAGGCCCCGGCCGGCGACTACGCGGTCAGCCGCTTCCGCGAGTCCGCGTCCACCGGCGGCGACGCGAACGGCGACCTGAACCGCGACGGCGACACCACCGACAGCTGGGGCGTCCTCTACGACGCCGCGGCCGGGACGGTCCGCGTCGACCTGAACGACAACAACGACTTCACCGACGACGCGCCGATGAAGCCGTACAAGGACGGCTACCAGGTCGGCTACTTCGGTACCGACGACCCGGCGACGGCCATCGCCGAGCGCGTGCCGTTCGTCGTGGAGATCCGCAAGGACGTCCCGATGGACCCGCTGGGCGGCACCTGGGTCGGCAAGAAGTCCGACTTCGTCAACATCGGCATCATCGAGTCCGAGCACGGCACGCACGTCGCCGGCATCACCGCCGCCAACAAGCTGTTCGGCGGGAAGATGAACGGCGCGGCGCCCGGCGCCAAGCTCGTCTCCTCCCGTGCCTGCACCTGGACCGGCGGCTGCACGAACGTCGCGCTCACCGAGGGCATGATCGACCTCGTCGCCAACCGCGGCGTCGACATCGTGAACATGTCGATCGGCGGCCTGCCGGCGCTCAACGACGGCAACAACGCGCGCGCCGAGCTCTACACGCGCCTCATCGACACCTACGGCGTGCAGCTGGTCATCTCGGCCGGCAACTCCGGCCCCGGTGCCAACACGATCGGCGACCCCGGCCTGGCCGACAAGGTCATCTCGGTCGGCGCGTCCATCTCGAAGCAGACCTGGGCCGCCAACTACGGCTCGGCCGTCGAGAAGAAGTACGCGATGCTGCCCTTCTCCTCGCGCGGCCCGCGTGAGGACGGCGGCTTCACGCCGACGCTGACCGCGCCCGGCGCGGCCATCAACACCACGCAGACCTGGTTCCCCGGCGGCCCGGTCGCCGAGGCGGGCTACTCCCTGCCGCCCGGCTACTCGATGCTGCAGGGCACCTCGATGGCGTCCCCGCAGGCCGCGGGCGCCTCCGCGCTGCTGCTGAGCGCCGCGAAGCAGAAGCACATCGACCTGACGCCGGCGAAGCTGCGCACCGCGCTCACCTCGACCGCCGACCACATCAGCGGCACGCAGGCGTACGCCGAGGGTGCGGGCCTCATCGACATCGAGGACGCCTGGAAGTCGATCCGCCGCGGCGCCACCGCCCACGAGTACGGCGTCAAGGCCCCGGTCGACACCGCGATCGACTTCGCACTGAAGACCCCGGGCTTCGGCACCGGTCTCTACGACCGCGAGGGCGGCCTCAAGGCCGGTCAGAAGAAGACGTACGACGTCACCGTGACCCGTACCACCGGCGCGGACCGTGCGATCCGGCACGAGCTGCACCTGGCGAACAACCGGGACAAGACGTTCCGGATCGTCGGCAAGGACGAGGTCTCGCTGCCGCTGAACGAGCCGGTGACGGTCAAGGTCGAGGCCAGGCCTGAGAACGCCGGGCTGAGCAGCGCCATCCTGGAGGTCGACGACCCGCGCACCGAGGGCGTCGACAAGCAGGTGCTCACCACGGTGGTCGTCTCCGCCCCGCTGTCCGCCCCGCAGAAGTACACCTACGCGGCGTCCGGCACGGTGCAGCGCAACTCCAGCACCTCGTACTACGTGACCGTCCCCGAAGGCGCCAAGAACCTCGAGGTCGCGATCGGCGGACTGAAGACGGGGAGCCAGACCCGGTTCATCGCCATCCACCCGTACGGCGTCCCGATCGACAACACGTCCACGCCGTTCTGCTACAACAACTACCTCGACGGCAACGGCTGCCGCCCCGACCTGCGCTCCTACAGCGACCCGCAGCCGGGCGTCTGGGAGATCGAGGTCGAGTCCCGGCGTACGTCGCCGCTGCTGGACAACCCGTACAAGCTGGGCGTCGAGGTGCTGGGCGCCGAGTTCGACCCGGCGGTCGTGACCGTCCCCGAGGCCAAGGTCGGCACGCCGACGCCGGCTTCGTGGAAGGTGACGAACAAGCTCGCCGCGGTCGACGGCTCCCTGCAGGGCGGTCCGCTCGGCTCCTCCAAGAGCACGCGGCCGACCATCGCCGAGGGCGCCACGGACATCGTCACGGTGGACGTGCCCGCGGGCGCCGAATCGCTCGACGTGAGCATCGGCAACGTCTCGGACGCCGCCGCCGACCTGGACCTGTCGGTCTACGACGCGCAGGGCAACGAGGTCGGTTCGTCCGCGGACGGCGACTCCGAGGAGGCCGTCTCCGTCCCGTCGCCCGCGGCCGGTCAGTACCGCGTGCTCGTCGCCGGCTACTCGATCCCGGCCGGCACCACCGCGTACGACTACCTGGACGTGTACTTCGCGCCCTCGCTCGGACAGATCGAGGTCGACCCGACGCCCGTGAAGCTCGCCACCGGGGCGTCCACGTCGGTCACCGCGAAGGTCGTCGCGAACGCGGCGGCGCCGGAGGGACGCACGTTCTTCGGGCGCGTACAGCTCGTGAACGCCCGCGGCACCGCGGCCGGCACCGGCAACGTCCTGATCGAGAAGGTCGTGCCGTAACCGGGGCAGCGACACGAACAGCAGCAGGAACAGCGGGGCGGGCGTCCGGGTGACCGGGCGCCCGCCCTCTCCGTTCCGCTGTGCGGTGTCCCGCTCAGCCGCGGCCCTCGTCCGGACCCGGGCACTTCATACCGCGGGCCCCCGGCAGGGCCTCCAGGATGTCCCCGCGGGCGTCCGCGACCCCCGGACCGGTCTCCCAGTCGAGCCGGTCCCGCGCGAACACCGGCACCCGCACCAGGGCGTACGTGCCGGCCTTCAGGTCCTCGCGCGCCTCCTCCGGCAGGGTGACGGTGATCGTCGGGTGCTCCGCCACGGACCGCTCGGGGCGGTAGTAGCGCTTCACCTCCAGGACGACGTGCACGTTCCCGGCGCCCGCGGCCGTGACGCCGCGCACGGTCCCCTCGACGAGGACCTTCGCGCACGCGAGGTGCGTCTGCGGTGAGGGGCCGAGGTCGCCTGCGCTGTCCTCCTGCTTCGAGGCCGCCGAGTCGCCGCTCCCGTCACCGCCGGCCCCTCCCTGCACCCCGAGCCACACCAGTCCGCCGAGCAGCGCCGTGCCCGCCGTGACGACCAGCGCGCCGACGGCCGCTCCCGTGTGACGGCGGTACCGGCCCGGGCGGCGGGGGCCGGCGGGTTCCGGCGGTCGCAGCGGCGCGGACGCGCGCACCGGCCGGTGCGCCGCTGCGGGTGCCCGCGGGCCGCGGACGTCCCGGCCGGGGGGCGGTCTTTCCCCGGCCAGGGCGTCCCCCATGAGCCGCAGCTGGTCCCTGAGCAGGGCCACGTCCGCGACCGCCGACCGGTGCTCCGCCATGAACAGCGCGTCGTCCCCGGCTCCCGCGGGCAGGGGCTCGTCCGTGAGCGCGGCCAGCAGCGCGTCGACACCCTCGTACCCGGTTTCGTCCTCGGCTCCTTCGTACGCGGACACGTCACACCACCTCGTCCTCGTGCAGGCGGGTGCGCAGCGCGCGGACCGCCGTGTGCAGCCTGCTCTTGACCGTGCCCTCCGGGATGCCGAGCTCCTCGGCGATCCCGCGGACGGGCAGGTCGGCGTAGAAGCGCAGCACGAGGAATCTGCCGCTGGGCGTCGGGCAGTTCGTCCAGGCCCCGGGCCACGGCGAGGGACAGCACCTTCGTGTCCTCGCCCGAGTCGTCCACGGCGTGCTCCGCGGGCCGCAGCGAGGCCAGGCGTTCGCCGATCCGCTCCTGCCGGCGCCTGGCCCGGTGCCAGTCCATGGCCAGGTTCGAGGCGACGACCGCCGCCCACGCCGACACGTCACGCGGTGCCTCGGTCCCGCTCGCCGCCCGTTCCAGGAGCCGCAGGCGGACCTGCTGCACCCCGTCCGGCAGGTCCGCCTGCGGCACCCCGCCGAGCGCGAGCACGGCCCGCACCCGGCGTTCCTGCGCCGCGTCCAGGGGGTCGTCGAGCGGCCCCCCGGCCGCCTCCCCGTCCCCCTGGACGCGGCGGGCTCTTCTGCGCAGCACAGCCACTTCTCCCCTCGCCGCGTTTCCCCTAGGACGCGGGGGGCGTGCGAAACGTTCGACCGGCTCCGGCGGAGGCGTACGTCACACCGTCTCAGTGCGCGGGCAAAGGATTGGACACATGGGCCGGGGTGGGACACATGATGGAATCCCGGCCCATGAGGAACAGGCAGAAGGAGTCGCTGTGAAGGTAGGAATCGTCGGAGCCACCGGTCAGGTCGGCACGGTCATGCTGAGGATCCTCGCCGAGCGCGACTTCCCGGTGGAGACCCTGCGGCTGTTCGCCTCGGCCCGTTCGGCCGGTTCGACGATCGACTACAAGGGCGCGCCGGTCACCGTCGAGGACGCCTCCGCGGCCGACTACACCGGCCTCGACATCGTGCTGTTCTCCGCGGGCGGCGCCACGTCCAGGGCCCTCGCCGAGAAGGTCGCCGCCCAGGGCGCGGTCGTGATCGACAACTCGTCCGCCTGGCGCAAGGACCCCGAGGTCCCGCTGGTCGTCTCCGAGGTCAACCCGCACGCCGTGGCGGACCGGCCCAAGGGGATCATCGCCAACCCGAACTGCACCACGATGGCCGCGATGCCCGTGCTGAAGCCGCTGCACGAGGAGGCGGGCCTGGAGGCCCTCGTCGTCGCCACCTACCAGGCGGTCTCCGGCTCCGGACTCGCCGGTGTCGCCGAGCTGCACGGCCAGGCGCAGAAGGTCGTCGCCGACGCGGACAGGCTGACGCACGACGGTTCGGCGGTCGAGTTCCCCGAGCCGGGCGTCTATGCGCGGCCCATCGCCTTCAACGTCCTGCCGCTGGCCGGCTCCCTCGTGGACGACGGCTCGTACGAGACCGACGAGGAGCAGAAGCTCCGCAACGAGTCGCGCAAGATCCTGGAGATCCCTGGTCTCAAGGTCTCCGGCACCTGTGTCCGCGTGCCGGTCTTCTCGGGCCACTCGCTGCAGGTGAACGCCCGGTTCGCGCGGCCGCTGAGCGTGGAGCGTGCCACGGAGCTGCTGGGCGGGGCCCCGGGGGTCGCCCTCTCGGAGATCCCGACGCCGCTGCAGGCCGCCGGCCAGGACCCGTCCTTCGTGGGCCGCATCCGCGCCGACGAGACCGTGGAGCACGGTCTCGCCTTCTTCGTGTCCAACGACAACCTTCGCAAGGGCGCTGCGCTCAACGCTGTGCAGATCGCGGAGCTGGTGGCGGCGGAGCTGTCCGCCGCCGCGGTCTGACGCAACGACCCGCGTCCGCAGGACCGCCGGGCGGTCCTGCGGACGCGGGTCGTGTGGTGTGCGGAGTGCGGCTCCACGGGGGTTGCTCGCGCCGTTCCCCGCGCCCCTTGCGGGGCCTGGCCGGGTGCCGGTCGTCGTGAGGCCGCCGGGCGCGCCGTTCCCCGCGCCCTTGCGGGGGTTCCGTCAGGTCGTGCTCTGGGCCTTCGAGGCGTCCGCGAGCTTCTTCGTCACGTCCACCGTGTCGGCGGCAGGCGGGGCCTCCACGTCGGCCTCGGTGCCGAAGTCGGTGAACTTGAGCGTCGTGGTGCTGGTGACCGTCTGCTCCTTCTGTCCCTCGCCCGTCCGAGGGCTCAGCGTGAGCTTGATCGTCTCCTGGCGCAGCCGGCCCTCGTCGTCGAGCCACATCTCCAGCGGCAGCGCCGAGGTGCCCAGCTGCTTCTCCAGCTGGTCGGCCTTGGCCTGATCGCCCTTGGCCAGGTCCTTCACGGTGACCTTGACGCGGTAGTGCGTGGTGCGGGTCCCGTCGATCGTCTCCGTGCCGACCTTCGTGACGTCGCGGTCGGTCACCCCCTTGGTGAACGCGAAGGACTCGGCCGGGTCGTTGACCTGCCCGTTCGAGCCGTTCAGCCTGGCTGGGTCGATCTTCATCCAGGTCTTGCCCGCGGGCAGGTCGAGCTGGGCGCGCTGCCCGGCGGGCACCTTCTGGTAGACGACCCCGTCGAGGACCCGCTGCTCGATCTTCTGGCCCTGGGACGTCATCGTCATGGTGCTGTCGCCGTCCTCCAGGTCCATCACCCCCGTGCCGCGCACCGTCACGGTCTTGCCGGCGGCGGCCGCCTTCGTGGCGAGGGTCATCCTCGCCGTGTCCGCCGCGGTCGTCTTCCGGTAGGCGGCCCGTACCACCTGGGACTCGGACGCGCCCTTGGTCGAGGACGCCCCCTTCGCCCCGTCCTTCGACTTGCCGTCGCCGCTGTCGCCGCCGTCGGAACAGCCGGCCACTCCCGCGGTGAGCACCAGGACGGTCGCGACTCCCAGGACACGCTTCGCTGCCATCAGGACGTTCCCCCACAACTAGGTTCATAGTCGGGCTACTTGACTCGAATCCGAGTGCCCCGTCCTTTACGGATCACTCCCCCCTGCCCACGTCCGGGCCGGTTCCGGCCGGTACCCGTCGCCGTCAGGGACGGCGCACCTCGTAGAGGAAGCAGCCGTACTCGACGGCCCTCACGTGCACCGACGCCACCTCGGCGGCGACGAAGGCCTCCGTGAGAGCCGCGTCCAGTGCCTCGTCGGCCGCCTGCGGAACCTCCAGGAAGTGGCCACCGAGGATGTGGCCGTCGGCCGAGTAGCGGCGCAGCGTGCGCAGGACGCCGGGCCGGGCGAAGGGATACCCGGCGGAGGCCGGGCCGGGACCCCGGCACTCCTCGGCGTGCACGAACACCGGTCCCTGTTCGTCGTACGCGCCGGGCCGCGCCCCCGTCTCCGCGGCCCGGCGGCGAAGGGGCGCGTAGGAGACGAGGGCGATCCACTCCCCCGGTTCGCTGCGCCGCAGGCAGCAGCGGAGCGGGGCCCCGCCCTCCGTGTCCTGCACGGGGACGCACGGCTGCCCGGCGTCGTCGCTCTCCCGGAGTTCCTTCAGCGCCTGGGGCCCGATGGGTCGTGCGTGGTGGCTGGTCATGACTCCAGCGTGGCCCGCGCCCGCCCGGGAGACCGGCGGGAAACGGACATCGCACTGCGGCAGCCGCCGTGGAAGGATGACGCAACCCACACATAACGAGGAGATGACCGCGTGCCTGGCACAAACCTCACCCGCGAAGAGGCGCAGCAGCGGGCGAAGCTGCTCACCGTTGACTCGTACGAGATCGATCTCGATCTCTCCGGCGCGCAGGAGGGCGGCACCTACAGGTCCGTGACCACGGTGCGTTTCGACTCGGCCGAGACCGGCGTCGAGTCCTTCATCGACCTGGTCGCCCCGGCCGTCCACGAGGTTGTCCTCAACGGTGACTCCCTGGATCCCGCCGAGGTCTTCAAGGACTCGCGGATCGCGCTGCCGGGCATCCTGGACGGCCGCAACGTCCTGCGGGTCGTGGCCGACTGCGCGTACACCAACACCGGCGAGGGCCTGCACCGGTTCGTCGACCCGGTCGACCAGCAGGCCTATCTCTACACGCAGTTCGAGGTGCCGGACGCCCGCCGGGTCTTCGCGAGCTTCGAGCAGCCCGACCTGAAGGCCACCTTCCGGTTCACCGTGAAGGCGCCGACGGGCTGGACCGTCGTCTCCAACTCGCCGACGCCGGAGCCCAAGGACGACGTCTGGGAGTTCGAGCCGACGCCCCGCATCTCCTCGTACATCACGGCGCTGATCGTCGGCCCGTACCACTCGGTGCACAGCGTGTACGAGAAGGACGGGCAGAGCGTGCCGCTGGGCATCTACTGCCGGCCCTCGCTCGCCGAGTTCCTCGACTCGGACGCGATCTTCGCGGTCACCCGGCAGGGCTTCGCGTGGTTCCAGGAGAAGTTCGACTACGCGTACCCGTTCGCGAAGTACGACCAGCTGTTCGTCCCGGAGTTCAACGCGGGCGCGATGGAGAACGCGGGCGCGGTGACCATCCGCGACCAGTACGTCTTCCGGTCGAAGGTGACGGACGCCGCGTACGAGGTGCGGGCGGAGACCATCCTGCACGAGCTGGCCCACATGTGGTTCGGCGACCTCGTGACGATGGAGTGGTGGAACGACCTGTGGCTCAACGAGTCCTTCGCCACCTACACCTCCATCGCCTGCCAGGCGTACGCCCCGGACTCCCGCTGGCCGCACTCCTGGACCACCTTCGCCAACTCCATGAAGACGTGGGCGTACCGGCAGGACCAGCTGCCGTCCACGCACCCGATCATGGCGGAGATCAACGACCTCGACGACGTGCTCGTCAACTTCGACGGCATCACGTACGCCAAGGGTGCCAGCGTCCTCAAGCAGCTCGTCGCGTACGTCGGCGAGGACGAGTTCTTCCGCGGCGTACAGGCGTACTTCAAGGCGCACGCGTACGGCAACACGCGCCTGTCCGACCTGCTCGGCGCGCTGGAGGAGACCAGCGGGCGCGACCTGGGCACCTGGTCGCGGAAGTGGCTGCAGACCGCGGGCATCAACATCCTGCGTCCGGAGATCGAGACGGACGCGAACGGTGTCATCACCTCCTTCGCCGTCCGTCAGGAGGCGCCGGCCCTGCCCGCCGGCGCGAAGGGCGAGCCGACGCTGCGCCCGCACCGCATCGCGGTGGGCCTGTACGACCTCGACGACTTGCAGGGCGGCAGCGGCAAGCTGGTGCGCGGTGACCGCGTCGAGCTGGACGTGGACGGCGAACTGACCGAGGTCGCCGAGCTGGTGGGCAAGCGGCGCCCGGCCGTCGTCCTCCTCAACGACGACGACCTCTCGTACGCGAAGGTCCGCCTCGACGAGCAGTCCCTCGCCTTCGTCACCGAGCACCTCGGCGACTTCGAGGCCTCCCTGCCGCGCGCCCTGTGCTGGGCCTCGGCCTGGGACATGACCCGCGACGCCGAGCTGGCCACCCGCGACTACCTCGCGCTCGTCCTGTCCGGCATCGGCAAGGAGTCGGACATCGGCGTCGTGCAGTCGCTGCAGCGGCAGGTGAAGACGGCCGTCGAGCTGTACGCCGACCCGAACGCCCGCGAGGCGCTGCTGACCCGCTGGACGGACGCCACGCTGGCCCACCTGCGGTCCTCCGAGGCCGGCGGCGACCACCAGCTGGCCTGGGCGCGCGCCTTCGCGGCGACCGCCCGCACGCCCGAGCAGCTGGATCTCCTGGAGAGCCTGCTGGACGGCCGCGAGACCGTCGAGGGCCTGGCCGTCGACACCGAGCTGCGCTGGGCGTTCGTGCAGCGGCTCGCCGCGGTGGGGCGCTTCGACGAGGCCGAGATCGCGGGCGAGTACGAGCGGGACAGGACCGCCGCCGGTGAGCGCCACGCGGCGACCGCCCGGGCCGCCCGCCCGACCGAGGAGGCGAAGGCGGAGGCCTGGGCCTCGGTCGTCGAGTCCGACAAGCTGCCGAACGCCCTCCAGGAGGCCGTCATCGGCGGCTTCGTGCAGACCGGCCAGCGCGAACTGCTCGCCCCGTACACGGACAAGTACTTCGCCGAGGTCAAGGGCGTCTGGGACGCGCGCTCGCACGAGATGGCCCAGCAGATCGCGGTCGGCCTCTACCCGGCGGTCCAGGTCGACGCGCAGACCCTGGCGAAGACGGACGAGTGGCTGGCCTCGGCCGAGCCGAGCCCGGCCCTGCGCCGCCTGATCTCGGAGTCCCGCTCCGGCGTCGAGCGCGCGCTGCGGGCCCAGGCGGCGGACGCGGCGGCGGGTGCGGCCGGGTAGCCGTACCGGTCGCGGGTCTTACGTGGGGGGCGTCCGGCGTTTGCCGGGCGCCCCCTCCACGCTCCACGCGCGCCGCGCGGGCGGGCACGTGGTGTGCGTGGAGTCGTGCGGGTCCGGTGGGGGCTTGTCGCGCAGTTCCCCGCGTACCCGTCCGGCCGGACCAGCAGGCTCGCCCGGCCCTTGGAGGCATCGGTTCCGGCGACCGTGCCGGCCGGGGCCACGGGGACGAACCGGCCGTCCCGCAGGGTCTCGTACAGGCGGCCGTCCCGCAGGGCCACGTCCCGGACACGCCGCCGGACACACCGAGGGCACCATCCCGCACGCACGTACGGCCCGGCGGCTCGTGTACGTACGCGGGACGGTGCCCTCGGCGGAAACCCGTCGACCCGCGGAGAAGCGGGGTCAGGCCCCGGCGTGCACCTGGTCCTTGCCCTCCATCTTGCCCTGGCCCCTGCCTCCCGGCTTGAGCCTCGGCTGCCGGTCGCTCGAACCGTCGAGCACCCAGACCAGGCCTGCGATCAGCAGGAACAGCCCGATCGGCGCCGCGACGTAGAGGCCCAGCGTCTCGATGACGCTCAGCTTCTGCGCGGGGTCGTCGCCGTCGTCGCGCGTCAGCGCGAGCGCGGGGGACGACATCATCAGCATCATCAGCGTCGTACCGGCAGCCAGGGCGCCGGCGCGCAGGGCGTTCTTCTTGTCCACGGTGCAAACGTAGCGAACTCCCGTCACGGCCGCGCGCCCGGGGTGCCGTACGGGGCGCCGCACGGGCTCGCGTCCGGCGCCCCGGGCTCCGGGCCTCATCCGGCCGGCTCCCGGCCACCCGCCGCGGCGCCCTCGCGGACCACCTCCATGAGGGCGTGCAGCCGCGGCGAGGCGGCGAGGTCCTCCAGGGTGACGGGACGTCCCTCGGCGTCGGCGACGGGCAGCCGCCAGTTCGGGTACTGGTCCCAGGTGCCGGGGAGGTTCTGCGGGCGGCGGTCGCCGACCGCGTCCGGGAGCCAGACGCCGACGAGGCGGGCCGGGGTGCGCAGCAGGAAGCGGTGCACGGCCTGGATCTCCGCCTCCTCCGACTGCTCGCAGACCCCGCCGGCCGCCCCCTGGAGCAGCCCGAGCCGGGAGAGCAGCGCCAGCCACTCCCCCACGTCCGCCGCCGCCTCGGCCCGCTCCTCCCCCACCGGGCGGGTCAGCAGGCCCAGCCGGTCGCGCAGTTCGACGTGGTCGCCGGTGAGCCGGGACGCGGTGGGCGGCAGGTCGTGGGTGGTGGCGGTGGCGAGGCAGTCGGCGCGCCAGCTCCCGGGCGGCAGCGGCAGCCCCGTACCGTCCCAGTCGCGCTCGAACCACAGGACGGAGGTGCCCAGCACTCCGTGCTCCTGGAGGGTCTCCCGCACGCCCGGTTCGACGGTGCCGAGGTCCTCGCCGATCACCAGGGCCCCGGCGCGGGAGGCCTCCAGGGCGAGGACGGCGAGCATGGCCTCGGCGTCGTAACGGACGTAGGTGCCCTCGGTGGCGGGGCGGTCCTGCGGGATCCACCAGAGGCGGAACAGGCCCATGACGTGGTCGATGCGCAGGGCGCCCGCGTACCGGAAGAGGGCGCGCAGGAGGCGGCGGTACGGGGCGTAGCCGGACTCGGCCAGGCGGTCCGGGCGCCAGGGCGGCAGCCCCCAGCCCTGGCCCTGCACGCTGAACGCGTCCGGGGGCGCGCCGACCGACATGCCGGCCGCGAAGTACTCCTGCTGCGCCCAGGCGTCGGCGCCGCCCGGGTGGACCCCCACGGCGAGGTCGTGCACGAGCCCGACGGGCATCCCGGCGTCGCGGGCGCTGCGCTGGGCGGCGGTGAGCTGGGCGTCGGTCAGCCAGGCGAGCCGGCTGTGGAAGTCGACGCGGTCCATCAGCTCGGACCGGGCGCGGGCGGTCTCGGCCGAGCGGGGGTCGCGCAGGGCCTGCGGCCACCGCGTCCAGTCGGAGCCGTGCACCTCCGCGAGCGCGCAGTAGGTGGCGTGGTCCTCCAGCGCCTCGCCCTCCTCGGCGAGGAAGTCGCAGTAGGCGGCCCGCCGGCCGGGGCCCAGCGGTACGTCCCGGACGAGCTCCAGGGCCTCACGCTTGAGCTCCCACACGGCGTCGCGGTCGATCAGGGCGTCCTTCTCCAGCACGGACCCGCGCAGCCGGCGGGCCCGCTCCAGGAGCGCGAGGAGGCGTTCGCGGTCGTCTTCGTCGACGTACGCGAACTCGGGGACGTCCTCGACCCGCAGGTACACGGGGTCGGGGTAGCGGCGTGAGGAGGGCCGGTACGGGGAGGGGTCGGTGGGCGCGCCCGGCACGGCCGCGTGCATCGGGTTGACCTGGACGAACCCGGCTCCCAGTGCCCGTCCGGCCCAGGCGGTGAGCTCGGCGAGGTCCCCGAGGTCGCCCATGCCCCAGGAGCGCCGGGAGAGCAGCGAGTAGACCTGCACGAGCAGCCCGTACGACCGTCCGGACGGCGCGGGCAGCCGGGTCGGGGCGACGACGAGGTGCGCCCGCGCGGTACGTCCGTCGGGGGCGACGGCCTCCAGCTCGTGCACCCCGGTCGGCAGTCCCGCCACGGAGGCAAGGGTCTCCCCCTGCTCGGTCCGCACGCTCAGCCGCGTGCCGGCGGGCAGCGCGGCGAGGGCGGCGCCGAGGGAGGACCCGCCGGGGCCGGGCGCCGGGGCGGCAGGGCCGCCGCCGGCGGCCGCGCCACCGCCGCCGGACGCGGCCCCCGGCCCGTGGTCGTCGCGCGCCGTCTCCGCGACACCGCCGCGGGAGCCGGCCACCGGGTCACCACCGGCACCGCTGTCGGGGCCGGTGTCGAGGCCGGTGTCGATATCGGGGCCGGTGTCGGTGTCGGTGTCGGTGTCGGTCCAGCACACCACCGTCGGTGGCAGCAGGCGCTCGCGGAGTTCCCTCTCGCGCGCGGCGAGCGAGGCCCGGACGGCGTCCGGGGTGCCCGCGGGGACGCCCAGCGCGGCGAGCGCGGCGACGACGGCCGCGTCCGAGGCGGCGACCGTGCGGCCGGGGGACGGACTGTAGGACGTGGCGACGCCGTGCAGCGCGGCGAGCCGGGAGAGCGGCATCAGACCCCCGATGGGTCCAGGCCGGCGGCGGCACCCGTGGACGTCGGTTCGCTCGTCAGGGGCGCGGCGTCGGCGAGAGGCGGTTCGCTGGTGAGTGGTGCGGCGTCGGGCAGCGGCGGCTCACTGGTGAGCGGCGACTCGGCACAGGAGCCCTCGGCGCTGAAGACGCAGTAGAGCGGGTGGGGGTCGGGATCGAGGTCGAGGGCGGGAGCTAGGTCGGGATCGAGGTCGGCGGGCACGTCCGCCGGACGTTTGGAGAGGGCCGAGAGCAGAAGCTGTGCCGATGCGGCCACGGGGGCCTCCTTGCTGGTCGTGCGGGCGGGTCAGGGCAGCCCCTACCCAGCGGGCGGGCCCGCAGACGTGACAGCCCGGACAACGTGCGCCCGGTCACATTCTGTCCCGAACGAGCGATATGACCAAGAGCATCTACCCGGATGCCCCGGGTCGACACCAGGGCACTTCCGGGCCCAACTATTCACTCAGTACATATATCGAGTGCATAATGATCCGCATGAGCACCCGCCACATCCTGCTGGGGCTGCTCGCCGGAGGGCCGAGCCATGGCTACGACCTCAAGCGACGCCACGACGAACGCTTTCCGCAGGCCCGCCCGCTGGCGTACGGCCAGGTCTACACGACGTTGCAGCGCCTGGTCCGCGACGGCCTCACCGAGGTCGACGGGACCGGCTCGGACGGTGGCCCGGAGCGGACGCTGTACCGGTCCACCACGGAAGGGACGAAGGAACTCCTCGCCTGGGCGGGCGGCGTCACCCCACCCGCCCCCTTCGTGACGAACGAGATCTTCGCCAAGGTCGTCTGCGCGATCCTCGCCGCCGCCGACCCCGCCGCCTACCTGAGCGCCCAGCGCGCGGCGCACATGGCCCGGATGAGGGAGCTCACGGCGGTCAAGACCGCGCCGGGCACCGACCTCGCGACGGTCCTGTCCGCCGACTACGCCCTCAACCACCTCGACGCCGATCTGCGCTGGATGACCACCACCGCGGCCCGGCTCACCACTTTGACCGCGGAGGTCGACCCAGCATGAGCAGTACGCACGAGGCCGTGCCGATCCTGGTGGCCCGCGGGCTCGCCAAGGCGCACGGCGGGACCCTGGCGCTGCGCGGCGCCTGCGTGGAGCTGCACGCGGGCGAGATCCTCGCCGTCCGCGGCCCGAGCGGCAGCGGCAAGTCGACGCTGCTGCACTGCCTGGCCGGCATCGTCCGGCCCGACGAGGGTTCGGTCGTCCACGACGGGCGGCGCCTGGACCGGTTGCCGCAGGCGCGGCTGAGCGAGCTGCGGCGTACGGAGTTCGGGGTGGTGTTCCAGTTCGGGCAGCTGATCCCCGAGCTGACGGCGCTGGACAACGTGGCGCTGCCGCTGCTGCTCGCGGGGGTCTCCCGCAAGGACGCGCACGAGCGGGCGGGCGAGTGGCTGGAGCGTTTCGGCGTACGCGGCCAGGCGGCACTGCGGCCGGGCGGGATGAGCGGCGGCCAGGCCCAGCGGGTGGCGCTGGCGCGGGCGCTGGTGACCGGCCCGAAGGTCGTCTTCGCCGACGAGCCCACCGGGGCGCTCGACTCGCTGGCGGGCGAGCAGGTGATGACGACGCTGGCGCACACGGCCCGCGAGAGCGGCACGGCGGTGCTGCTGATCACGCACGACGCGCAGGTCGCGGCGTACGCGGACCGTGAGGTGTCGCTGCGCGACGGGGTCGTCACCGAGGACGCGGCGGCCTTCGGGGTGAACCGGTGACCGGGGACCTGCGCCTGGCGTGGCTGCTGACACGGGGCTCGGACCGGCGGGAGTGGTGGCGGGTCGCGCTGACGGCGGTGGGGTCCGCGCTCGCCACCGGCCTCGGCCTCGCGGCGGTCGCGGTCGCCTCGGTGCACGGTCAGGTGCACCGTCCTTACTTCGACGGCCTCCTGAACCAGCCGGGGCAGCGCGCCGGGGTGGTCGTCACCCTGCTGCTCCTGTGGGTGCCGGTGCTCGGCCTCCTGGGCCAGTGCGCCCGGATCGGCGCCGTGCACCGCGACCGCAGGATGGCGGGGCTGCGCCTCGCCGGGGCGACGCCGGCACAGGTGCGGCGCATCGCGGCCCTGGAGTCGGGCCCGGCCGCTCTGCCGGGGTCGGTGCTCGTCACCGCGGCGGCCGCGTTCTGGCTGCCGGGCGTGTGGGAGCGGCCTCCGGCGGCGGTGTGGGCCGGCTTCGCCCTGGTGGCGCTCGCCGTGCCGCTCCTGGCCGTGCTGGTGAGCGTGGTCGCGCTGCGGCGGGTCGTGGCGTCGCCGCTCGGACAGGTGCGCCGGGTGCGCCCGCGGCACGGCCGGGCGGCCGTCCTCGCCGTGGTGGTGCCGGCGGCGCTGGTGGGTCTGGCCGCCCTGCTGATCGCCGTACGGAACACCGGGCCCGGGGCCGCCCCGCTGCCCCCGCTGGTGTTCTCCGTGGTGGTGCTGACCGGCGCGGGCGCGGTGGCGGTGACCGGGCTCACCGCGCGGGCCACCGGCAGGCTGCTCGCCGCCCGGACCGGGAGCCCCGCCGTCCTGCTCGCCGCCGAACGGCTGCGGGCCGACCCGTGGGCCACCGCGCGCACGCACGCCGCGGTCCTCCTGGTGGCCGTGGTGGGCGTGGGCTTCGTGGGCGTACGCGACATGTTCCTGGACTTCGTGCACCACCCGCGGGACGGAGCCGTTCCGTACGGTCCGGACCAGGTGGCGTTCTACCTCGCCGGCGTCGACCTGGCGGGCGCGGCCGTCCTGGTGGCGCTGCTGATCAGCCTGGGCGGACTCGCCGTGGGCACCGCCGAGTCGCTCGCCACCCGGCGCCGGGGACTGGCCGCGCAGGCCGCGGCGGGCGTGCCGCGGAGGGTGCTCGGCCGGGCGCTGCTCCTGGAGACCGCGCTGCCGCTGGCCCCGGCGATGCTGCTCGCGGGCGCCGGCGGCACGGCGGCGCACCTCGCGTACGGGGCGGCCGCGGGCGCCGCCGCCGTCCCGGTGCTGCCGCCGCTGCTCGTGCCGGTGGCCGTGTACGCGGCCTGCCTGCTCGCCGCCGCGACCTCGCTCCCGCTGCTGCGGCGCTCGACCGACCCGGCGGAGCTGCGCTTCGCGTGACCGGGGCCGGGGCCGGGGGTGAGGCCGGGGCTCGGTCGGGGCCGGGGATGCCGGTCGCCGGGCGCCGCGGAACTCCGGCTCTCCGGCTCTCCGGCTCTCCGGGAGGCACGAGGGGACCTCCCGGGGGCCGGACACCGCGAGCCCGGAGCGGGATCGCGGAACCCGGAACCCGGAACCCGGAGCCCAGGGCCGAAGCCAGGGGCGGGAGCCCGGAGTCCCGGGCAAACCGAAGGCCCGGATCGTCAGGCGGAAATGCCGTCGATCCGGGCCATCGCGTCCTCCGCGCCGTACGGCTGCAGGTAGGGCAGCCAGCGCGGATCCCGGTGCCCGGTGCCGATGATGCGCCACGCGAGCCCCGTCGGCGGGGCCGGTTTGTGGCGCAGGCGCCAGCCGATCTCGACCAGGTGCCGGTCGGCCTTGGTGTGGTTGCAGCGGCGGCAGGACGCCACCACGTTGTCCCAGGCGTGCTGACCCCCGCGGGAGCGCGGGACGACGTGGTCGACGCTGGTTGCGACGCCACCGCAGTACATGCACCGGCCGCCGTCACGGGCGAACAGGGCCCGGCGGGTCAGCGGGACGGGCCCCCGGTACGGGACCCGCACGAACCTCTTCAGCCGGACCACGCTGGGCGCGGGAACGGTGACGGTCGCGCTGTGCATGAAGGCGCCGGATTCCTCGAGAGAGACGGCCTTGTTCTCGAGGACGAGGACGAGCGCGCGGCGGAGCGGTACGACGCCGAGGGGCTCGTACGACGCGTTGAGGACCAGGACATGCGGCACGGATGGCCTCCTTGTACGCCGGCGGCGCGTGGCTCGCGCCGGGACGATCTGCAGTCAGTCTCCCCTCAGGCCCGGTGGGAGCGCCACCATGTCCTGGTAACGGGCTGGGAGTGTTTTCGACCACATCTCCTTCATCCCCACGTGAGCACAGTCTCTCCCTCGCACATTGCAACGATCCGCACACGGTGCCCCGTTAGTGTGGAGTTTCCGCCCATCGGCACCACATCCGATGTCCCCTGCCCCGGGCGGGCCGCTACGCCTGGAGGTACCTGCCGTGTTCTTGTCCGTCCTGTCGGCCGCCGATCCCACCGAGGAACCGACGTCCCCGACGCTCCAGGACGCCCAGGAAAGCGCCACCAACGCCGCCAGCTGGGTCGAGCAGAACTGGTCCACTTGGCTGAGCATCGGACTGCGTGTCCTGCTCATCGTGATCATCGCCGTGGTGCTGAGAGTCGCCGTGCGGCGGACCATCACGAAGTTCATCGACCGGATGAACCGGACGGCGCAGGCCGTCGACGGCACGGCGCTGGGCGGACTGCTGGTCAACGTCGAACGCCGCCGCCAGCGCTCCCAGGCCATCGGTTCGGTCCTCCGCTCGGTCGCGTCCTTCCTGATCGTGGGCACGGCCGCGCTGATGATCCTGGGCACGTTCCAGATCAACCTGGCCCCGCTGCTGGCCTCGGCCGGTGTGGCGGGCGTGGCGATCGGTTTCGGCGCCCGCAACCTGGTGACGGACTTCCTCTCCGGCGTCTTCATGATCCTGGAGGACCAGTACGGCGTGGGCGACACGGTCGACGCGGGCGTGGCCTCCGGCGAGGTCATCGAGGTGGGCCTGCGGGTCACCAAGCTCCGGGGCGACAACGGCGAGATCTGGTACGTCCGCAACGGCGAGGTCAAGCGCATCGGCAACCTCTCCCAGGGCTGGGCCACGGCCGGTGTCGACGTCACGGTCCGCTCGGACGAGGACCTGGACCGCGTCCGCTCCGTGCTGGCCGAGGTCGGCGAGGCGATGAGCAAGGACGAGCCGTGGAACGAGCGCCTGTGGGGCCCGATAGAGGTGCTGGGCCTGGACAGCGTCCTGCTGGACTCGATGGTCGTACGCGTCAGCGCCAAGACGATGCCGGGCAAGGCGCTCTCGGTGGAACGCGAGCTGCGCTGGCGCATCAAGCACGCCTTCGACGCCGCGGACATCCGCATCGTGGGTGGCCTCCCGGCGCCGGCGGAGGAGGCCCCGGCCCCTGACCCGACCGCGGGCATGGCGGCCCCGTCGGCCTACTCCAACACGGGGTCCGCGCAGTCGCAGGCGGCGTCTCCCATAACACCGTCGGTACCGGCGAAGTAGGGGAGAGAGTTTTCTCATACGTGCGGGGCGGTGTCCGGAGTGATCCGGGTGCCGCCCCGCACGAGTTCACGCTCGCACCGGTTCAGCCGAACCAGTTCACCTGCACCACCGCGATCCGCTCGCCGCGCACATCGGTCAGATGGGTGAGCATGACCAGGCCCCGGCTCTCCGTCCGCCTACACCGGGCCCGGGCCCGGTGTAGGCGGCGCCCTCCGGAAGGACCATGGATTCCCGGACGGCGATCTCGTTGGCCGGCCGCCCGGTCTCGGCGCGGGCCACCACCGGGAGTCCGTCCAACAGGTCGTCCTGGAACAGCTCCCAGCGCCAGTCAGCCACCCGCGACCTCTCGGTGCGCCGCGCGCACGATTTCCCCGGCCTTCCGGATCGCGCGCTCGCGAGTCGCGGGGTCCGGGCTGCTGATCGCCTGCTCAGCGGCGTGCAGACTGCGTGCGGTCGCGGGATGGCGCTCGATCTCGACCACGACGCCCCCATGCCGGTAGAACATCCGGATCGGTACGACGCTGTCCTCGTCGCCGGCCCGGACGAACGCCTTCTGGAGATCTTCGAAGAACTCGGGCAGCCGGGACGGTACGACCGTGGCCACGGCCTGACGGAGGGGTAGTTCTGCGCCACGATCTGGCGCAGGGCCTGGACGCGGGGGCCGCACGTGCGGTCCGCCCTGTGCCGTGGAGGTGCTCCAGGAGCCGGGCCGCGTTGTTTCCGGGGGCGAGGGTTCCGGTCCTGGGCTCGGCAGGGTTTTGCCCAGGCGGACCGGACGACCGTAGCGACGTGCCCAGTCCTCATCGACCGGCTCGTCCAGCAGGTGCCCAGCAATGTCGGCGACCTCTTCCAACGCGGCGCGGACCGCCTCGGTGATCAGCTCCGGGCGGGTCAGGTCACGCACCGCGGCCAGGACATGGGTGGAGTCGGTGCGCTGTGTGGTGCGCTCGCGCACCAGGCCGGCCTCCTTGAGGCGGACCCGGCGCGAGGTCGAGGAGACGGTCGGCACGATCTCCCTCGGCGAGACAGTCGCGGAAGTCGGCCGGCACGCTGCAGTGAAAGCCAGGGTCGGCCGGCTCCATGGCCATGGCGTACGTGAAGTCGATGCGGCAGGGGCCGCCTCGGCGGCCTGTCTGCCCGACAGGCCGGGCAGGAACTGCAGCACACAGACGGTGGCCGGCTGGGCGGGCGAGTGCCCCGGGCGCCCGTCCCACGGGTACCGGTCGGCGAAATCCTCGTCGCACCACAGCCCGTCCAGGCGATCGCGCACCCACAACGGAGCCAATCGAGCATGCCCGTTGATCAAGCTGCCGCACCGTGAAACTCCAAGATCCCCGACAGGGTCAAGCTTGGCGACCGACAGTTCGCCGACCACCGGAGCGCTCGGCCCGCACGGAGGAACCGGCCCGGGGCAGATGTTTCGACCGATTCCGGTCACACCGAAAAGGCCGCCCCACCAGGCAGGTGCCAGTGGGGCGACCCATGTTCCTCTATTCCCGGACGTGCGCGTACATCGCTTCGTACCGCGTGTACATCAACCCCAGTTCTCGTGGCTGGTTCCGCACGTCCAAGAACTCAAGGACGAGCGATAGCAGATGTTCCACGGCCTGACGGTGCTGATCCGAAGTCAGGTGGCCCTGGTCCTTCCAGCCGTTGAGGCGCATGTCGGGGAACAGGTCCAAGAGGACGAGTTTATGCCAGTAGAAGCTGCTGCGCTCACCTCTGCGAACGATCAGCCATTCGGTGAATCCGCGCAACAACCCGCCCGACCTGCCGACGTCGATCCCTGTAAGGAACATGGCCGTCGAATGGTAGGTGTCGTTCAGGCCGTACCCCTCAGGATGTTCGCCGATCTTCCCAATGAGTTGCTTATCGTTCATTTGTCCCTCAGAACCCGAAGTCGATGAGGTGGTGCCTGGCCCACTGAGCCTTGTACTCAGCGACGGAGTCACCGGCCCGTCCGGTCCAGGCGTCGTAGACCCGATCGTTGAGGACCACTACTACATGGAACTGCCAACCCGAGTCCACTCCCCGGTATTTGGGAAGGTACATTTCGTCCACCGGTTTGATATGGACGATCTTGCCACCACCGAGACTCTTCTTGATGTTCTCGGCGCACACGTCGCAACCGCCGGAATTCTCGATCTCATCCGTACTGCGCGGCAGCCCGGGAACATTGTGCTCCCCACACGGCACTCCACCCGACGCAACCACCGCAGTCGTGGTGAAGCCCGCCCGTGCAGCCGTCGCCAGGGACGTCTTGCTGACGATCCTGCAACCGCGCTTGAGAAGTTTCAGCTCGTCGTAGACCTTCTCCAGGATCTTGAATTTGCCGCCGATGAACGCGTCGACAGCAAAGCTGGAGCAGTGCTCGAAGTCCTTATCTTCCAAGCAGGTCTGGTACTCGCCGACGCCGCCGAGTTCCTTGCTGACGCCCCACAATTGCTTCATGGCGGCGCCGAATTCGTCGCCCTGCGCAATGATGCCGCAGAGGGTCTCCTCATGCTGGCACCAGCGAGCCTCTTCCTGCGGGTCGCAGGGGATGTACCCGGAGTTGCAGCGGTACATCTTCCGGGCGAGCGCACCATTGTCGTCGACCGCTTTCTGTTTGGCCTCGACGGCGGCCTTGGATCCTCGCCGTCGGCTCCCCTGGCGAGGCCCTCGGCACCGTCAAGGAGGCGGGCCGCGTCGTGACGCTGCGGATCACCGCGGCCGGAACGGCGAGCCAGCTCGGGGACATCAGCCAGAACCCCGAGGACGTGGTGGGCGTCCCGGAGGAGGCCGACCACTTCGGCCGACAGGTCTCCGTCGTGAGCACCGTGCCGGGCGCGGTGGCCACCGCCCAGAACACCCGACTCGCCGTCGGCGTTCCCGACAAGGACATCGGTACGGCCGCGAACGCAGGTTCCGTCACCGCTTTCTCCCTGCTCGGCAACCCCGGCGACAGCGACGTACCGGTCGAGCCGGGAATGGTCGGCCTGCCGGGCGCCTCGGGTGCGAACCAGCGGCTGGGCACGAGCATCTTCGCGACCGCCGCGCACCTGTACGTCGGCATGCCGTACGGTCCGGCCCCGTACGGCGCCGTACACACGGTGCCGTGGGCGAACATCATCTCCGCGGCGTCGGAGCCGGTCACCACGTACCAGCCGGGCCAAGGCGGACTCCCTGCCGCCGGAACGCAGTTCGGCAGCGTTGTGCGCTGACCCCACGGACGGGACCGATCCCCACGGAATCGGCGGGGAGCCTCGGCGCAACCGCTGCGGCTCCCCGCCGCCGATTCGCCAGAAGTGAAATCCTCCGCCCCGGAATCACCGCCCTCGCAGGTAACGACTCCGTTGCCGCGGGAGCGTCCTGTTGACGACCTCCTCCCTTCCGGCCTACTTTCCTCCTCACAGACAGGAAACCTTCCTAACAGTCGCCGCAGGTGGACTTTGCCTCGCGCTCGCTGGGAAGCTGGAGAGCCGAGAGGCAGGTGTCGCAGACATGGCAGGAAATTCCGGTACGCCGGGCACCCCGCGCGTGCTGCGTGCCATGAACGACCGGGCCGCGCTCGATCTGCTCCTGGAGCACGGGCCGCTGTCCCGGACCCGGATCGGCAAGCTGACCGGGCTGTCGAAGCCGACCGCCTCCCAGCTGCTCGCCCGGCTGGAGGCGGCGGGACTCGTCGTCGTCACCGGCACCAGCGAGGGGCGGCCCGGGCCCAACGCCCAGCTGTACGCGGTGAATCCGGTCGCCGCGTACGCCGCCGGGCTCGATGTGACGCCCGAGCGGATCCTCGCCGCCGTCGCCGACGTGACGGGACGGACGGTGGGCGAGTACGAACTGCCCACCCCCGGCCGGCGCCCGGCCCACACCGTCGTACGGCAGGTCACCGACGCCCTCGACGGCGCGGTGAAGGCGGCGGGGCTGGTCCGGTCCGACGTCCAGCGGCTCGTCATCGGCACCCCCGGCGCCTTCGACCCGAACACGGGCCGTCTGCGCTACGCCTCCCACCTGCCCGGCTGGCACTCCCCCGCCCTGCTCGACGAGCTCGCGGCGGCGCTGCCGATGCCGGTCGAGTACGAGAACGACGTCAACCTCGCCGCCGTCGCCGAACAGCGGCTCGGCGCGGCCCGGGGCCACGAGGACTTCGTCCTGCTGTGGAACGAGGGAGGACTGGGAGCCGCCCTCGTGCTCGGCGGACGGCTGCACCGCGGCTGGACCGGCGGCGCCGGCGAGGTCGGCTTCCTGCCCGTACCCGGCGCGCCGCTCGTCCGGCACGTCACCAAGGCCAACAGCGGCGGCTACCAGGAGCTGGCCGGCTCCCAGGCCATTCCGAAACTCGCCCGTGAGCTGGGCATCCGCCCCATACCCACCGGGCCGTACTCCGAAGTCGCCGCCACCCTCGTGGAGCAGGCCGCCGGCATCGACGCCGGCCCGCACCGGGAGCTCCTCAAGACGTACGCGACGGGCCTCGCCACCGGTCTCGCCTCGCTCGTCTCCGTCCTCGACCCCGAACTCGTCGTCCTCAGCGGCGCCTCGCTCAGCAGGGGCGGCGAACCCCTGCGCGCACTGGTGCAGGCCGAGCTGGAGGAGCTGGCCGCGTCCCGGCCGCGCCTCGTCGTCGGCGACGTACGCGAACAGCCCGTGCTGCGCGGCGCGCTGGAGAGCGCGCTCGCGGCCACCCGCGACGAGGTCTTCGACACCTCGGCCCACTGACCAGCCCCGTACCTCTTCTTCCGCTTCCCTTCCCCGTCCAGCCCGCCCTGCTCATAGGGAGACCCCGCCATGCCCGGAACGCCCCGTAAAGCGGTGCTCGCCGCCGCGTCGATAGCCCTGCTCGCCACCGGCTGTACCGGTCAGTCCGGCTCCGGTGCCACGGACGACCCGAACGCGAGGACCACGATCACCTTCTGGCACGGCTGGAGCGCGCCCGCCGAGGTGAAGGCGATCCAGGAGAACATCGGCCGCTTCGAGAAGGCGCACCCCAACATCAAGGTGAAGGTCGTCGGCAACATCAACGACGACAAGCTCAACCAGGCGCTGCGCGCGGGCGGTTCGAACGGGCCCGACGTGGTGTCGTCGTTCACCACGTCCAACGTCGGCAAGTTCTGCTCGTCCGGCGCCTTCGCTGACCTGAAGCCGTTCATCGAGAAGTCGAAGCTCGACCTCGACGCGATCATCCCGAAGCCGATGCTGGAGTACACGCAGTTCGAGGGCACGCGCTGCGCGCTGCCGCTGCTGGGCGACGCGTACGGGCTGTACTACAACAAGGACGCCTTCGAGGCGGCCGGCATCAAGGCCCCGCCGAAGACCTGGACCGAGTTCGCCAAGGACGCGAAGAAGCTGACGAAGAGCAAGGGCGACTCGTACGAGCAGCTCGGCTTCATGCCGAACTACCACGGCTACGAGACCGTCGTGGACCACTACATGGCGCAGTGGGACCACGCCTACTTCGACAAGGGCGGCAAGTCGAACATCGCGAAGGACCCGGCCTTCGCCGAGATGTTCACGTACCAGAAGAAGCTCGTCGACGACCTCGGCGGATTCCAGAAGCTGGAGAGGTACCGCAACACGTTCGGCGACGAGTGGGGCGCCAAGCACCCCTTCCAGACCGGGCAGGTGGCGATGCAGCTCGACGGCGAGTGGCGGCTCGGGATGGCGAAGGACGCGGGGGTGGAGTTCGAGATCGGCACCGCCCCGATGCCCGTCGCCGACGACGAGGTGGAGGAGTACGGCAAGGGGTTCCTCTCCGGCACGATCATGGGCATCGCGCCGCAGAGCAAGAAGCAGAACGCGGCCTGGGAACTGATGCGGTACATGACGACCGACACCGAGGCCGTCGTCTCCTTCGCCAACGCCATCCACAACGTGCCGTCCACGTTCGACGCGCTCGAGTCGCCCGATCTGAAGGTCGAGGACGGCTTCAAGACCTTCGTGGACATCGCCCGGCATCCGCGGTCCAACACCCCGCCGGCCTCCGTCAACGGCTCGACGTACCAGACGACGCTGCAGGACTTCGGTTTCCAGTACGAGTCCGGCAGGGCGAAGGACCTGAAGGCCGGTCTGGAGAAGACGGCCGAGCAGATCGACCGTGACATCGAGCAGGCCAAGTAGCGGCCATGTCCACACCCACGCTGCGTACGAAACGCAGGAAACAGGCTCTGCGCACGGCCGCCTTCATGTCGCCGTGGCTGATCGGCTTCAGCGTCTTCTTCGCGTACCCGCTGGTGTCGACCGTGTACTTCTCGTTCATGAAGTACGACGGCTTCGGCGTCCCGGAGTTCCGGGGACTGGACAACTGGAGTTACGTCTTCGACGACTACCCCATGTTCTGGCCGGCGCTGCGCAACACCGTGTGGCTGGTGCTCGTCATGGTCACCTTCCGGGTCGCCTTCGGCCTGGGGATCGGCCTGCTGATCACGAAGATCAGGACCGGCACGGGCGTCTTCCGCACGCTGTTCTACCTGCCCTACCTCGCGCCGCCCGTCGCCGCCACGCTGGCCTTCGTGTTCCTGCTCAACCCGGGTACGGGACCGGTCAACTCGGTGCTCGGCGACCTCGGTCTGCCGACGCCCGGCTGGTTCACGGACGCCGCCTGGTCCAAGCCCGCGCTCACCGTGCTCGCCCTGTGGGGCGTCGGCGACCTGATGGTCATCTTCATGGCCGCGCTGCTCGACGTACCGAAGGAGCAGTACGAGGCCGCCGAGCTGGACGGCGCGTCGGCCTGGCAGCGGTTCCGGTTCGTGACGCTGCCGAACATCTCGCCGATCGTGATGTTCGCAGTGGTCACCGGGGTGATCCAGACGATGCAGTACTACACGCAGCCGCTGGTCGCGGGGAAGGTCGCCTCCGGGATCATCGGCGGCTCCGGTCAGCAGTTCGAGCCGGGGTACCCGGACAAGTCGACGCTCACCCTGCCGCAGCTCGTCTACAACCTCGGCTTCCAGCGCTTCGACTACGGCTCCGCGTGCGTGGTCGCGCTGGTGCTGTTCGCTCTGTCCATGGCGTTCACCGCGCTCCTGATGCGGCGCCGCGGCGGTCTCGTCCAGGCAGGTGACTGACCATGACACAGACGACTGAAGTCCACGTACCGGACGGGACACGGGAACCAAAGGGCCCGAAGGCGCCGGTCACGCCCGCCGAGCGGACCGCCCGCCGCAGGGCGCTCCTGGAGTGGATCGCCGTGCACGCGCTCGGTGTCGCGGCCGCGCTGTTCTTCGTACTGCCCTTCGTGTTCGTCGTCCTGACCTCGCTGATGAGCGACGACCAGACGCTCACCAGGGACCTGGTCCCGGACACCTGGGAGTGGGGCAACTACGCGAAGGTCTTCGACACGCCCGGCTTCCTCACCTGGTGGCGGAACACCCTCCTGTACGCGGGCGCCGGCACCGCGCTGACGGTCGCGTCCTCGGTCCCGGTGGCGTACGCGCTCGCCAAGTTCCGTTTCCGTGGCCGGAACCTGTCGCTGATGCTGGTCATCTCGATGATGATGCTGCCGCCGCAGGTCATCATCATCCCGATGTACCTGTTCTGGGCGAAGCAGCTGGATCTGTCGGGCACCCTGTGGCCGCTGATCATCCCGATGGCGTTCGGCGACGCGTTCTCCATCTTCCTGCTGCGGCAGTTCCTGATGACGATCCCGAACGAGTACCTCGACGCGGCGAAGGTCGACGGCTGCGGGGACCTGAAGACCCTGCTGAGGGTCGTGCTGCCGATGGCGAAGCCGGGTATCGCCGCTGTCGCGCTGTTCCAGTTCTTCTACGCCTGGAACGACTACTTCGGGCCGCAGATCTACGCGTCCGAGAACCCCGGCGCCTGGACCCTGAGCTACGGCCTGGAGTCCTTCAAGGGCGCGCACCACACCGACTGGAACCTGACGATGGCCGCGACCGTCCTGGTCATGGCCCCCGTGATCCTCGTGTTCTTCTTCGCACAGAAGGCGTTCGTCGAAGGCGTCACGCTCACCGGAGTAAAGGGCTGATATGAAACTCGCAGTAGTGGGCGGGGGCTCCACCTACACCCCTGAACTCATCGACGGATTCGCACGGCTGCGGGACACGCTGCCCGTCGGGGAGCTGGTCCTCGTCGACCCGGCGCCGGACCGGCTGGAGCTCGTCGGCGGTCTCGCCCGGCGCATCTTCGCCAGGCAGGGGCACCCCGGACGGATCACCACGACCGACGACCTCGACGCGGGCGTCGACGGCGCCGACGCCGTGCTGCTCCAGCTCCGCGTGGGAGGGCAGGCCGCCCGCAACGAGGACGAGACCTGGCCGCTGGAGTGCGGCTGCGTCGGCCAGGAGACCACCGGCGCGGGGGGCCTGGCCAAGGCGCTGCGTACGGTCCCGGTGGTGCTGGACATCGCCGAGCGGGTCCGGCGGGCCAACCCGGACGCCTGGATCATCGACTTCACCAATCCCGTCGGCATCGTGACCCGCGCCCTCCTCCAGGCCGGCCACAAGGCAGTCGGACTGTGCAATGTGGCGATCGGGTTCCAGCGCAGGTTCGCCGGACTGCTCGGGGTCGCCGCCACCGACGTGCACCTGGACCACGTGGGCCTCAACCACCTCACCTGGGAGACGCAGGTGCGGCTGGGCGGACCCGAGGGCGAGAACGTCCTGCCGAAGCTGCTCGCCGAACACGGCGACGCCCTCGCCGGCGACCTGCGCCTGCCGCGCGGCGTCCTCGACCGGCTGGGCGTCGTGCCGTCCTACTACCTGCGCTACTTCTACGCGCACGACGAGGTCGTACGGGAACTGGGTACGAAGCCCTCGCGCGCCGCGGAGGTGGCGGCGATGGAGAAGGAGCTGCTGGAGATGTACGGCGACCCGGCGCTCGACGAGAAGCCGGCGCTGCTGGGCAAGCGGGGCGGGGCGTACTACTCGGAGGCCGCCGTCGACCTCGCCGCGTCCCTGCTGGGCGGGGGCGGCAGCCCGTACCAGGTGGTGAACACCTACAACCGGGGGACACTGCCGTTCCTGCCCGACGACGCCGTGATCGAGGTGCAGGCGGCGGTCGGCCGCACCGGGGCCTCGCCGCTGCCGGTGGCGCCGGTGGACCCGCTGTTCGCGGGGCTGACCGCGAACGTCACCGCGTACGAGGACCTGGCCCTGGAGGCCGCGCTGCGCGGGGGCCGCGAGCGGGTGTTCCGGGCGCTGCTCGCACACCCCCTGGTCGGCCAGTACGCGCTGGCCGACGGCCTCACCGACCGGCTGATCGCGCACAACCGGGAGCACCTCGCGTGGGCGTGACGGCGACCGTCCTCGCCGTCGACGCGGGGAACAGCAAGACCGACGTCGCGGTGGTGGCGGGCGACGGGAGCGTGCTCGCCACGGCGCGCGGCGGCGGCTTCCAGCCGCCCGTGGTCGGTGTCCGGCAGGCGGTGGACGTACTCGCCGGCGCCGTGGACCGGGCGTTCGCCGCGGCGGGCGTCACCTCCGTCGGCCATGTCTCCGCGTGCCTGGCCAACGCCGACCTGCCCGTGGAGGAGCAGCAGCTGGCCGCCGCGCTGCACGCGCGCGCGTGGGGGACGACCGTGGAGGTCCGCAACGACACCTTCGCGATCCTGCGGGCCGGTGTGGAGGAGCCGCGGGGCGTCGCCGTGGTGTGCGGCGCGGGCATCAACTGCGTGGGCATGCGGCCCGACGGCCGGGTCGCCCGCTTCCCCGCCCTGGGCCGCCTCTCCGGTGACTGGGGCGGCGGCTCCGGCCTCGCCGAGGAGGCCCTGTGGCACGCGGCGCGCGCCGAGGACGGCCGGGGCCCCGGCACCGTGCTGGCCCGCGCCCTGCCCGCGCACTTCGGCCTGCCCACGATGTACGCGCTGATCGAGGCCCTGCACCTGGGGCACATCGAGGACACCCGGCGTCACGAGCTGACGCCGGTCCTGTTCTCCGTGGCCGCGGCCGGCGACCCGGTCGCCCGCGCCCTCGTCGACCGGCTGGCGCAGGAGATCGTGAGCATGGTCGTCGTGGCCCTGACCCGGCTCGACCTGCTCGGCGAGGAGACGCCGGTCCTGCTCGGCGGCGGCGTCCTGGCCGCCCGCCACCCCCAGCTCGACACCCGCGTACGGGAACTGCTGGCCGAGCGGGCCCCCAAGGCCGTGCCCCGGGTCGTCACCGCCCGGCCGGTCCTGGGAGCCGCACTGCTCGGGCTCGACCACGCGGGTGTGCCGGTCCGGGCGCACGCGCGCGTGCGGGAGTTCTACGAGAAGGTCTGAGTCCGAGGAGGTGCCGTCCGGAGTCCCGGCGGACCCGGGGTCCGCCGGGGCTCCGGACGGCCGTGTTGCTATCCCTGGTCGTGCAGTTCGGTGCGGGTGCTCTCCGCCTGTTCGGTGACGGCGGCCAGGACGGGCTGCGGGATGTCCTTGTCCCGGAAGGTGTCCACGAGCTGGTCGAGGACGGCGTCGGCCTGCTTGAGGTCGCCGCCGCGGGCGTGGGCGCGGGCCAGGCGCCGCATGGTGGCGTTCAGCGTGATGTTGTCGACGCCCGCGGCCCGGGTGTCGTCCAGGGTGGTGTCGACGACCGTGCCGAGTTCCTCGACGGCGGTCGCGGTGTCGGCGGTGCGGACGCCGATGCCGTCGTGGCCCAGGGTGAGGAAGTGGCGGCCGGCGTTCGTGCCCTTGGCCATGCGGGCGTAGAGGGCCAGCGGGTGGTCGCCGTGGCGGGCCAGCAGCTCCTCCAGGGCGTCGTTCCCCGTCCTCAGGTACGTGCTGTCGGAGCCCAGGAGCGCGAGCAGGGTGCCCTGCTGGTCCCCCATGAGGAGCTCGCCGGCCTGTTCGTCCACGGCCGTCAGGGGATGGCGCACCCTGACCGTCGTCCGGGCGGAGACGACGCGGGAGCCGTCCGGTACCTGGTAGACGGCGCGCAGCCGGTAGGTGCCGGGCCGCTCGAAGGTGAGGCCGCTCGCGCCGTAGCCGAGGTAGGCGCTGTCGTAGAGGGCGGGTGTGTCCGGGCCGAGGGTGACGCGCCTGCTGTGGTCGCCGCAGGTGCGGGCGATCGGACGGAAGGGGCGCGTGATGCCGGCCGGGTCGGTGATCAGGACGGTGAGGTTCTCCCCCTTGGGGCTGAGCTGCGGGGAGACCTCCACCTCGGGCCGGGTGCCGTCCAGGGAGAGCTTGACCTCGGCCACGACCGGCTCGCCGTAGGCGAACGTGCCGCGTCCGGTGAGTTCCAGGCGCAGCCCGGTCCCGTCCGACAGGGACAGCTCCGCCGGCGACGGACCGGCGGCGGAGTCGGCGGTGCGGTCGGCGGCGTTGCGTCCGAAGTAGTTCCCGCCGGGGACGAGGTCGTAGTAGAAGCCGTGGCGCAGGTGGCGCAGTTCGGCATCGGTGAACCGGTAGCCGAACTCCGCCCAGTAGGCCGTGTCCCCGCTCTCGACGGGGCCCTGGTACTTCCAGTCGTAGTTCATCCACGACAGGTCGCCCAGGCCGCCGCGGACGCCGGTCGGCTGCGGCGGTTCGGCGTAGCCCTTCTCCCAGGAGTGCAGCAGGTTCAGCGCGTGGCCCATCTCGTGGACGTAGGTGCGCAGTTCCTTGCGGGTCCCGGCGCGTCCGCCGCTGACCTGCTCGGAGTGGAAGACGGCCATGCCCTGCCGTTGCAGGCCCACGGAGTCGAACATGGTGCCCAGGACCCCGTCCTCGGCGTACTTGGTGGCGACGAAGGTCCACAGCTTCCACTGCTGGGTCTCCTTGTACCCGCTGAAGTGGTTGAGCATCGCGGCGTGGAGTTCGGCGTCCGACCACAGCAGGTCGGTGCCCGCCTCGCTGACGGGCACCTGGTCGGCGGACAGGGCGCGCAGTTCGATGTTGGCGTCGGCGTAGGCGGCGGGCACGGTCAGGAGGCGTTTGGCCAGGCCGGGCGGGCGGGGGTGTTCGGTGGTCGTGTACTGGCCGAAGGGCACCGTGCCGGCCATGGTGTCGACTTCCCAGTCGATGGTCCGCAGGAACCTCGAGGCGTAGGCGCAGGTGAAGCTCTGGGTGGTGGTGCCGTCGGCGCTGCTGAGCGTGAGGGTGGCGACGCTCCCGGGGGCCAGGCCGTTCACCGACAGCGACACCTTCGGGGTGGCGGTGGTGTAGGCGAACCGTGCCGTGCCGGAGACGACGGCCGGCAGCACGGGGGCGGCCTGGGTGCCCTCCAGGACGAAGGAGTTGCTGTAGTAGGTCGTGGTGCCCGACTCGCCGAACAGGTCACCGCTGACCACCGGGAAGGGTCCCTGGAAGTCGACACGCAGGTCGACCCGCAGCCCGTCGGAGCTGCCGGTGAAGCGGCCCGCGGCGGGCAGGCGGGGCTGCTGGTAGAGCGCGGGCAGCTTCGCCAGGCGGGGCAGCACACTGGCGTAGGCGCCCTTCGTGCGCCAGCCGCGCTGCCAGTTGAGGATCAGCGCCTGTCCCCCCTTGATCAGGGCCAGTTCGTCCACGCCGCCGGCCTTCTCCAGGAAGAACGCGTGGTCGATGTCGCCGGTCCACTCGGGGGGCAGTTCGCTCCACCCCGAACCCACCGTCAGCCCGGTGACGGGGCCTTCGTAGCGGACCTTGTCGTCCCAGGCGATCAGCGCGCACCGGCTGCCCTTGAACAGCAGGGTCTGCCGGCGGCCGTCGCCGGAGTCCGGGACCTGGACGACCGCGTCGACCTCGGTGCGGTAGGCCGCCGGGATCAGCGCGCCCCAGGACGGCAGGGAGGTGACGGGCCCGCGCCACACCGCTCCGTTGGTCCAGCCCCACTGCAGGGCCTGGTCCCCCGCGAAGAAGACGGTGGCCTCCTCCTTGTCACGGGGCAGCATCAGCGCGCCGTCGCAGCAACTCGCGAACAGTTCCGGCAGTTGGGCGAACTCCCCGCTGTACACACCGGTGAGGGGCCCCTCCCACGCCAGCTGCTGCGTCCCGATCACCGCGACCCGGTCGTCCCTCACGAAGAGGGTCTCCCACGGCTCACCCGGTGTCGGGATCGTCGCTTGGAAACCGGTCGTCTTGAGCCTCATGAAGCCCACGAATACCCCCTGTGGACGGGCCCGACGGGCCCTGGGCCAGGGATGCTAGGCAGGCGCCCGTCAACCGACAACACGCAGGACCGTGCGACAAAGACGCACCCGGCGTCTACGCGGCTTCACCCGATCGACGGGTCCGCACCGCACCGACCGGACAACAAGCCGAACGCGCCGGGAACCGAACAGTTCGGGTTGGCGTATTCAAGAGCAGGGACGGTGCGGGATCTTCGCTGTGCTGCAATCCGCACAAGATCGAGTCAAGGCCTGTGCGGATGTCGGTCCCGGCGGCGATACTTGCGGCCGTGCGTCTCCTCCCGTGCTCCTCGGCGCCGGGCGGAGGTGACCGGCGTCGACCATGGGGGAGGTCAGGTGACATACGGGCAGCAGGGCACCGCGACACCACCGGGCGCGCCGGCCGGCGCGGTCGCGACGGTCCCGCCGCAGGCGCCGCCACCGGGTCCGCGGGGCGGACCGGGCGGGTCCGGGGCCGAGCCCCCGCGGCGCACGGCGTGGGCGGAGGGCGTCGACCGGCTGCGTGCCGCGGCGACCACCGAGCCGGGACGGCTGCGCATCATCGGCGCCGTCCTCGCCGTCCTGGTCATCGCTTTCGGCGCGGTCACCGCCTGGGAGACGGCGGACCGCTCGGCCGCCGCGGACGACGTGCTGCACAGCAGCCAGCCGCTGAGCGCCGACGCCGCGGACATCTACCGCTCGCTCGCCGACGCCAACACGGCGGCCTCCAGCGGCTTCCTGGCGGGCGGCCAGGAGACGGCCGCGTCCCGCACGACGTACGAGGCGGACATCCGTGTGGCCGCGGACAAGCTGGTGACGGCGGCCGCCAACTCCGAGCCCGGCTCCACCTCGCAGAAGTCCGTCACCAAGCTCAACAAGATGCTCCCCGAGTACAAGGGCCTGGTCGAGCGGGCCCGCGCCAACAACCGCCAGGGCTACCCCCTGGGCGGCGCCTACCTGCGGTACGCGAACTCGAAGATGCAGGTGATGCTCGCGGAGGCCGAGCGGCTCTACACGGTGGAGAACCAGCGGCTGCGCTCCGACTACGACGACGCGACGCCCTACCCGTGGATCGCGATCGGCGCCGGTGTCCTCGCGATCGGCGGCCTCGGGTGGGCGCAGCTGCGCAACTACCGCCGCACGAACCGCGTACTGAACCACGGCCTGGCCGCCGCGACGGCCGCCACCACGGTCGTCGTGCTCTGGCTGGTCGTCGGCCACACGGTCGCCCGCGCCGGACTGAACGAGTCGTACGACCACGGGGTCCGTTCGCTGAACACGCTGAACGACGCCCGGATCGCCTCGCTCAAGGCCCGCGGCAACGAGAACCTCACGCTGGTCGCCCGCGGCGCGGAGACCAAGGAAGTGGGCAAGGACAACACCGTCGTCGACGTGTACGACTACGACTTCGAGCGGCAGATGAAGGACCTCACCGTCAAACTGGCCGCCGCCGCGGAACTCGCCGACGACCGTGCGGGCGTGAAGCCGGTCGAGGCCGCGACGGGCAACATGAAGGTCTGGAAGGAACGGCACAAGGAAGCCCGCGCGCAGGACACGCTGGGCAACTACCAGGGCGCACTGGACAAGATCATCGGCTCCAGGGCGGACGAGCCGACGGGCGAGTGCTTCGAGGGCGTGGACACGAACCTGGAGGCCGCGCTCAAGCACGAGCGGGCCGAGTTCGAGCGGGCGGCCGGTGACGGCCGCAGCGCGATGAACGGCCTCGTGGTGGGCGCCGCGGTGCTCGCCGGGCTGGCCGCGGGCGGCGCGCTGCTCGGCATCGGGCGCAGGCTGTCGGAGTACCGGTGAGAGGGGGCGTGACGATGAACGCACGGCGTCTGCGGGCCAGTCTGAGGGGCTGGGGCGGAGTGGCCGCCATGGCCGTCGTCTGTGCCCTGGCCGCGGTCTTCGCACTGCTGCTGCCGGTGGCCCAGTCGCGCGGGGTCGACGTCCCGGACGCGGCCGGGCGGGGTGCGGCCCACGTGGAGCAGGTGAGGGCCGAGGAGTGCACCGACCCCGAGAAGCGGAGCCTCGACCCGTCCTCGGGCGAGGTGAACGGCAGGACCGTCCAGGCGATCAGGACGCGCGGCTACCTGATCGTCGGCGTCGACCAGAACAGCTACCGCTTCGGCTACCGCGACCCGAACAACACGTCGGGCAAGGCCGAACTGGAGGGCTTCGACATCGACCTGGTGCACGCGATCGCGGACGGGATCGTCGGCAAGAAGGACAACAACGTCCGCTTCCGGGCCATCCCCACCGACCAGCGCATCCCGGCGATCAAGGGCGGCAAGGTCGACATGGTGGTGCGCACCATGACGATCAACTGCGAACGCCTGGACGACGTGGCCTTCTCCTCCCCGTACTTCGAGACCGGCCAGCAGGTGCTCGCGCCCAAGAAGTCGGACATCACCGGGTACGACACGTCGCTGGCCGGCCGGCGGATCTGCACGGCGGCCGGCTCCACCGCCTTCAGCGCCCTGGAGGCGGGCAAGGAGGACGGGACGCTCGTCGCGTCCGCCGACTTCGAGAAGCGCACGGTGCCCAACCAGCTCGACTGCCTGGTGCGGCTGCAGCTCGGCGAGGTCGACGCCGTGGTCACCGACAGCGCCCTCGCGGCGAGCCAGGCCGCCCAGGACCCGACGGTCCAGCTCAAGGGCGAGCCGTTCACCGACGAGTACTACGGCGTGGCGATGAAGAAGGACGCGGACGACCTGGTGCGCCGGGTCAACCAGATCCTGGTGGACTACCGCAAGGACGGCTGGCAGAAGTCGTACGACGAGTGGCTGGCCGCCGGCCTCGGCCCGTCGTCCGGGCCGCCGCCCGTCGAGTACGGGCAGTCCTGAGGCGCTTCGGGTGTCCCGGGCACCCGAAGCACCCGAAGTACCCGGCAGGGCAAGCAGGCAGTGCGGAAGAAGCGAGGGGTGATCGATGGGCGTCACGGGACCATCCGGGCCGGTACTGGACCGGGACGAGGTGGACCGTGCGCTGGCGCGGCTCGGCGCGGAGCACGAGGCCATCGAGACCTCGCTCCTCGCCCTCCAGGACCACGCGGGCCGCAGACTCCTCGAGGGCGCCGGGCTCACCGGCACGACCAAGGAGCGCTGGGAGACCGCGGACGCGTCGATCACCCTCCTGTGGGCGTACTTCGACGCGTATGCGGGCGCGCTGCGCTCCGCTCGGGAGATCCGCTCCCGCCGGCGCTGGTCGAGCCGCGAGGACCTCGCGGAGCTGACGGAGCTGCTGCGCGGCGAGAGCGTCACGGTGGCCGGCAGCGCCTCCGCCACGGCGGCCGCGCCCACGATGGCGGGCACGGGCAGGCTGAGCGAGCGCTTCACCCTCGCCGAACTCGTGGACCGTATGAACGAGTTGTACGCGTCGTCGCTGGACATGGTCGTCGCGGCCGACGCGGTGTGGTCGGCGCTGCCCGCCCGGATAGATTTACTGGCCGCGGAGCTGCAGCGCACCCGGCGCCTCGCGCACTCCGTGGGCGTACGCCCCGGTGAGCACCCTTCGGGGGACGACCTGGAGCGGATCACCCGCACGCTGACGTCCCTGCGCGAGCAGGTGGTGTCCGACCCTCTGGCCTTCTGGTCGCCCGCGCAGGGCAGTTCGGCGCCCGGCGGCGGCCGCCCCGACACGACCCGGTACGACCGGGAGGCGCGCGCCCTGGAGGAGGTGCGCCGCGAGATCGACGCCGTGCTCACCGTGCGGCAGGACGCGGAGGCGCGGCTGGTGCGGCTGCGGGACGTGCTGAGCCGCGCGGACCGCACGCTATCCGAGGCGCGTAGCGCGCGCGGCGAGGTGCTGGCGAAGATCGCCGCGTCGGAGGTGCCCGCGGTGAGCGGTCCGTCCACCGCGCTGCAGGAGCAGCTGGCGACGGCCTCCGAGTACCGCAGGCACGCCCAGTGGCACCGCCTGTCACCGCTGCTGGAGTCGCTGGAGGAGAAGGCCGAGGACGAACTGCTGCGGGCGCGCGAGTCGTTGTCCGCGGTCACCGCGCCGCTCGCGGTCCGCGCGGAGTTGCGCGGCCGGCTCGACGCGTACCGGGCGAAGGTCACCCGGCACGGCCTCGCGGAGGACCCGCTGCTCGTGGAGCGGTACGACGCGGCGCGCCGCATGCTGTGGAGCGCGCCCTGCGACCTGCGGGTGGCGGAACAGGCGGTGCTGCGCTACCAGCAGGCGGCCGCCGAGGCACTGACGCCGAGGGTCCCCGGCCACGGCGGACCGCAGGACCGGAGGGGGGAGTCATGAGTCAGCCGGACGAGAGTCGGCAGGGTGGGCAGAAGCCGTGCCAGCGGCCCGGTTGCACGGGGGCGTACGAGGACGTGGGCGGCGGTGAGCTGTACTGCGACACCTGCGGTCTGGCACCGGTCGTCTCGTCGACCGGCATGGTCGGCTCCCCGCCGACCGGGATCACGGCGGGCGGCAGGGGCTCGCGCGGTTCCGTCGGCGGCAGTTCGCGCTCCGGTTCGCGTGCCTCGTCCCGTTCCTCGTCGCGGTCGGCCCAGTCCCGGCGTTCGGTGTCGGGCCGCCTGTCGCGCTCCGTCTCGGGGCGGACGTCGGGCCGCTCGGTGTCGGTGCGCAGTTCCGGTTCGGCGGCCGGGACCTCGGCCCGCAGCCGGCTCGGCATGGGTCTCGTGCAGGTCCCCGGCGTGCCGCGGCCCGATCCGCGCGCCATGGTGCAGGACAACCCCGAGGTTCCGGAACGGAAGCGGTTCTGCTCGAAGTCCGACTGCGGGGCCCCGGTGGGGCGTTCGCGCGGTGACCTGCCCGGGCGCACGGAGGGGTTCTGCACCAAGTGCGGCCACCCGTACTCGTTCGTGCCGAAGCTGCACACCGGTGACATCGTGCACGGCCAGTACGAGGTCGTGGGCTGCCTCGCGCACGGCGGGCTCGGCTGGGTCTACCTCGCCGTCGACCGGGCGGTGTCCGACCGCTGGGTGGTCCTCAAGGGCCTCCTCGACACGGGCGACCAGGACGCCATGGCCGCCGCGATCTCCGAGCGGCGCTTCCTCGCCGAGATCGAGCACGCGAACATCGTGCGGATCTACAACTTCGTGGAGCACCTCGACCAGCGCACCGGTTCCCTCGACGGCTACATCGTCATGGAGTACGTCGGCGGCAAGTCCCTCAAGGAGATCGCCAACGGCCGCCGCACCGCGGCCGGGAAGCGCGACCCGCTGCCGGTGGAGCAGGCCTGCGCGTACGGCATCGAGGCGCTGGAGGCGCTGGGCCACCTGCACAGCCGCAACCTCCTGTACTGCGACTTCAAGGTCGACAACGCCATACAGACCGAGGACCAGCTCAAGCTGATCGACATGGGCGCGGTGCGCAGGATGGACGACGACGAGTCGGCCATCTACGGCACGGTCGGCTACCAGGCCCCCGAGGTGGCCGACGTCGGCCCGTCGGTCGCCTCCGACCTCTACACCGTCGCCCGGACGCTGGCGGTGCTGTCCTTCGACTTCCAGGGCTACACGAACGTGTTCGTGGACTCCCTGCCCGACCCGGACAACATCGAGGTCTTCCGCACCTACGAGTCGTTCTACCGGCTGCTGGTACGGGCCACCGACCCCGACCCGGCCCGCCGGTTCGCCTCCGCGCAGGAGATGTCCGAGCAGCTCACCGGTGTGCTGCGCGAGGTCGTCGCCGTACAGACGGGGCATCCGCGGCCCGCGCTGTCCACCCTGTTCGGGCCCGAACTGAGGGTCACCGACACCGAGTTGTTCGGCAGGTTGAGCGGCGACGTGTCGCGGCTGGGGGTGCGGGCCGTGCCCGTGCGGGCGAGGAGAGGCAGACCGGCGCCAACAGGCAGGAACGGTTCGCCGGCGCAGGCGGACGGGACGAACGGCTCCGTGGCGCAGGCGGGCGGGGCGAACGGTGTTACGGCCCTCGCGCCCGCTCCGGCCTCCCTCGTCAGGCCGCTGGACACCGCGGCCGCCGCGCTCGCCCTGCCGGTCCCGCACGTCGACCCCGGCGATCCGAACGCCGGGTTCCTGGCGGGCCTCATGACCTCCGCGCCCGCGGAGCTGATCACCGCCCTGCGCGCGGCGCCGGCCGGCTCCCTGGAGCTGCGGCTGCGCGAGCTGCGGGCCGGCCTGGAGATGGGCGGGTTCGACGAGGCGGCCGGGACGCTGGAGACCCTGGAGCGTGACCACCCCGACGACTGGCGGGTGGTCTGGTACCGGGGCGTGGCGGCGCTGGCGACCGGGGACCACGAGGTCGCGGCGGTGTCCTTCGACGCGATCTACGACGCGTTCCCGGGTGAGCCCGCGCCCAAGCTGGCCCTCGGCCTGTGCGCGGAGGTCCTCGGCCAGCTGGACAACGCCGCCGAGTACTACCGGCTGGTGTGGACGACCGACCCGAGCTATGTGAGCACCGCGTTCGGGCTGGCCCGCGTCCAGCTCGCGGCGGGCGACCGCTCCGGCGCCGTACGGACGCTGGAGTCGGTGCCGGAGTCCTCCATCCACTACACGGCGGCGCGGGTCGCCGCCGTCCGGGCGCGGCTGCGGCAGCGCCTGGCCGGGGCCGCACCGCCGGCACCGCCCGCCCCGACCGCCGCGGGGCCGCTGCCGCCGGGTGCTGCGGGTGCGCACGGCGCTCCGGATGCGCACGGTGGGCCCGACGGACTCGGCGGACTCGACGGACTCGGCAGACCCGGTGGACCCGGTGGGTCGCCTCCCGCGGTCCCCCGGCAGGGAACCGGCGGTTCGGGGCCGCCCGGGACGCCGTTCCTGGAGGACCTGACCTCGGCCGCGGCCCAGGTCGAGGCCCTGGACGGGTACGGCCTGGACGCGGTGCGCCGCGAGCAGTTGTCCACAGAGGTCCTTGGCTGCGCCCTGGACTGGGTACTCTCCGGTATCCAGGGTTCCGCCCCACCGGCCACCGGTGTGCGGACCGTGCTGCTCGGCAGCGACCTGGACGAGCGGGGCCTGCGCTTCGGTCTGGAGCGTTCGTACCGGACACTGGCCAGGCTCGCCACAGGTGGCGAGGAGAGGATCGATCTGGTGGAGCGCGCCAACCGCTACCGCCCCCGGACGTGGGTGTAATTCATGTCGCAGATGCCCCAACTGGCCGCCTGTCCCAGCTGTGAGGAACCGCTGGAGTCGGGAGACCGTTTCTGCGGTGCGTGCGGGTACGACCTGTCGGCCGTGCCCGCGCCGCCCGACGACCATCCCACGATCACCATGAACGGCTCGTCGCCGCGGCCCCCTCCGGCCGCGGCCGCCGTGGACTGGCCGGTCGCGCCCGAGCCGGCCGGCTCGGACACCCCGGCGGCCATGGTCCTGCCGACGGACCTGGAGGGCCGCGAGTCGGGCGGCTCCGACGGCCCGGGCGGGCACTCCGGCAGCCCGGGCGTGCGCTTCGACCACCCGGCCGCGCCGCACGGGCCGCCTGTGGTCCCGCCGCACGCGGCGCCCGCCGCCCCGCCGCCCCCTGCGCCGGGCCGGGCCCCGGCCCAGGCACCGGCGCACGCCTCGCCGTACACGTCGCCGGGCGGGCCGGCCGGCGCCGCGGCGCCTGAGCCGGACGAGTACCCGCTCGCCGCCCCGCTGCCCCCCGAGACACCGCCGGCCGCGATGCCGCCGGCCGATCCGCGGACGGCCGACCTCGCGACGCCCCCCGCGGGACTCAAGTTCTGTGTGGCGTGCCGGGCCGGTCAGGTCGACCGCGACGGCTACTGCGAGAACTGCGGGCACGCGCAGCCGCGCGAGCGCGACCACATGGAGGAGGAGTTGGACGCGGTCGCCGCGGTCAGCGACCGCGGACTGCGCCACCACCGTAACGAGGACGCGTTCACCGTGTCCTCCACCGCGCTGTCCGACGGCTCGCCCGCCGTCGTCGCCGTCGTCTGCGACGGCGTCTCCTCGGCGACCCGCCCCGACGAGGCATCCCTCGCCGCCTCCCGCGCGGCGGGCGAGTCCCTCCTGGCGGCCCTGCCCCGCGGTACGCACCCGCAGCAGGCCATGCACGACGCGATCCTCGCGGCCTCGGAGGCGGTCAACTCCCTGGCGGTCCCCGCCCCGGCGGCCCACGAGCACCAGCCGCACGTCAACGCCCCGGCCTGCACGATCGTCGGCGCCGTCGTCACCCCCACCCTGCTGATCATCGGCTGGGTCGGCGACAGCCGCGCCTACTGGGTGCCGGTGGACCGGTCGGCACCGCCGGCCCGGCTGACCGAGGACGACTCCTGGGCGGCCCAGATGGTCGCCGCGGGCCTGATGAACGAGGCGGAGGCGTACGCCGACGACCGCGCCCACGCCATCACGGGCTGGCTCGGCGCGGACGCGTACGAACTGGAGCCGCACACCGTCTCCTTCAAGCCGGACCGGCCCGGTGTGGTGGTGGTGTGCACCGATGGGCTGTGGAACTACGCGGAGGGCGCGGAGGAGCTGGCCGAGGTCGTCCCGCCCGACGCCGCGGAGCGGCCGCTGCACAGCGCCCAGGTCCTGGTGGGCCACGCCCTGGACGGCGGGGGCCACGACAACGTAACAGTGGCCGTCCTTCCGTTCCCGGCGCCGCCGCAGGGGGCAGGATCGGCCTAAGAGGCCCAAGCGGTACGAAAAGGTAGAGACAACAGAAGCAACAGGGATAACAGAGACAACAGAAGCGACAGGGACGACAAGGACGGCAGAGGCGGTGGGGGCGGCAGGGGCCGCGGCGGCCTCGGGACGGTCAGGACCGGAGGGGACCGGTCCGCCTACCGACATCACCCACGTCCTGTGGGAGTCCTGAGGGGGAGCAGAGAAGGCATGGCCAATTTCTCGAAGTCGAACGTGCCGCAGTTCTCGGTGGAGGTCTACCAGAACGAGTACCTGCCGGAGGGCGGCCGCGAGGTCAACGCGATCGTGACGGTGACCTCCACCGGCGGCGGCACCGTGGGGAGCGCCGTCGCGGCACCCCACCTGTACACACCGGGGCAGGGCCCGGACGCGGCCGTGGCGATCATGGTCGACTGTTCCGGGTCCATGGACTATCCGCCGACCAAGATGCGCGGCGCCAGGGACGCGACGGCCGCCGCGATCGACGCACTGCGCGACGGCGTGCACTTCGCGGTGATCGGCGGGACGCACGTGGCCAAGGAGGTCTACCCGGGCGGCGGCGCCCTCGCGGTGGCCGACGCGCGCACCCGTGACCAGGCGAAGCAGGCGCTGCGCAAGCTCAGCGCGGGCGGCGGCACCGCGATCGGCACCTGGCTGCGGCTGGCCGACCGGCTGCTGTCCTCGGCGGACGTCACCATCCGGCACGGCATCGTGCTCACCGACGGCCGCAACGAACACGAGTCGTCCGAGGACCTGAAGGCGGCCCTGGACGCCTCCGCCGGCCGCTTCACCGCCGACGCGCGGGGGGTCGGCACGGACTGGGAGGTGAAAGAAGTCACGGGCATCGCGTCCGCGCTGCTCGGCACCGCCGACATCGTGGCCGATCCGGCGGGCCTGTCCGCCGACTTCACGCAGATGATGGAGACGGCCATGGGCAAGGAGGTCGCGGACGTGGCGCTGCGGCTGTGGACCCCGGTCGGCACCTCCATCAAGTTCGTCAAGCAGGTCGCGCCGACGGTCGAGCAGCTGACCGACCGCCGTACCGAGGCGGGTCCGCGGGCCGGGGACTACCCCACCGGTTCCTGGGGGGACGAGTCCCGCGACTACCACGTGTGCGTCGAGGTCCCCGAGGCCGACCTCGGGCAGGAGATGCTCGCCGCCCGGGTCTCGCTGGTGATCCCGCAGGGCGACGGCACCGCGCAGACACTGGGCGCACAGGGGCTCGTACGGGCCGTGTGGACCGACGACATGGCGGCGTCCACGTCGATCAACCCGCAGGTCGCGCACTACACGGGTCAGGCGGAACTGGCACAAGTCATCCAGCAGGGTCTGGACGCACGCAAAGCGGGGGACGCGGACGGGGCAACGGCCAAACTGGGGCGGGCGGTTCAGCTCGCGAGTGCCTCCGGAAACGCGGATACGGCGAAACTGCTTGCGAAGGTGGTGGACGTGGTCGACGCCGCGGCGGGTACTGTGCGATTGAAGGCGAAGGTCACGGAGGCCGACGAGATGACTCTCGAGACCCGGTCCACGAAGACTGTTCGTGTGAAGAAGTAGAGCGGTACGTACACGGTTCGTAGCGGTACGCGAGCATCATGCACGCGGTTCTGCACGACTTACGGTCCACTGCGGGCCGGACGAGGAGAGGGGGAAGCGCCGACATGCCGACCTGCCCGAACGGACACCAGTCGGGTTCCGACGACTGGTGCGAGGTCTGCGGTCACCGCATGGCCGGTGCCGTGCCCCCGCCGCCTCCCCCGCCGCCCCCGGCGGCCGGTTACGGCTATCCCCCGCCCGGTTCGCAGCCGCCGCCCGGCCAGGGCGGCCGCCCCCACCTCTCCGCGGTGCCCGACTCGGCGCCCGAGGCGGAGCTGTGCCCGCAGTGCCGTACCCCGCGTGAGGGCGGGGCGCCGTTCTGCGAGGAGTGCCGGTGGAACTTCCTGACGAACACCGCGACCTCGTACACCCCGGCCGCGCCGCGTCTCCCGGGCCCCGGCCCGGGTGGTCCGGGTCCCGGTGGTCCGGGTCCCGGTGGTCCGGGTCCCGGTCCCGGCGGGCAGAACCCGGCGCTCCGCTTCCAGCAGCAGCCACCGCCGCCCGGGCAGTCGGGTCCCACCCACGGCGGTTTCGACTACCAGGGCTCCCGGCCCTCCCAGATGAACCGGCCCGCGGAACCGATCCCGCCCTACGGCGAGGACCCCCAGGGCTTCCCCGGTGACCCGTCACGACAGGTGCCGCAGCAGCCGGGCCGCGGCGGCACGGGCCCCGGCGGTCCCGGCGGCCAGGGTCGTCCCGGTGGCCAGGGCGGTCCCGGCGGCCAGGGCGGCCAGGGTGGATACGGCGGTCCGGGCGGCGGGCCCGGTGGTCCGGGCGGCGGTCCCGGCGGCCAAGGCGGTCAGGGCGGATACGGCTTCCCCAACGGCCCCGGCGCCCCCGGTGGTCCGAACGGCCCCGGTGGGTTCGGTGGCCCGAACGGTCCCGGTGGACCTGGTGCTCCCGGCGGTCCCGGCGGACCGAACGGCCCCGGCGGTCCCGGTACGCAGGGCGACCAGGGCGGGTACGGCGGTCCGGGCGGCCCCGGCGGCCCCGGCGGCCCGCAGGGGTTCCAGCAGACCGGTCCGCCCGCCCCGCCCGGGTACCCGCAGGAGACCGGGCGCCCGCAGGCACCGGGCGGCCCGTCCTTCGGCGGCGGCGAGGACGACTGGGTGATCTCGCCCCCGGCACCCGGCACTCCCGGCGGCCCGCCCGGACCCGGCGGCGGCTACGGCTACCCGCAGCCCGGCTCGCCGCAGGGACCCCCCGGATACCAGCAGCAACAACAACCGCCCGCCTGGAACATCACCATCGGACCCGACCGTGAGTACTTCATGGCGATGATGCAGCGGTCGGGGCCGGAGGCGGCGGGGCTGAACCTGCCCGCGTACTCACCGGAACAGCAGCGTCCGCTCAGCGGCAACCAGATCACGATCGGCCGCCGCCGCCACTCCACGGGCGACACCCCGGACATCGACCTGTCGGTGCCGCCGGAGGACCCGGGCGTCTCTCACCAGCACGCGGTCCTCGTCCAGCAGCCGGACGGCAACTGGGCGGTCGTCGACCAGAACTCCACCAACGGCACCACGGTCAACGGAGCCGAGGAGCCCATCCAGCCCTTCGTCCCCGTACCGCTCCAGGAGGGCGACCGGGTGCACGTGGGCGCTTGGACCACGATCACGATCCGGCGGGGCTAGACACCCGGGACCCCGGTCCGGCTACGGCAGCGGCCAGGCGTACGGCCCCGCGGGGTCGTCCAGCCACGCCCACGCGCGGCCGTCGCCGACCGTGATCCCGTACCGCTCGCGCGGCGGCATCCCCTCGCGCTCCCACAGCGCGAACGCCTCGTCCACCGACAGGCGGCCCGCCGTCAGGGTCAGCAGGAAGCGGAACAGTTCGCTCCCCCTGGCGCGGCGCGGCAGGCCCGCCAGGACCGCGTCCGGTTCCTCGCGTCCGGGCCGGGCGCCGCCGCGCAGTGGCACGAAGTAGGCGGCGGTGTGCAGGAAGCGGCCCTCGGCGTGCCCGGCGTCCCGTACCCGCAGGGTGATGAGACCGGTGGCGAACGGCGCGAGGATCCGGGCGCCGGGCCGGCACTGGGCGAGCCAGGCGAGCGGGATCGAACCGAGCGTGCAGGTCGCGACGATCCGGTCGAAGGGGGCGCGCTCCGGGCAGCCGCGCGCCCCGTCACCGGTGACGACGGCCGGCCGGTGACCGGCCGCGGCCAGGTGCCGCCGGGCGGACTCGGTGATCTCCGGGTCCAGGTCGACCGTGGTGACCAGCTCCTCGCCCAGCCGGTGCGAGAGCAGGGCCGCGTTGTAGCCGGTGCCCGCGCCGATCTCCAGGACCGCGTCGCCGTCCCGTACCGCGAGCTCGGTCAGCATCTTCGCCATCAGGGACGGCTGGCTGCTGGACGACACCAGCTCGCCGTCGCGCACACGCGTGGCCAGCGGGACGTCCGTGTACACCCCGCGCAGCCACTCCTCACGCCGGTGCGGGCGGGGGTCCTCGCCCCATCTGCGCTCGTAGCCGCCCATCACGCCCACGTAGTAGTACGGCACGAAGAGATGGCGCGGGACGCTCTCGAAGGCCGCCCGCCAGACCGGGTCGGCGTCCCAGGCCCCGCTCGCGCCGATCTCGCGCACCAGTCCCGCCCGCGCCGCCCGCGCCGCGGCGGCGAGGTCGTCGGGCCCGTGGCCGGTGGCACGCGCGCTCATACCTCCACTGTGCTGCGGGACGGTCCGGGAGGCGAGCGCCGGGAGGCAGGCACCTGGGACGGGTGGTCCTAAGCCTCCGGTCCTCGGCCGGTCGGTCTGAGACCATGGACGGTGTGAAAGAGATACGGCGCGGCACGCTGCAGGAGCAGACCTTCTACGAGCAGGTCGGCGGCGAGGAGACCTTCCGGCGCCTGGTGCACCGGTTCTACGAGGGTGTCGCCGAGGACCCGCTGCTGCGGCCCATGTATCCCGAGGAGGATCTGGGCCCGGCCGAGGACCGCTTCACGCTGTTCCTGATCCAGTACTGGGGCGGCCCGACCACGTACAGCGACAACCGCGGCCACCCCCGGCTGCGGATGCGCCACGCCCCCTTCGCGGTCGACCGCGCCGCGCACGACGCCTGGCTGAAGCACATGCGGGTCGCCGTCGACGAGCTCGGTCTCTCCGAGGAGCACGAGCACACCCTGTGGAACTACCTGACGTACGCGGCGGCTTCGATGGTGAACACAGAGGGCTGAGCCCGGAGCACCGACCCCACCGGCCGGCGCGCGACCCGGATCGCGCGCCGGCCGAACTCCGCTCCCGTCTCGGCCGGACCCCGTTCCCTCTGACAACATCGCCGGAGATCCGGCGATCCGGAGATCCGGGATGTCCGGCGACACGGCCGGGGGGCCGGGTGACGGGGTTCGTTCTCCTGCGTGTGCGGGCACACCGCCTGCTGCTGACCGCCGCGAGTACGCGATGCTCGACCGGGCCGGCCGGGCCGGCCGAAGAGGCGGCCGGGCGGGGTGCGGCGCATCCTGCTGCTCAGCGCACGCTGACGTCCAGCGCCCCGAGCCCCGCCCGGCGCACGGCGACCGACCCGTACGGCGTACGCAGCCTGAGCCACGCGCCTGAGGAGAGCAGCCGCAGCACGGGCGCGCCGGATGCGCCGGACGCACCGGATGTGTCAGGTACGTCGGGTGCGGCGCCGCGCGCGGACCGCAGGAATCCCAGCGACTGGGCCGCGTGTGCGGCCCGGACGGGCAGGGGGGTGTCCCCGACCGGCCGGGACCAGATCTCCCGCCCGATCCGGTCGAGCGCGGCCCGCGTACGCTCCTCGGGCGCCAGTTCGTCCATGCGCGCCCGGAACTCGGCGACCACCACGGCCACCGCCGTGCGCACCGCGTCGGGCGCGGGCAGCCCCGGCTCGGACCGCCAGCCGCCGCGCGGCGGCAGCACACCGGCCCACGGCGGTCCGGTGACAGGGGCGGGCACGGTCGCCGTGGCCGCCGCCTCGTCGAGGGACTCCAGGAACTCACCGGCCGAGACCGTCACGTCGAGGCCGAGGTCCAGCCCGTCCTCGTACGGCTTGGCGAGCCGTGCCGTACGGATCGCGAGCACCTCGAACGACGGCGGCCGGCCGAAGACCGCGAGCGTCGTCCCGGTCGCCTGCAGCCGCACCGCGGCCGCCCGGTCGTAGTGGATCAGCCGGGCGAGGAAGGCGGCGAGATCCGCCGCCTCCCCCTCGTCGGCCAGGTGCAGGGCCGTCATGCGGCGACGGCCCCCGCCGGATCGGTCTTGCCGCTCTTCTCGACCGCGTCGTCGGTGTACTCCTCGAGGAACTCGCGCTCCTCCGCGGTGATACGCCGCGGCCGCTGGGCCTCGAAGTCGAACGGCACGATGACCGTCTGCGCCCGGACGTACACCTGGTCCGGGTCCTTGACCTCATAGGCGACGGTGAACGACGCCGCCCTGATCTGCGTCACCCACAGCTCGATGTCCACCGGCGTGTGCCGGTGGACCAGCTGCTGCTTGTAGTCGATCTCATGGCGTGCCACCACGGACCCCTGCTGGAAATCCTTGTCCGGGCGGAACAGGAAGTCGATGCGCGCCTCCTCCAGGTAGCGGAGGAAGACCACGTTGTTGATGTGGCCGTACGCGTCCATGTCCGCCCAGCGCAGCGGGCAGCGGTAGATGTGCCGCAAGAGAGATCAGCCCCGGGTCAGCTTCTTGTAGGTGGCGCGGTGCGGGCGCGCGGCGTCCGCTCCGAGCCGCTCGACCTTGTTCTTCTCGTACGACTCGAAGTTGCCCTCGAACCAGTACCACTTCGACTCGCCCTCGTAGGCGAGGATGTGCGTCGCGACCCGGTCCAGGAACCAGCGGTCGTGGGAGATGACCACGGCCGCGCCCGGGAACTCCAGCAGCGCGTTCTCGAGCGACGACAGGGTCTCCACGTCGAGGTCGTTGGTGGGCTCGTCGAGGAGCAGCAGGTTGCCGCCCTCCTTGAGGGTCAGCGCCAGGTTCAGGCGGTTGCGCTCACCGCCGGAGAGGACACCGGCGGGCTTCTGCTGGTCCGGGCCCTTGAAGCCGAAGGCGGAGACGTACGCCCGCGAGGGCATCTCGACCTGGCCGACGTTGATGTAGTCGAGCTCGTCGGAGACGACGGCCCACAGCGTCTTCTTGGGGTCGATGCTGGCGCGGCTCTGGTCCACGTAACTGATCTTGACGGTTTCGCCGACCTTGATCGCGCCGGAGTCCGGGGTCTCCAGGCCCTGGATCATCTTGAACAGCGTGGTCTTGCCTGCGCCGTTCGGGCCGATGACGCCCACGATGCCGTTGCGCGGCAGGGTGAAGGACAGGTCCTCGATGAGGACCTTGTCGCCGAAGGCCTTGGAGAGGTTCTGGACCTCGACGACGACGGAGCCCAGACGCGGGCCCGGCGGGATCTGGATCTCCTCGAAGTCCAGCTTCCGCATCTTGTCGGCCTCGGCCGCCATCTCCTCGTAACGGGCGAGACGCGCCTTGGACTTGGTCTGCCGGCCCTTGGCGTTGGACCGGACCCACTCCAGCTCTTCCTTGAGCCGCTTGGCGCGCTTCTCGTCCTTGCGGCCCTCGACCTTGAGGCGGGTCGACTTCTTGTCGAGGTACGTGGAGTAGTTGCCCTCGTAGGCGATCGCGCGGCCGCGGTCGAGTTCGAGGATCCACTCGGCGACGTTGTTGAGGAAGTACCGGTCGTGGGTCACGGCGATGACGCAGCCCGCGTACTTCGACAGGTGCTGCTCCAGCCAGTTCACCGACTCGGCGTCGAGATGGTTGGTGGGCTCGTCGAGGAGGAGCAGGTCCGGGGCCTCGATCAGCAGCTTGCAGAGCGCGACGCGGCGCTTCTCGCCACCGGAGAGGGTGGTGACCGGCCAGTCGCCGGGCGGGCAGCCCAGCGCGTCCATGGCCTGCTCCAGCTGCGCGTCGAGGTCCCAGGCGTTGGAGTGGTCCAGGTCTTCCTGGAGCTTGCCCATCTCGTCCAGCAGCGCGTCCGAGTAGTCGGTCGCCATCAGCTCGGCGACCTCGTTGAAACGGCTGAGCTTACCCATGAGCTCGGCGGCGCCGTCCTGGACGTTCTCCAGAACCGTCTTGGTCTCGTCCAGCTCCGGCTCCTGCATGAGGATGCCGACGGTGAACCCGGGCGTCAGGAAGGCGTCACCGTTGGAGGGCTGCTCGAGGCCCGCCATGATCTTGAGAACGGTGGACTTACCGGCACCGTTCGGTCCGACCACACCGATCTTCGCACCCGGCAGGAAGCTCAGGGTGACGTCGTCGAGAATCACCTTGTCGCCGTGCGCCTTGCGCGTCTTGCGCATGGTGTAAATGAACTCAGCCAAGAGAAACCGTCCGGACGCTTGAAATCGACAGTGGGCAGATACACCCCATCTTGCCGCACGGCTACCCCCCGGGGGAAACGCGTTCGGTTGCGGCCACCTGACCTGGCATTTCACCGCTAGCGCCTGCAGCTCGCCCGTCACCGCCGGTCGCCATTTGTCGACCCCGGTCGCCCTCGCGCAGCCCAGAAACGACCCAGGAACGAGGATCTCCCCCACCCTGCGCCGGGCTATCGTGCCGCTGTGACAAGCGCATCAGAGCGCCCCATCCTCTTCCTCGACGTGGACGGTCCGCTGATCCCGTTCGGTTCAGTGCCCGGCCGCCCGCAAGCCGCGGCCTCCACCCCTGCCGCATCAAACACTCAGGCGAATCCGCTCCTCGATCGCCTCGTCCCCGGAATCGGGCCGCACCTCATGGCCCTGGGCTGCGATCTCGTATGGGCGACGACATGGGCGGAAGAGGCGAACGAGGTGGTCGCCCCACGCCTCGGTCTGCCGAGCCTGCCGGTGGTGCAGTGGCCGGACACTCACGACGACGCAGGTCCGCACGGCCTGCACTGGAAGACGCCCCATCTCGTCGAGTGGGCCGACCGCCAGCCGTTCATCTGGGTCGACGACGAGATCAGCGACATGGACCGCCTATGGGTCACGGCCCAGCACGCTGGACCGTCACTCCTTCATCGTGTCGACCCGACCAAGGGCCTCACTGAAGCCGACTTCCCGACGTTCGCCGCCTGGCTCGGCACAGCTACATAAGTCCGAAGTCCGAGTCACGCAGAACAGCGATCCGACCGGCCCGGCCTGCCATCGGTCCTACCGGTTGATCGGAATCTCGTAGACGATCTCGCAGTGAGCGGCAGGCACCACGATGTCCGCCGTCTCCACAGGACGCCCCTCATCGCTGTAGTACGTCCGCCGGATGTGCGTGACGAGCGCGGCTTTCTGGATACCGAGAAGCGACGCCTCCTCGGCGGTCGCCTGCCTGGGCTCCGGCTGCTCCACGGCATGACCGACGGTGATCCCGATCGCGGCCATGCGGTTCACGACACCTGCTCCGGCGTGCGGTCCTCCCTCGGGAAGGACGACAAGCGTGCCAGCAGTGAGGTCGTACGGCTCCCAGCTCGTCGACAACTGCACCGGCCTGCCGTTGGCAAGGAACTCATAGAAGCAGCTTCGGATGCTCGCTGCGCTTGGCCCACCGCGCCTGCCACCTGCGCTGACGGTCCGCTGACACCCACGGCGGTTCGCGATTACGCATCGTGGTTGTCGCGCAGTCAGACGCTGTCGACGTCACTCGTGGATGTCAGCTCGCTCTGTCCGCGGAGGATTCCTCTTGGCAATCAGTGGTGATGAACTCCATCCACTCGATGCCGGCGACATTGAAACTGGCCCCGACGTTGGAGGACGCGATGCCCTCGAACTCGTGACGTGCCTCTGGTCCCGGGCCGCTGAGGCTCCAGGGTGTCGCGACTCGCCATGCCCGCTGAAGAGTGGCCAGGAGTGCGTCCTGCGGGGTACTGCAACGCAGGGGAGAGACGAACCGCAGCTCGGCCAGCTCCGGGAACTTCCAGTACCGCTCGTAACTTTCGATCTCGATGGTGTGCGGCAACAGCTTCCCGACGCGTCCGACCACTCGCTCGGCACCACGGCGGTCGGCCACGTGCGCGTAGCAGCGCCAACGGATTGTCTCGAACATGCGGACACCCTAAGACTTTCGCAGAGCGGTGCCGCGGCCCCTTCCGGCCCGGTCTGCCCGTTCACCGATCCGTCTCCGAGACCGTGTCCTACGTGGCCGGCTTCGTGTGTGGGTCGTTACTCACTTGTCGTCGTTTTCTTTTTGTGGACGAGGAGCACTGCCGCGCCGCCGATCACGACCAGGCCGATCGCCACCCCGGCTATCACCGGTGTGGCGCTCGACGTGCCGGTTTCCGCGAGGTCGGCGGTGGTGGCGGTGGTGCCGCCCACCGTGGCGGGGCTGGGCTCGTTCAGGGTCTGCGTCGTCTCGCCCGCGCCCTCGTCGCTCTGTGTGCGGCAGTCCAGTACGCCCTGGAACCGCTTCTCGTACCCGCCCGGACCCGAGGCCGTGAAGTCGTACGCCTGGTCCTCCTGCAGCGGGACCGTCACGGTCTGCGACTCGCCCGCCGCGACCGTGTGCTCGGCGCCCAGCAGCTCGTAGGTGAACGGCTCGTCGCCCTCGTTCACCGCCGTGACGTCCAGGCCGCCCTTCGCGCAGTTCTTCTCGGCCGACAGCGCGGGTACCGCCCCGGCGGCCGCCCAGTTCGCGGTCGCCGCCGCGGAGACCGTCGACTCGCTGGAGCCGGCCAGGATCTGCGTCTGGCTCCTGGTCTCCGAGGCGAAGGCCCGCCCGACCGGCACGGTGGTGGATGCCTGCACCGTCAGCGCGGCCGAACCGTCCGCGGCGTCCTCGGGGACGTCGAAGTACAGTTCGCCGCCGTCCGCCGCAGACGTGATCTCCTTGCCGTCCCGGTCGACGATCCGCACCCCGCTCGCGGCGTCGGCGGGCGGCGTCACCGTCACCCCGTGCGCGTCGGTGTGCACGGTGACCGGGCCGAGCGGTTCACCGGGGCGGCCGGAGACCGCGGGCGGATCCAGCCGCAGGGACGCCTCGGGCTCAGCGAGGTCGCGTGCGCTGCGCTGCAGGTAGTCGGCGAGCTTCTCCGCCTGCGGGTCCACGGCGTCCACGTCGGCGCCGTCCGAGTACCGCCAGATCGCCACCTGCGTGCCGGCCGCCGCGTCCTGCTCGGTGAGGCCGCTCGTACCCGCCTTCGCGGCCAGCGCGGCGAGATCGTTGACCTGCGGGTAGGAGTTCTGCAGGATCCAGCGGATCCGGCCCGCGTCGGGGTTGCCGTTCAGCGACGTACCGCTCCAGGGGGTCTCCTGGTACTTGGCGTCCTTCTGCGTCGGGCTGTAGATGTCGACGCAGTAGGTCTGCAGGGTGCCGCCGTTGTCGACGGACATCTCGAACAGCCCCGCGGAGACCTGCTTGTCACCGCCGTCCTCGTGGATGACGGCGGCCCCCGACACCTTCAGTCCGCCTATGGTGGCGGTCGCGCCGCCCTGGCTCAGGGGGAGTTCGTCCGCGACGGCCGCACCGGCGGTGGTCGCGGCGCTCACGGCGACGAACCCGGACACGAGCGCCACCGCTGCCAGGCGGGCGGCAGCAGCACCTCGCCCGTGCACGAACGGCGCGGAGAACGAAGAAAGCACAGATTTCCCCTTCGAGCAGGACCCGTTGACCTGGGGGGTTACGGTCCCACCAGCGGAATCAGCAGCCCCTAGAGCTATGCCCGGCATCCTAAGGACGGGGCACACCTCCCTCCCCGGTCATGTCATCCGATGAGTGATCCGACTCGGAATCGTTATCGCCAGGACCGGTTACGAGCTGGGCTTATCGACAAATCCACCGGGACTTTTCAGCATGTACCAGCCGACAGGCCGCACTTCGGTCGGAGTGGGGAACCACCCGCCCCTGCCGTCACATCGCCAGGACCGGTTCCCGCCGTTCCGCCGGTTCCGACTGTTCCGCCGGTCCCGTCTCCCAGTCGGGCTCCGGCCTCGGCACCGCGTCCGACGAGTGCCCGGAAGCGTGACCGGAGCCCCGGCCGGGGTCCTGGTCCGCGATCTGCTCAGGTGTCTGATCACCCCTGAGCGCCCTGCGGAACGCCGCGGTGCCGCGCGCCAGGTCGTGCCCGATCGACGACGCCTCGATGTCCGCGCCCGCCCACGACTGCCCGTCGCGCTGCTCGGAGCGGATCTTCAGCCTGCCCCGCACCACGAGCGGTTCGCCCAGCGACACGGATGCCTGCACGTTCGTCGCGAGCGCCCTGTTGGCCCACACCGTGAAGAAGTTGGTGTGCCCGTCCCGCCAGGCGTTCTTCTCCCGGTCCCAGTACCGCTGCGTGACCGCCAGCCGGAACCGCGCCGACGCGCCTGTCGCCGTCTCCCGGAACACGGGCTGCGTAGCCACGTTCCCCACCACGCACACCATCGTCTCGTTCATCGCCCAAGCCCTCCCTCGCCCGAGCCCACGGGCTCGTCCCGCCCCGTACGGCTGCGTCTGTCGTGTGTTCGGTCGTGGCGGCCACGTCGTGATCGCCACGACCTCAGACTGCCTCCGTCGGCGCGAACCCGCTGAGCCCTGTGGGCCACCCCCCGGTTGTGGACAACTCCCTCACCCGAACGAAAGCTTCCGTCCTCGGCCCCCTCTCGTCCTCGGCTCCCTCCCGGCCGCGCACTCCTCCCGGCCGCGCACCCCTTCCCGGCCGCGCCCCCCTCACCCCGTCGGGACCTCGACCCCCGTGACCCGCAGGAACTGCCCCCGCACCTCCCGGTACCGCAGCAGCTCCGCCGCCACCGGATCGAGCACCCGGGCCCGGCCGCAGCCCGCCGCCGCCTCCCGCAACCGCCGTTCCGCGTCGGCCCCGTACCGCCGCGCGGGCCCGCTCGCCGCCAGTCTGCAGGCCCACTCGACGCCCGGGCCGCCCACGATGCCGATGACCATCAGCAGCACGGGCACACCGAGGTTCGGCGACATGATGCCGATGACCTGCCCCAGCAGCCACAGCCCGCCGACCACCTGGAGGACGGTCATGGACGCCTGCGCGAGTACGGCGGCCGGCCACCAGTTGGGCCGCGGCGGCCGGCCCGTCGGAGCGCCGGCCCGTACCGCCAGTTCGTCCAGCGCCTCGCACAGCCCCTGCGAGCCCCGTACGGCCGCCTCACGCACCGCCTGCGCCCAGGGCGCGGGCAGCCCGCCGGACGCCTGCTCGGCCACCGTGCGCACCGCCTGTTCGACGCGCTGGCGCGCGGTGACCTCCTCGTCGGTGTACGTCCGTACGGACAGGCGCCCGGTCGGGGGCTCCCGCCGGTCCTGGTACCAGCGCCACAGCCGCAGCCAGGGCGTGCCGCACGCGCGGTTGGCGTTGCGGCGCCACGCGCGTTCGGCCGCCTCGCCCGCCGCCGTGGCCCCGACCGCGTCGGCGAGCCGGTCCGCGAACTCGTCGCGGGCCTCTTCGGTGAGTCCGGCCTGCCGCCGGTTGGCGTACACGGGATACAGGCGCACCGCGGCCGCGTGCACGTCGGCGGAGATCCGGCGGGCCGCGGCGCCCCGCTCCGCCACGAAGTGGCCGAGCACCTCCCGCAGTTCGCCGATGCCCTCGCCGGTCAGCGCGGACAGCGCAAGGACGGTCGCGCCCGGCTCGCCGTACTCGCCGAGCGCGATCCCGTCGTCGTCGAGCAGCCGCCGCAGGTCGTCGAGGACCTGGTCGGCGGCCTCCCCGGGCAGCCGGTCGACCTGGTTGAGGACCACGAAGGTGACTTCCGCGTGCCCCGCCATGGGGCGCAGGTAGCGCTCGTGGAGCACCGCGTCGGCGTACTTCTCCGGGTCGACGACCCAGATGACCGCGTCCACGAGCGCCAGGATCCGGTCCACGTGTTCCCGGTGCTGGACGGCCGCCGAGTCGTGGTCGGGCAGGTCCACCAGGACGAGGCCGCGCAACTGGGCCTCGTCCTCGGCGCTCTGCAGGGGTCTGCGGCGCAGCCGCCCGGGGATGCCGAGCCGGTCGATGAGACCCGCCGCGCCGTCGCTCCAGCTGCACGCGATGGGGGCGGCGGTGGTCGGCCGGCGTACCCCGGTCTCCGAGATGGGCACCCCGGCCAGCGCGTTGAAGAGCTGCGACTTCCCGCTGCCGGTGGCGCCCGCGATGGCGACGACGGTGTGCTGCCCCGAGAGTCTGCGCCGGGCCGCGGCCTCGTCCAGGACCCGCCCGGCCTCGGCCAGGGTCCGGCTGTCGAGCCGCGTCCGGGAGAGGCCCACCAGCTCGCGCAGGGCGTCGAGACGGGACCGCAGCGGTCCGTCGTACGCGAGGGGGGCCGCCACGGGCGTCCTGTTCTCCATGAGGGTCTCCTGTACGGGCTTCGGCTGCCCTTCGGCCGTGACGGACACGCGCCGCGCGATCAGCCCGTCGTCCCAGCCCCCCGCCGCGTCCTCCCCGTCCCCGTCTCCGTCGCCCCTGCCTCCGCCGTCGTCCCTGCCTCCGTCCGCACCGGCGCGAGAACCCGGGTCCCGTTCGGAGTCGTCCTTCCTGCGGGCGCGGACGCGGGCGCGGGGACGTTCCTGGCGCTCCTCGCCCCGTCCCTCCCCTCGCCTCTCGCCTCGCCTCTCGTCGTCTCCCGGCTGGTCGGCGTGCTCCGTGCGGTCCGTGACGGCGGTCACCGCGGTCACCTCTCCTTCTGCAGTACGGACAGCGCGGCGATGAGCTCCGCCTGCGGTTCCGGGTGTACGTCGAGGGCGTCGAGCGGGGCGAGCCGCCGCTCCCGCTCGCCGTCCAGCGTCTTGTCGATGTAGTCGGTGAGCAGCCGGCCGCCCTTGTCCCGCAGCCGCAGCGCCCCGTGCGCACCGATCCGTTCGGCGAGCCCCTCGCCCGCGGACCGCGCCCGGCGACCGCCCAGCAGCGCGGTGGCGACCAGCGCGGCCACCACCTCGGGATCCGGCGCGACGCTCTTCTCCAGGGCGCGCACCTCGTCCTCGGCGTACTCCTCGAGGACCCGGCGCCAGCGTCGTACCGCCATGCCGATGCGGTGCTCGGCGCTCTCCAGCGCCGGATCGCGGTCCGTCAGCCCCGGCACGTCCGCGGCGGGTTCGCGCCGCCATGTCTCGTCGATGCGCTCGTCCGCCGCGGTGACGGCGCACAGCAGCAGGGTGGCCAGACTCTCGGCCAGCGCGTCGAGCAGTTCACCGGCGCTGCAGTCCAGCGGGTAGCTGCGCCACCGTTTGAGCGCGCCCCCGGCGAGGACGGCACCGGCCTGCAGCCGGCCCCGCAGGCGCGTGTACTCGCTGTCGTACGCCCCCTCGACGGCCGTGGTGAGCCGCAGTGCGGCCGCGTACTGGGCCGCCGTCGCACCGGCGAGCTCGGGCATCCTCGACTTCAGCGAGTCGAGCGCCCCGTACGCCGTGCGCGCCATCGCCCGGTGCCGGGCACCCGGATCCTGCGCCTGCTGGGCGAGCCAGGTGCGCAGCGGCGCCACGGCCGTGGCCGGAAGCAGCCCTCCGCCCCAGGCGGATTCGGGCAGTTCGGGCACGGTGAAACGCGGCACGTTGCCGAGTCCCGCCTTGGCGAGGAGCGCGCCGAACTGGCGCGAGACCTCGGACACCACCTGGTGGGGCACCCGGTCGAGCACGGTGACGAGGGTGGCGTCCTGCTCCTTGGCGGTACGCAGCAGGTGCCACGGCACGGCGTCGGCGTACCGTGCCGCCGTGGTGACCATGACCCAGATGTCCGCCGCGCACATGAGTTCGGCGGCGAGTGCCCTGTTGGGCGCCACCAGGGAGTCGATGTCGGGCGCGTCGAGGAGTGCGAGCCCTCGCGGGAGGGTGTCGGCGGTCTCGACGCGCAGGACGCGGGTGTCGTCCTCCTCCGGCAGGAGGGGGTCGTCGTCGGCCTCCTGCCGGGGCACCCACACGCGCGTGAGGTGCGGCAGCACGCGCATCCCGCTGAACCAGTGGTGGTCCTCCGGGTGGCAGACGAGCACCGGGGTACGCGTCGTGGGCCGGAGCACCCCGGCCTCACTGACCCGCCGTCCCACAAGGGAGTTGACCAGCGTCGACTTGCCCGCCCCGGTCGATCCTCCTATCACGGCGAGCAGAGGTGCTTCGGGTTCCCTCAACCGGGGCACGAGATAATCGTCGAGTTGCGCAAGCAGTTCGTCGCGGTTGGCACGCGCGCGTGGAGCCCCCGCCAGGGGCAGCGGGAAGCGTGCGGCGGCGACACGGTCGCGCAGGGCGGAGAGTGCGTCGAGCAGCTGGGGCCGTACGTCCAAGGTCACCACATGTGAAGAATGCCCAATTTTGCAGGGTTTCTAAAGCATTTGGGCACGCCTGCGCGCCGATCGGACACACGGGGCCTAAAGGACGACTGGGGCGCAGGCATAACGAGTGCACAACACCCGGGGCGCGAGACGCCAAAAGCGATGCACGATTCGTACCTGCCTGCGATTATCAGGACCGCTTCACTGAACCTCCACATCGAGCCACGGAGGTGAAGCGCGAAGCACAGGGACCCAGGAGCTCTATCCTTGTCCCCGGCAAGGTCACAGCCCCGCCCGCACCCGGGCACCAGCATCACAGGCCACCACACCCGGCCCCCGTAGCTCAGTGGATAGAGCAGGCGCCTTCTAAGCGCTTGGCCGCAGGTTCGAGTCCTGCCGGGGGCGCTCACTCCCCGCCCTCCCACCGGGAGGGCGTTTCTGCTGTTCAGGGGAGCAATGACAGGCGCGGTACGCCTGTGACGCAAGGCCGGATGGACCCCCTGGTGGAGTGTGCGGGAGTCCGGCCGAGAGCGGTTCCGACCGGCTTTTGGCGGGCGTTCTTCCCGAAAACTTCCCGAAGTTTTGGTGCGGTCCCTCCACGGTCGGCAGGGCAGTTCACCCTTCCAGAGCAGGGCAAAACGACATACAGGTTGAAGGAGGGCCGTATATCGGATCATCCTTGGCACCATGGGTCTCGCCTCCACCTCCTTCGACCTGCCCGCCACGGGCGACTACGCCCGCGACTGGGCCTTGGTCGACGTGGAGACTTCCGGGCTCATAGCCCGGCGGGACCGGGTGCTGTCCGTGGCGGTGGTGACCATCGGGCCGGACGGCGAGCAGACCGGGGAGTTCTCCACGCTGCTCAACCCGGGATGCGATCCGGGACCGGTGGAGGTGCACGGGCTGACCGTCGAGCGACTGCAGGGTGCGCCTGCCTTCGACCAGGTCGCCGGGCGGATCGGAGCGATGCTCCAGGACCGGGTCCTGGTCGCCCACAACGCTCAGTTCGACTACGACTTCCTGGCCTACGAGTTCGCCCGGGCCCGGATGTGGCTGCCGGTGTCCCAGCGGCTGTGCACCTTGGCTTTGAACCGTCAGGTGGATCCGCCGACGGACGACATGAAACTGGGCACGCTGGCCGCCCACTACGGCGTACCGCAGCAGCGCGCGCACGATGCGCTGGACGACACCCGGGTGCTTGCCGGGATCCTGCGGGCCTCGCTGCGCGAGGCAGTGCGGCTCGACCTGCCCTTGCCACTGGTGAGCTGCCCGCCTCGGGCGGAATCGCAGTTCACACCGAAGCCACCCAAAACGCCGTGCGCCTATCGCAATCCCGGTCGGATGACTCCCGGCGGGCCACTGCTGCAGGGGATGAAGATCGCGATAACCGGTGAGACCGCCCACGCACGGGCGGAGCTGGTCGGGCGCGCTGTTGCCGTCGGACTGAACATGGTGACCTCCGTGAGCCGGCACACCAGCGTGCTCGTCACCAACGAGCCGGCGTCCCGGTCCGCCAAGGCCCGCCGCGCAGCCGCCGAGGGCGTACCGGTCATCGACGAGCACACCTTCCTGAAGCTGCTGGCCGACGTGCAGGTCGGAATCGTGCATGAGGCGACGGCTGCTTCCGCCGTGATCGCGCCGGTGAAGGCCCCGGCGGCGGCAGAAGGTCGGGCCACCGAGCCCGAACCCGCGGCAGCGCCTGTCCTGGTGCCGTCCCCCTCCGGCGCAACCGTCCCCGCCCCGCACCGACCGGGCGACTCGGCGGGCACCTTGGCCAAGCCGCTGACGGGCCGCCGGGTGCTGGTGCTCGGAGGTGTTCACAGAGATGCCGCCGCGGCTCGTACCCGCGTCGTCGAGCTCGGCGGATCGGCAGCGGTCAACCTGTCCACCAGCGTCACCGACGTCGTCCTTCTCGCCGGCGGTGAGAACGACCGCCGCATGAGCCGTATCACCGCCCTTGAGCTCGCCCTGCACGACACGGACTGGCTCACTTCACCGACCGTCACCAGCCCTGCAGCGGCGGCTGTCCGGCCGAAGGAACCGCACGTGATGCCGAGGGGCGGCGTCATCGACCTGCCCACCCCGTACGGCGGACCCGCGCCCGAGTGGTACGTCACCGCCAGCTGGGCTCCGCAGGCAGACTGCGAGATCGACGTCGTCGCTTTCGTCCTCGACGAGGACGAACAGGTCACCTTCGACGAGGACCTCATCTTCTACGGCGCCCCTGAAAGCCCCGCCGGCACCGTGCGGCTCCTCACCGGCGGTCCCGCCGAACAGACCATCGCCCTCGATCTCGCCTCCCTGCCGCCCGCTACCCGCAAGGTGGTCGTCGCCGCGGCCATCGACGGCGCGACCACCTTCGGGACGGTCGGCGCGATCCAGGTCAGTGCGGCTCCCAGCAGCAGCGGCTCGCCCCTCGCCCGGGCCACCCTGGACGCCGCGACAACCGAGCGCACCATGCTCCTTGCGGAGATCTACCGCAGGGGCCCCATCTGGCGTCTGCGCGCCGTCGGGCAGGGCTACGACCACGGCCTCGATGCCCTCGCGCGGGGATACGGGGTCGCCGTCTCCGAGTGAACGACGGTGCCGGAGGCGCAGGTGGCGGTCTGCACAGTCCGCTGGATCAGGTACGGCGATGCGGTGTGGGCGAGGAACCAAGCGTAGGAACCCGCACGCTTGGAGACAGCCCGGCGGGCAGTCGCTGGGGGCCTTCGATGCGCTGCTGGAGCGCGGCGAGCTGGCCGGTGACGCATCGGGCGTACGTGGCGAGCAGGACGGGGACGCTGTTGCCGGCCCATTCGGCGACCTGGGCGGGCGGGACGGCGTTGTTCAGCCAGGTGGTCAGGCAGGTGTGCCGAAGGTCGTACACGCGCTTGCCGGTCGGCGAGTTGTACTCGTGCTCGGACAGGACGGCCTCGCGGGCCTTGTTCCAGGCACGCCGAAAGACCGATCCGGCCAGCAGTCCGCCCTTCTCTCCGGGGAAGAGGAGGTCGCCGGGCTTCAGGCCGTCCGCCTCGATCAGGTCTCGCAGGGTGGCGACCAGAGCGGGGTGGACGGGGACGACGCGGGTGTCGCCTTGGGCGCGGCCCTTGAGATGGCGGGTCTCGTGGACCTGACCGTCGTCGGTCCACTGGCTGCCGACTTCGGGCTCGGCGGTGTGGACGAGTAGCTGGCCCCAGCCCTCAGCGGGCAGCGTGGCGTCGCCGACACGCAGCGCGACGGCTTCCTCTGGGCGCAGGCCCGCGTAGTAGAGCGTGGCGAAGAACGCGTGGAGTCGGTGGCCGGTGCGGGGGCGGGCGCCGATCCAGGTAAGGAGCGTGGCGACCTGGCCGGGGTTGAGCAGGGAGCGCTTGTCGACGGCTTCGGCGACCCTGGGAGCCGCGTCCTCGTCCTTGCCCGTGGGCAACGGGTTGTCGGTGAGGATCTTCTGACGGACGGCGTATTTGATCGCCACGTTCAGGATCCGCCGCTCACGTCTGACCGAGCTGGCGGCGGCCGGGGTGCCGTCCAGGAGGGTGTCGAGCGCTCGCAGGACGGCGTCGAGGTGCGCGGTGTGCTCCCAAGCCGTCATGGGAAGGGAATTGCGGCTGATCCAGGACAGGATCGTGCGGACCTCGGGCGGGGCCTCGTCCCGTCTCAGCTTGTTGAAGGCGTACTCGCGAAGGGCCCGTCGTACCTCGACCGGGTCGAAGCGGTCGGGGGGTTCGGCGCGCAGGAGGGCGAGTGTGGCTTTGGTGAGGGCCTTGGCGGTGTTCTTGCGATTGTTCGCCGAGATGCGGGGCCACTTCGCGTCGACGTACTGGCGGGCGAACTCGTACCAGGTGAGTTCGACCGGTGACGCGATCTGCGAGACCGGCAGTCCGGTGTCCGAATCGAAGGGCTCGCCATCATTGGCGGCGACGCGCAGTGCGGCGCGAAACGATTCCGCGAGTGCACTCGTCTCGAAACTTCGGCCTCGCCGGGTGCCATTGACGGACCAGCGGACGGTGTAGGTGGTCTTGCGCTTCCCCCTGTAGACCTCCGTGTCGTAGAAGCGGACCTTGAAGGACCGGTTGCTCACGCGTTGTCCTCGCAGTCGGTGAGCCAGTTCTCGTAGTCACTGCGGCGGATGCGCAGGGCACCGTTGGGGATGCGTATGCAGCGCGGGCCTCGGCCTTTCTTGCGCCAGTCGTAGAACGTGGAGCGGGAGATGCGGAGGTCGGTGCAGAACTCGTCGACCGTGAGCTTGTCGGTGGGACGGCGGGACGGAGACGTCAAACGGTGCTCCTCGGGCAGGGGGCGGGGAGTCCTGCGGTTGCGCCGGGACGGTGCGAAAGGCCGGCGGAATTGCGGACTTGGAAACCGATAGCGACGCAGATCTGCGGTCGGGATCAGCCTCGATTGACGTCATAACTGTCCGGAGAATCGCCGGTTTCGCAAACCGGCGATGTAGTGTTATATTGCCCGCCCTTATTGTCTGACTTACCCCATACGCCACCGTAAAAGCGGCGGAATTTCGCACGGCATCCCGGATGGAGGAAACAGCAGTACCTCAGGCAGTACCTCGGGTAGTGCCCAAGGTCGGCCACCCTGGTGGACGCACCGGCACTGGTGAGCCTCCTGCAACTGCCCGGAGACGGCGTACCGCAATGGGGCGGGACTCTGCGGACGCGAGTACCGAAGGGTTATGAGTTGCCCCGGTTCGACCTGCCGGATTCCGGCACTATTTCGTCAGCCGCCAATCCGGGCTTATTGTTTTTTGGCCCCACTCTTGATGTGTTCGCCGAGGGCTGCTTGCTTTCTCCGGAGAATGCTGGACTTGTCCGGGGCGGGTGTGGCTGTCTTGCTCAGGCGCCCGGAATCCTGATCCCGGGCGCCTGAGCAACCTCGGTATTCCAGGGCCTGGACCGGATGCCCTCGTGCACCCGCCTGCGGCCCTCGTCAGCGCCACCAGACCGGGAACCGCCGCGCCGCGCCCTTCCCTGCACCGCCCCGAAGCGGGCTGGTGCCGCCCCTCCCCGCCCCGAACCCAGGAGCCGCGACCCGATGAGCCACGACGCCCGCGCATGGGTGTGGGACCACAGCCGAAGCAAGGGCACCGCCCGCATGGTCCTCACCCTGATCGCCGACCGGTGCCTCGACCTCCGCTGCATCGCGTACGCATCCGTCCCCACCCTCATGAAGCGGGCGAACGCGTCCCGTACCGCGGTACGGGACGCCATCGACAAGCTGATCGCCAGCGGCGAACTGGTGCAGCTCGACGGCCGCAAGGGACCTCGCGGAGAGACGTACTACCAACTCCCGGCCGCCGCCCGGTTCCTCGCCGAACGAGCCGCCGACGAGGACCGGAATCCGACCCCCCAGGGGGACCGGATACCGACACCCGCCGGACCGGAATCCGGCCCTGCCGACCCGCCCGAAAGGGGACCGGATACCGGTCCCCAGGACCGGATTTCGACCCCTGGCGGGAGCGGATTCCGGCCCCGAGGAGGCACGGATTCCGGCCCCCAGAACAGTAGAGAACCAAAGATGAACGGTAAGAGCAGCAGCTCACCCTTCACTCCAGCCACCGAGTGGCAGATCGACGACGAAGCCCGCGTTTGGCTGCAGCAACAGGGGCACCTGGCCCGGCTCGGCGAGCACGGGCTGCAGGCCGCCGACGAGAAGTGGCGTGCCTACCGGGCCACATGGTCACCCCGCCCGGCCGCCGCCTGGGCTGCTGACTGGCGTGCCTGGATCACCAACGAACGCCCAGCCGACCATGGCCGCCGGCACCTGCGTGGCATACCCGGCGGAGGCACGCCGTCCAAGGCCCCCGGCATGACGCGCTCCGAGGAGCACATGGCCGCCTTGCTCGCCGCCCTCGACGAACCGAACGGAATGGAGTAACCCGCCCTGAACCCGCGCGAAACCGCCGCCGTCCTCGCCTACATCGGCCGCCTCGACCCCCGCACGATCCGGACCGCCGCCAGCGAGGCCCGCGACCAGATCGCCCAGTGGCACGAACTGCTCAGCGACGTACCCCTGGCCACTGCCCACGGCTGGGACGTCCGCGAGGCGGTACGGACCCACGTCCTCGACTCCCCGTACCCGATCCTTCCGGTGGACGTCGTCCGCACATGGCGGGCCTATCGCCGTGACCGCCTGGCTCGGCACACCGACCCCACTCCGTCCGCCAGCCCGGACGACGAAGCTGCCTGGCGTGCAGAACTCCTCGCCGCCCGGCACGCGGTCGCCACCGGCACGGCCGCGCCGTCGACCCACCGGCAGATCACCGGCGGCGACCCGAGCCCCGACCTCGAAGACCGCCTGCGCGCCCTCGGTACGTGCATCCCACCTGCCGCCCGCGCCGAGCTCGCCCGGTACCGGCCGACCCGAGCCGCCCGCGAAACCACCGTCGCCGAGGGACACCCCGATGCCCTCAGCGTTCCGTGCCAGTGGTGCCACGCCGCCGAGGGCGAGCCCTGCCGCACTCGACGCATGGGTCTCGACGGCCGTGCCAGGGGTAACGCACCCCGCGCCACGCCCCACCCGACCCGCGTAGACCTTGCCGCTGCGGAACTCAGCCGGCACAAGGCTGCGTGACCTTCCTTCGGCTCTCCGTCTCTCGCTGTCACTCCGCGACGAGGCAGCTTATGGAGATTGCATTTCCAACACCTTCGGTCCCCGAGACCGGCCGGGAACCGTACGCCGACGGGGACCGGTCCTGCGAGGGACCTCAGAGACTGAGGGACGGTCCCCGCGCAACTCGGCGGGACGGTCCCCCTGACGAGGCGTCACGGGGACCGGTCCCGGAGCCGAACACTGCGCCGCACGGGGACCGGTCCCCAACGGACCAATCGGGCACGGGGGCCGGGACCGGGTCAACGAGCAGGTCAACGCCTCACAAGAGCACCCTCGGTCCCCACAGCACACCCGGGGACCAACCATGTGGGGAGCGGGGACCGACGTCACCGTCGCCTGCCGGGACCGATAGATGCGGGGACCGACTGAACCACGGCCCCTTCAAGCGTGGACCGACTACGGGGACCGTTTCCCGGGACCGGATATAGAAGGCCGGTCCCCGCGGTCCCCGATCCGTTGTATCCCCGCGGGACCGCCCCGGCCCCGCCCGCCCTCTCTCACGCCCCCGACAACCACAGACCCCGCCCCCGCCCCGCCTCAAATACTTTGCCAAGGAGCTTCCATGCATCAGCGTCACCCTCAGACGACCGACGACGCGCACCAGAACGCAACCTCCCCAGCCCCAAACGGCACAGCAAGTTATCCCCTTGGATACTCCGCTCAAGACGGAGTATCCAAGGGTTCCCCTGCCCCTGGAGGGCAGGGGCTCGTCCGGCGCCGGGGGACGCCTGACGAGGAGGCTGCGACCGAGGGCGGATCGCAGCCAGAAGGGATACAGGACAGACCTGAGCAGCCGCGTATACACCGCCGCAAATACCAGCGTCGCCAGCGTCCACACGTCCGCAACACCCGCTTCAGCGACGACGAACTCGCCCTCGTAACCGCTGGCGCGAAGGCCGCCGGCCTGACCCGCGCAGGCTTCCTCGCCCGCGCTGCCCTCTCCGCCGCCCGAGACCTCGAACGGACCGCAAGCGCCGTCGCCGACGAGCGTGAGGTGATCGCCGAACTATTCGCCGCCCGCCGCCACGTCGGCAACAACCTCAACCAGGTCACGCGCGCAATCAACGCCGGCGCTCACCCACCCGAACTGGACGCCGTCATCGCCGCGACCCGGCGCGCCGTCCAGCGCGTCCAGCGCGCCACCGACCAGCTCCTCCAGCAGGACCAGGACGCGGCACCGGCATGATCCCCAGGATCCACAAACGCGGGCAGCGCACCCTCGGACTCCTGTACTACCCCTACGGACCAGGCAAGTTCGAGGAGCACACCGACCCGCACCTCGTCGCATCCTGGGACAACAACGCCCCCGACCCAGGCCGCGACCAGAGCGCTACACGCAAACAGCTCCAGCAGCTCCTCGACCAGCTTCTGGAGAACATCGATGCTTCCGAACGCGTACCGCACATCTCGTCAGTGTGACGCGAAAAGAACGGAATTTACGCCTCCATCCCGGTCGGTCTGAGATCCTGGAGTCCGATCGAGAGGGGCCGCAGGCATGGAGTGGAAGACCCACGGTGAGCGCCAGATCTACAACAACCCCTGGGTGAACCTGTGGTTGGTTGATGTCCAGCAGCCGGACGGCCGTCGTTGGGAGTACCACGTAGTTCGCCTGCGGCACCTAGCCGTGGCCGCCGTGGTCAATGACCGCCAAGAGGTCTTGATGATGTGGCGGCACCGCTTCATCACCAACTCGTGGGCCTGGGAGCTCCCCATGGGCCTGGTGGAAGAGGGCGAGACACCTGAGGAAGCAGCGGCTCGCGAAGTGCTGGAGGAGACCGGCTGGCGCCCTGGTCCGATCAAGCCTCTGATTTATGCCGAGCCGGCCAACGGGATCACCGACTCGCAGCACCACGTCTTCCGCGTCGACGGCGCGACCTACTCCGGACCGCCCACGGAGAAGAACGAGTCCGACCGCATCGAGTGGGTCCCCCTCAGTGAGGTGCGGGGCATGATCGACCGTCGTGAGGTCGTGAGCAGCGGATCTCTCGTCGGTCTGCTGTACCTGCTCATGGATGAAACGATCCGCTGACGGGTGGGAGAACTTCCCGTAGCCGGGCCTCGAAGGCCAGGGCTACGGGTTCTTGCCTATGGGGAGCCAACTGGCCGTAGAACTCCCTCAGGTGGCCCGTCACCCGCTCGGACACCACGGTCGACGCGGACTCCAGGGCTTGTGTAGCGGTGTGGCACGCTTGGTCGAGCTTGCCTTGGTCCAGTTGGGTCCGGGCCAGCCAGAATGCATGAAATGCACGGCCGCGGTGGTTGGCGCGGTCTTCTCTCCGTAAGGCGTCCGCGATCAAGGGTTCGGCGGTGGCCGCTTCGCCCAGCCGGCCGTGGGCGATGCCCGTGTCCACGATGAGCTTCGGTTCATCGAAGTAGGTCACCCATGACGGGTCGGGGTCGCTTGTCCGGATCTGCTCGAACTGGCGGTGCGCCTCCGTGAGCGCTCGGCGGGTGGAGGTCTGGCTACCAAGGGAAGCGTGGGCGAAGGCTTCGCGCATGGACAGCATCGACAGGACACGCGGGGTGGTGTCGGGGGCCGAGCGGGCCTGGTCCTGGGCGGCTGTGACGAGTGCCAGAGAGTCCGCGGGCTTGTCCTGGTAGGTCGCCTGCAAGCTCATGCAGGCGAGGACGTTGGCCATGAACTGTCGGTCGTCGATGTGCTTGGCCAGTTGCAGAGCTTCGCTGAAGTAGGTGCGGGCCTGGTTGTACTGGCGGGCGTCGAAGTAGATCCAGCCCGTGAGGCGTGCCAGTTCGGCGGCGATGCCGTAGAGGCCGTACTGGATGGACGGCGGCCGGTTCTCCTTCATGAGCCCGATCACGTATCGGAGCTGCCCAACGACGGCGGGCCTCAGGGCTTCTCCGCCGTGTTGATTGTCTCGTCGCCAGTAGTCCTCAATGGAAGACCGGAACGCCGCGAGGGTGGCGGCGCTGAAACTTGTCCGGGTGGCCATGGCCAAGATGCTGTCCACGTCCGGGCCCGGCAGAGACGCGGGGATCTGCTGCGCCGGCTCCGGTACCGGAAATGCTTCGCGGTCGGTGACGACAAGAGCCTGGGGCGTCTCCCACGACCGCCGGGCAAGTCCGAGCATGTGCCCTGGAATGCGTAAGCCGTCCGCGATGCGCTCGATGACATCCATGTGCACCAGCTGGCGCCGCCCGGAGAGCACTTCGCCGACTCGACTCGGGGTCAGGTCACATCGCCTGGCGATCATCGACGGGTAGATACCGGCCTTGACTTTGGCCAGTCGGAAGACCACGGCGAAGTCCCGTACCCGACACGCATCGATCATCTCGGGGTCGGTGAGCAACCGCGCGGGCAGTTCCGGCGGCTGGTTGGCTTGGGGCATCTGGGAGGCTCCCACACTGCGAAGGCTACGCAACGTCGCTGGTTCTCTACCTGCCGCGATATTACCCAAGTTGGGTAATCAGCCTGACCTTTTGGCAGAGGTACCCGGCTCGGGATGCTCCTCTGCATGGCGAGCAATCAGCAGACCAGACCAGACATCGGCGAACTGGCGAAGGACAGTGCCCGTGGACGTATCGGCGTCGTCATGGGCGAGGTCGGTGGCCGTGTGCAGATACGCCCGATCGGAGGCGGCAGGGAGTGGGACGCCATGCCGGACAAGGTGGCGGCACTCAGCGCGCGAGAGGAACTGAGCGCGCGCCTGGCCGTGAAGAACGACAACAGTCGGGTCGGACTGTGATGCGCGCCATCGGCCGGTGTACCGGGTTCCTGTTCATCATCTGCATCAGCGGTTCGCGCAGCTTGGTGATCGGCATGACCCTCAACGTCGGCCAGTAGAACGGCCGCCCCGAACGGGTGCCACATCCCGGCCCCCCGTCCCCGTTCGAGGCCGGCCTCAAAGCCTTCTTCCCGGTCGTCTATGAGCCGAGCTCGGCGGCCGGGGTGGAGCTGCTCACCACGCACTACCTCACACACCAGGAGATACGCATGACGGCAACAGCGAACGACCAGAGGACCGGCCGCATGGTGGCTGGCGAGGACCTGTTCGAGAGCCTCGCCCACTTCGTGGTCCTCCATGACGGACAGACGCCCGAGCGTGCCGAGCGCATCGCGGACCAGGCGGTCGCGTTCCTCGTCACCGCGGCCACCGCCACCGTCGCCATGGTGCCGTCGGACGACGTGGACCTCGGCCTGCACGCGCTCATCCTGCACACCAAGGAGTACGCCGGGCTGTGCGAGCAGTACGCGGGGCGTTTCCTGCACCACAACCCGAAGCCGGGCGGAGGAGGTCGTGATCCGAAAATGGTCGCTGCTGCGGCGCACGCCATGAAAGCCGCCGGGTTCATGGTCTTCGACGACCTGTGGACCGTGAACGGCGAGAACCTCGCACAGTGCGACGCGGACTGCGGCCGGCCGTACGGCCAGGCGTAGCTCACGACAACAGCGACACGGCCGGCCCCTGCTCGTGGTCGGCCGTGCTCGCCAGGAAGGAGAAAGACCTTGTCCGGCTCGCCCCCTGAACTGCCGGCCGTACTGCGTGATGCGCTCACGCCCACAGCTCAGTACCTGATCATCAACCGCCGAGGCTCCGTGGTCTGGGAAGTCGAAAACTCCCGGGGCCATTACGCCGTGAAAGTCGGCTACCCGATCGAGGCCACAGCCGACTGGGCCGCGCAGCCCTGGACCGCTCTCGCTCCCGCACGCGAAGGCGCCGTGCTGCATCACCTCGGCTTCGAGGACGTCGCGTACGGCGAGTGGGAGCAGGGAACCTGGAACTTCCAGCCGTGGCGGGAAGGGCCGGACCTGTACCGGCTGTGGGAACCCTGCCGTAGGCGGGACTCGTCCATCGCACCGCACGCCAGCGTGGCGCTGGGATGCGTTGAAGCGCTCGCCGAACTGCACGCGAAAGGCTGGGCCCACGGAGACATTCAGCCTGCCCACTTCATCATCGGGCCCGAACGCACCCATCTCATCGACCTAGCACTGGCTCGGGGTGGGCAGGTGCCTCAGGGGTACGACTTCCCGTTCCGCGGCTGCCTGGTCCACTACGAGGCACCGGAGATCGCGCGCAGCGTGCTCGCCACAGGAGAGGCGGAGCCGACCCAAGCTGCCGACATCTACGCACTCGGTGCGTCCCTGCTCATCTCCGCCACCGGCTGGCGGGCAGTCGAGTATCCGGACGACGCTCCACGCTCCGTACAGAGAGAAGCGGTGGCAAACGGCCGACGTCGCTCAGTGAAGGTGCCCGGTGAACTGGGCGCCCTGATCGACGCCATGCTCAGCCACGCCCCGGAGGACCGGCCCACCATCTACGAGGTGGGCAAAGCCCTGAACTGATCTACACATCAGACTGGACCGCCCTCAGCCTGGACAGCATTCCGGGTGGTCCGGTCTTCGACACTTTCTAAGCCCCCCACACACGCCAGCTCCCTTCAGCTCTACCGCGTCTCAGAGCCGGAACAGCTCCATAACCGGCGCTACGCCCTGCGCTCGAACCGCACGTCAAGTGGGCGAACCGGTTCCCGGCCCGGACCCTGCTTGAGCGCACAGCCGCCTCCGGCTGACCCAACAAGCCCCGTCGGGCCGCAGTCATCAGTCCCGGCTCCCCCTATGGCCAGCGGATCACACAGGCTGCGGCCCGACGGCCCCACCCCTGCATCGAGGAATCGCACTCTCATGCCCTTCTTACGCGCACCAGGTCAGTGCGCATTCGCTTTCCCCTCAGCTCTCTCGCGTCAGGGGTCCGCCGATGACCTCTTCTGACATGAGCTTGACGACTCCGCACCCTGCCGGCCGGGATGCCGATCTGCGCGTCGCCCTGGAGGACCTGCGGCTGAATCGGTGGCTGTCCACGAAGGAGCTGCTCACCAGGACGGATTCCTGGTCACTGCGGTGCAGCCGAAGCCAGGTCCTGGGCCGCGCGGCGGTGGACACCGAGGCGATCGAAATGTGGGCCGCGGAGGAGCCTGAGGACTGGAACGCCTGGATGATGCGGGCCCGCGTGCTAAGCGAACGCGTGATCCTCGCCCACCGCAACGGGGCCTCCCGGCCACAGCTGATGCAGGCCATCCTCAAGGCCCGTTACGCCTGCAGTGCGGCCGCGGAGTGGAAGGCCGATCCGGTGCCGCCCTTGTGCTTCATGACGCTCGCGCAGGCCGACGACGACCCGGAGCGGCCGCACAGCCCGCTCAACTGGATCGCGCGTGAGGACCTGCTGCCGCCGGGGCCCTGGCGGCTGCTGGACGCGGTGCACCAGCGCGATGCGCACAACCGTGAAGCCTTCCACCGGATGCTCGCCGTCTTCCGCGCCCGCGGCAATGAGCTGATCACCTTCGCGCAGTGGGTGGCGTCCAGAGCCCCGGCGGGGTCCGCGCTGAAGGTTCTGCCGCTGTACGCGTTCGTTGATCAGTACCGCAAGCAGTGGCAGACGCGGCAGACCGCCAGTGTGCTCGCGTACTGGGTCACCGAGGACAAAGCCCACTACGCCCGCAAGGCGCTGCATGAGTGGTTCGAGCCGACGCAGCCCGCGCCGGGGCAGCCCGACACCCGCTCCCTGCTGGATCTCAACCACCTGGCACACGCCCTGACGGCCACCGGCGTAGGCCACAGCGGCCCGGTGTTCGAAGCGATCGGCCCACACGTGACCACCGCGCCATGGGCCCAGGTCGCCCACGAACCGCAGGAATGGCAGGAGGAATTCCTCAAAGCCCGCCGCCCCACCCTGAAATCCAGGAGCCGCCGATGACCATCCGAGGCCCACCCTCCGCAGCCGCGGCCCCTTGCGCTCGCCCTTCTCTCCTCCGACTCCTCCAAGGACCTTTCCGTTGCGCTTACCACCCGCACCACACCATCTCTGCCCTCCTCCCTTCTCCCCCGAGGTGCCCGATGCCGCACAGACGATCAACTAGCCGCCGTCCGCTGGACGACGACGCGGCGCTGCGCGGCCACGGCTACACGCCCGAACTAAAACGCGGCATGGGCGGCTTCGGGAACTTCGCGATCAGCTTCTCCGTGATCTGCATCCTGGCCGGCGGCATGACCCTGTTCGGCTACGGCCTCAACACCGGCGGCCCCGCCGTCATGCTGTGGGGCTGGGTCGGCATCGGCGCCATGACCCTCATCCTCGGCGCGTGCCTGGCCGAGGTCACTTCCGCCTATCCCACCTCGGGCGGCCTGTACTACATGGCCCACCGCCTCGGCGGCCCCCGCTGGGCGTGGGTCACCGGCTGGCTCAACCTGCTGGGCCTGCTCGGTGCGATCGCCGGCATCGACTACGGGTGCGCGCTGTTCGTCGGCGCGTTCGCCAACCTGCAGTGGGGACTTGAGCCCACACCCGAGACGACGATGCTGATCTTCGCCGGCATCCTGCTGCTGCACGGCGCCCTCAACGCGCTCGGGGTGCGCCTGGTGACCGTGCTGAACTCGATCTCGGTGTGGTGGCAGCTCGCCGGCGTCGCGCTGATCGTCGGCGCGCTCACCCTCGCCCCGGGTGAGCGCCAGAGCGCCAGCTTCGTGTTCACGCACGTCAACAATGGCACCGGCTTCGACAACCCCGTGTATGTGGCCGCACTCGGTTGCCTGCTGGCCGCGTACACGTTCTGCGGCTACGACGCTTCCTCGCACCTGTCGGAGGAGACCAAGGGCGCACAGATCGCAGCGCCCAGGGGCATCGTGCGTGCCATCGCCTGGTCCTGGGCGGCCGGGTTCGTTCTGCTAGCCGGTCTGCTGTTCGCCATCGAGGACTATGCGGGCACGCTGGGCACGAGCACGGGTGTGCCGCCGGCGCAGATTTTCATCGACGTCCTGGGCACCGGCGTGGCCAAGGGGCTGCTCCTCGTCGTGATCGTCGCGCAGTTGTTCTGCGGGAACGCGGAGACGGCCGCCGCCTCCCGCATGGTGTATGCGTTCTCGCGGGATGGGGCCCTCTACGGCTCCGCGACCTGGCGCCGCGTCAGCAGCCGCACCAAGACCCCTGTCCCCGCGGTGTGGCTGTCGGTGGGGATCGCGCTGCTCCTGGCGCTGCCCAGCCTGTACTCGCCGGCCGCCTACGCTGCCGTCACCGCGATCAACGTCATCGGCATCACACCCGCCTACGTGATCCCGGTCTATCTGCGGCGGCGCCACCCAGAGAAGTTCACGCCGGGCCCCTGGCACCTGGGCGCCTGGAGCAAGCCGCTGGGCTGGATCTCGGTCGGCTACGTGGCCGTGCTGACCGTCGTCTTCTGCCTGCCACAGGCTTCCCCGATCACCGTGCAGTCCTTCAACTACGCCGGCATCGCCCTCGCGGTGGTCCTGCTCATCGCGTGGCTCACCTGGATCACCAAGGGCCGACGCTCCTACAAGATCCCGCCGCTCGGCACCGAAGCCGAAACCGTGGCACTGTCCGAAGGCGTGCTGTGATGACCCACGAGACCCAACCGAACGACCTGCCTGTCCTGGCGTCGGGCTTGCAGCAGCCGGAGAACCTGGTTCGCCTGGTGGAAGAGGGCGAGATCACGACGGTGATGCTCGCGGTCCCCGACATGCAGGGCCGCCTCAAGGGCAAGCTCCACGACGCCCGCACGTTCCTGGACCGCTTCGAGTCGGAGATGTGCTCCTACGTCCTGGCCACCGACCTGAACATGAACGCACAGCCGGGATACTCCCTCACGGGCTGGGACGACGGGTTCCAGGACCTGCACGTCGTCCCCGACCCGAAGTCGATCCGCCGGCTGTCCTACCTGCCCGGCACGGTCCTGGTCCACGGCGACGCTGTCCGCCACGGCTGGCCCATCGACGTCGCCCCGCGGCAGATGCTCCGTCAGCAGATCGCCGAACTGGCCTCCCTCGGGTATCGGGCCAAGGTCGGCATCGAGAGCGAGTTCATGCTCTACAAGGGCACCCCGGCGCAGGCCCGCCGCCGCGGGTACCGAGGGCTCGTCCCCGTCTCGCCCTACAACCTCGACTATGCCCTCGACCACCCGCCGGCCCTGAGCGCCTTCTTCCACGACCTCTGGGAGGTCCTGCATACGGCCGGCTGCCCGCCCGAGGCGATCAAGACGGAAGGGGCACCCGGCCAGATCGAGGTTACGTGGCCCTACGGGGCCCCAATGGCGGCCTGCGACGTCTACACCGTCCACCAGCACGCGGTGCGCCACCTTGCCGCACAGCACAAGATGGCGCCCACGTTCATGGCCGCCCCGCAGACCGGGGTCGGCAGCGGCCTGCACCTGCACGTGTCCCTGTGGCGCGACGAGGACGACTCGGCGTTCTGGATGGAGCAGGGCAGTGAGCTGCCCGAACCGCTGCAGCACTCCGTCGCCGGGCTCCTTGACGCCCTCCCACACTTGGCACCGCTGTACGCGCCCACCAGCAACTCCTACAAGCGCTACCGCCCGCACTCGTTCGCCCCCACCCGCTTCACGTGGGGGCACGGCAACCGCACGTGTGCCATCCGTATCACCGGCGAGGAGTCGAACCCGCATCTGGAGAACCGCGTGCCGGGCGCCGACGCGAACCCCTATCTGGCCCTGGCCGCGACGCTCGCCGGGATCATCCACGGCCTCCGCAACCAGCCGAAACTCCCCCCGCCCTGCACGGGCGACAGCTACCAGGACACCCATGCGCGCGAGATGCCGTACAGCCTGGATGAGGCAACCACCGACTTCGCCAGCAGCCGCATCGCGTCGCTCGCATTCGGGCCCGACCCCGTGGACCACTACGTCCATGCCGCCGAGCTCGAACACGCCGCCCTCGCGTTCGAGGTGACGGACGTGGAACTGGCGAGGGGGTTCGACCGTGGCTGAGGTTCCCACCGTGGCGTTCCCCGTCACTGCTACGCCGGCGCGCCGTGTGCTGGGGCAGCTCGCAAGGCTGCTGTCGCTGGCCACCCTCGCGAGCCTGGCCAGCGGGACGGTGTTCGCTGCGTCCCTGTACGGCGTGCAGTGGGAGGTCACCGAATTGATCAAAGTCACCCAGCTCGCCTGCAGTTACCTGGTGGGCGGCTGGCTCACCTGGCTGGTGCTTCGCCGACCCGCCCCGAATACCGCTCCGCGCTGGTGGCGGCCGCTGCGAGGACATGCGGCGGGGACGCTGGGAGTGGCGATCTCCGGGTTGGCCATGCCGGTGGCCGGCACGCTGGGCCGTGATCTGGGGCCGGCGCTGTTCGGCTGCGCGGTGGCATGGCTGGCGGTGGAAATCTGCCGTTCTCACGGCGTCTGGCCGGACGACGGGGCTCCGTATACGCCTGTCCAGCAACTGCAGCGCTGGAAGGTCGCACAGTGGGGGTTCATCGTTTGTGGCGTGTCCGGTCTTCTCTTCGGCCTGCTGGGGAAGCTGTTGACCTGGCTCGACCTGGACATCGTGCCGGTCATGCGGGACAGCCAGATGGTCACGCTCGGTATCAGCGGTCCGGTAGAACTCGCCCTGACCATCGTGCATTCCGTCGCGATCGAGGACGTCGTTATCGTCGCGGCCACGATCACGCTGATGAAGGCCGTACGCAGGCCCACATGGGAGATCTACACCCTGGTCTGCCTCATCGAGATAGGACTGCACGCCTACTTCGGGCTTCCCGCCATCGGCGCCGCCGCCATGGCCGCAGGCCGCGTCTGGCTGTACCTGCGCTACCGCAGCCTCCTGCCCCTATTGGCCGCACACACCCTGTGGAACCTCTTCCCCGAACTTGGGCGGCTGTCCTTGCCCTACCTGCTGATGGCGGGCGTCCTCCTCGCCGTCCTATTCACCGAGATCGACCGCCGGCTGAAGAAGACCGCCGGTCAGCCACCCCCGGAAGCACCCGTCTCCTCACAGCCCGCCACCCCTACGCATGACCGCGACCGTATGCAGGAGACGCGCCCGTGAGCACGACGGACGAACTCGCTGCCCCCGACATGTGAGTCCACCGTCTCTGAGACACCCGGGGTGGCGGGCCACACGGCACCCTCCACCCCGGCCCCCCGCCGCTCAGCACGACCGAAAGGAAACCGTCCATGACGATCACCTCCGCGCGATCCCAAGCCCCGCCCGCCATAACGGAGTTCCTAGAACTCGAGATCACCGGACGGTGTCAGCTCACCTGCCCCACCCTGTGCTACGCGAAATCGGGCCCCACCAACGGGCACGGCGAGATGTCCACCGCCGACTGGAAGCAGCTCATCAGCGACGCCGCCGAGGTCGGCGTGAAGAAGGTCCAGTTCATCGGCGGGGAACCCACCCTGCACCCCGACTTCGAGGCTCTGGTGAACCGCGCCCTGGTACTCGGCCTCGCCGTCCAGGTCTACAGCAACCTGTACCGCCTGAAGCTTGAGCACTGGGAGCTGTTCATGCGCCCACGGTTGACGGTGGCGACGTCGTACTACAGCGACGATCCTGCAGAGCATGAGCGCGTCACCAACCGCAGGGGCTCGCACGCGGCGACCCGCGCAAACATCGTCGAGGCCCTACGCCGCGGCATCCGTCTGCAGATCGGCATCGTCGAGGTCTTCGAGGGACAGCGCACCGCGCAGATCCGCGAGGAGCTGCTCGCCCTCGGCGCCGACAGGATCGTCACCGACCAGGTCCGCAGCGTCGGCCACGGCGAGGTCCTAGGCAGCGCCGTCCGGACGCGGTCAGCTATAGCGGAGACGGCCAGCGTTGTCAGTGGCGCCTCATAGACTGTCGTCGACTGCTCAGATGGGGGGCCAGCGTTGGCGATCACTCCTGCTCAGAAGCGCCAAGCGCAGGATCCGGACTCGAACGTGCCTCGGTTGGTGACCGTGGTCGACCGAGTGCTGGAGGGTGATGTTGTACTGCCGAAGTTCCAGAGGAACTTCGTTTGGACCCGGCAGCAGATCCTCGACCTGCTCGATTCAGTGGCACGCAACTACCCCATCGGAAGCATCCTGCTGTGGCAGAGCACGGAGCAACTCGCGAGCGAGCGCACGGTCGCCGGCCTGGTCGTCGGTGAACACCGGCACGGATACCCGGTCAACTACATCCTTGATGGGCAGCAGCGTCTAGCGACAATCTGCGGCGCATTGCACTGGAGCCCCGACAACGACCCTGAGAGCAACTGGAATATCGTTTACGACCTCGAAGCGCAGCTGTTCCGGCATACAGACACGCTGGAGGACCCACTCCCGCACCTGATCCCGGTCCGGCTGCTCGCCAACGGCTTCGCCTTCGCCAATCGCGCTTCGAAACTCGGCTCCACAGAGCTGCAGGAACGCGCAGAGGGACTGTACAACCGATTCTCGAACTATCAGGTCGCCGTCGTCACGCTGCGGGGCATGCCATCTACCGAGGTAGCCAAGGTCTTCGAGCGGATCAACAGCACAGCGACCCCCCTCACCGTCGTCGACCTCATGCGGGCCGCAACCTGGAGCCCGGAGTTCGATCTCAAGGATGAGATCGACGAACTGCTCGAAGTCCTGAGCCGGAAGCAGTATGGCAAGGTCGACACGAAGACGATGCTACGGACGATTTCAGCGGCGGCAGGGTTCGGATTCTCTCGTGAGGATATGAACCAGCTGCGGAACCTCAGCAAGGACGAGCTGGAAGCAGCGGTGAAGGCCGCTGCCGAAGCATCCAAGCTCGCGGTCGACTTCCTGACCACGCATGTCCGCACTCCACGCGCTACTGCCCTGCCCTACTACAACCAGTTCGCGGTCCTGGTGGAGATCTTCCGCCAGGTGCCGAAGGCTACGGCGGCCCAATACGACGCCATCGAGCGCTGGTTCTGGCTCACCGCCAGCGGCGAGTACTTTAAGGGCTGGAACGCCCGACAGATGTCGGACGACCGCGAAGCGGTACTCGGCTTCGCCGAGGGCCGGACCGATGAAATCGAGGTCAGTGCGGGCGTGCCGCGCAGTGTTCTGTGGCGCCGCAATCAGTTCAGGGCCACGAACGCCCCGTCGAAGCTGCTGGGCCTCATGCTCGCCGAGGCCCACCCGCTGGACCTCCGCAATGGTCGCCGGATCGACACGGACAAGGCGCTTTCCTGGCAGAACGACAAGGAGTTCCACCACTTCTTCCCGAAATCGTTTCTGAAGAAGCAGGGGCTCAACATCAGCCAGGCCAACGTCTGCGCCAATCTGGTCATGCTGAGTTCCGTATCAAACATCGCCATCAGCGACCAGCCGCCCTCGGTCTACCTCAAGGATCTGTGCGAGACTCAAGGTATGGACACGATCCGTACACGGCTGGTCTCCTGCCTGATCGACGACGCCGCCTTCGAGGCTGCGCTGCAGGACGACTACGAAGGGTTCCTCCGCGCTCGTTCCGAGACTTTGCATAACCGCTTGATGGAGCTCATCGGCTCGTCCGCTGCCAGCGCTCAACAGCGCGTGACCATTCCCGACGACGGCGAGAGCGGCACCGGCAATACCGACGAGCCGGTTGACCGGGACTCCGCGGACTGAGCAGGAGCAGCGACGCATGCGGGTTATAGACATGCCAGCGGCCGACCGACCTCGAGAGAGCCTCTGGCTGCACGAAGCGGAGGCGCTCGCCGACCGTGAACTGCTCGTACTCCTTCTGGGCTCGGGCATTCCAGGACAGGACGCGGTTCAACTGGCGGGCGAACTCCTGGCATCACACGGTGGTCTCGGCGGCCTAGCTCAGGCCGACCCACAAACCCTTGTGAAGCTCCTGGGAATGGGGCAGGCGAAAGCGGTACGTGTCGCGGCGGCCTTCCAACTGGCCCGCCGCCTGTAGAACACAGTCCTGCACAGCCCTGGCCGAATCATAACCACAGCCGACCTCGCCGCGGTCTCCGCACCCCTGCTGCGCGGGCTATGCCACGAGCGCGCAATCGTCGTGGCCTGTGACGCGTCCGGTAAGGTAATCCGAATCACCCGCCTGACCGACGGCACCACGGACCGCAGTCTGGTCCCGGTCCGTGACACCCTCGCGTTGGCCCTGACAGTCGGCGGAACGTCCTTCGGCGTGGCCCACAACCACCCCTCGGGTAGCCCCGATCCGAGCGCGTCCGACCGCCGGGTGACCGACCGCCTGCGGGAGGCAGCGGAGGCGGTCGGTCTACGATTCCTTGATCACGTTGTCGTGACAGATCGCGCCCGACGCCGTGTCACAGGCTTGAGACAAGAGCGGTGTTGAGGACAGACGGCCGCAACATGTCGAGTACATATTGCGCATATACCCCCCTCAACTCATTGGTAATCGAGTCGAGTACTTCCGCCGCCTCATCCTGCGCAGGACGGGAAGGTAGCGGGATCTCAATATCTTCGAAACGCTTACGCCCTAGCGTGCGATTACGATCCGCGCCTCCGGGAGAGGCGGCTGCGACTTTCGCCAGCCCTTCACGAGATAGCAGGTAATGGCGCAGGTAGCTTACATTAACCCGATCATCCACTGGGAGATAGGCCAAGAATCTATTGGATGCGATGTACTCTGCAGAATCAACTGCTGTAGTGACACTAATTGCCCCTTCCCATGCCTTGATGTTACTCAAAATGAGCGCACCTGACGGGAAAGTGAAGTAGTTTAGCTTGCTAACCTTTGAGCCGAGTGCGCTCGGGTAGCGAATGATCCCCTTCCCGAAGGAGCGCATGCCGATGACGCGATAGGATTCCGTCTCTTCGACATCAATTGGCGTACGTTCCAGTCGCACAACATCGCCGATGCGGACAACTTCCACCCGACGCTTATCTCTTGATGCGGAATGTGGGACATCTAGCTTCCCGTGAAGGGTCTGCAAGAATTTCAAGACCTCTTGCTCGTCTCTGATCAGATCATCCACAATGTCCACTGGCGAGCGATGGGCCAGTTCGTCGTCGGTGTCTGGATTGATTAGATCGAGATTGAAACCCGACGCCTGGATTTCGTTTGCGTCGACCTTCCAGGCATGTTCATTGGCGGTACGCCCTACCCGATTTTCCCCTCCCCACCATTTTGCACAGTCGGCGAACGCTTCATACTCCATCGGCTTCGTCTTGCTGTAGCCTCGCCGGCCTTCCGGCAATGGGATCTCGTAGAACCAGGTCTCCTTGGTTTGCCCGGCCTTCTCGAAGAAAAGTAGATTCGCAGGGATCTGCGTGTATGGGGCGAAGACGCCCTGCGGAAGGCGCACGATCGTGTGGAGGTTGCACTCGCGCATCAACTTCCGCTTGATCTTTGCGCCCACGCCACTGCCGAAGAGCACGCCGTTTGGAAGGACGATCGCGCAGCGGCCTCCGGGCTTAAGTCGCTCGATCACCGAGTAGAGGAAGAGCCAGGCGGTCTCGTGTGTCCCGACACCAGCCGAGTCAAAAGCTGCTGCTACTGACTTCTCTTCTTCGCCACCGAAAGGAGGGTTGGTCAGTACAACGTTTACGCGGTGCTTTGGACTGCTCTCCTCGCGCATCTTACGCAGTGCGTTCGTGCGCATGACGTTCGGCGCATCAATGCCGTGGAGGAGAAGGTTCATCGTTCCGAGCAGATACGGGAGCGGCTTCTTTTCCATTCCGCGAATATTGTGATGGAGTTCGGATAGTTCCTCCCGTGAACGCGGACGATCCTTCAGCTTGTCGTACGCCTCCACGAGGAAGCCGCCCGTTCCGCAGGCCGGATCGAGAATAGACTCGTCCAGCTTTAGAAAACTCTGCTCCACCATGAATCGGATCACTGGTCGCGGGGTGTAGAATTCGCCTGAATCACCGGCGGCATCGCGCATCTCCTTCAGGATCGACTCGTAGACGAACGCCATCGTGTGGATGTCGTCGGCTGACTCGAATTCGATGCCGTTGACCACATTGACGAGGTCACGCAGCAGCGTGCCCGACAGCATTCGGTTGTTGACGTCCTGGAAGATCGTGGAGATTACGTTCCTGGGATCGCCTTCCTCGTCGCCACTCAACTCCCGCAGGTACGGGAGCAACTTTCCGTTGACGAAGTCGAGGAACTCAGGACCGGTGAAGTCGGTCTTCTCCCCCCAGCTCTCCCAGTCATAGGGGGACTGAATTGCGCGCTCGTAGTCGAGGAACTCCGCCTCCCTCTCTGCCTCCACGCACACATCAAAGGCACGCAGGAACAGGATCCACGTCAGCTGAGGGAGCCGGTCGAGGTCGCCGTTTAGGCCCGCGTCCTTGCGCATGATGTCGCGTGCCGACTTAATCGCGGACTGCAGTTCCGCACGGGTTCGCTTCTTGGGCTTTTGCGCGGGTACCTCAATGGCTAGTTGGCCGGTGGTGTCCTTCGGCAACATCAGTCTTCCGTTCCAGTGGAGTCGTTCACGGCGCGCGCCCAGAGGTCACGCACTGCGGCCAGTGCGCCGTCCAGTGTCGGCGCGGTCTCGGTCAACCCCTCAGCGAGAGGTGGGTAAGTGTCCTGCCGCAGCGGCGGCGGATCAGGGATCGAGCGAGGAAGGACGTGCGTGTCCCCAATCGTGAAGACATGCCGTACGACGGCGTATAGCTTTGCATCGGCAGCCGCGTTCGTTTTAATCAGCAGGACGAGATCGGCCAGGTTCTTGATCCTGGTGCTGGGGCGGTCACTGTATTCGCGTGTGCGGGCGTGCAGCTCTTCGGCGAATCGCTGTCGTCGGGCCACGGCTTCGATCGTCCGAGCAGGATGCCCGCGAAGTCCAGAGATCCGAGGAGAGGCAGGGACTCGGTAGCCGCCACGTCCTCCTCACTGCGGGCGGCGATGTTGATGCGGACCCCTGCAAAGGTCTTGCCGCCCAGGCTGGCTTCGATGGAGAACTCCCACGCCGAGTGCCCTCCCGTATCGGCGGCCAGCTCAGTCGGCGGGGGACTTGGAAGGTGAACCAATCCCCGTCCGAGTCTTCGGAGAGCGCATCAAACAGCACCTCGTGGATGGCGCTGCCGTTTATCCCGGTTTCCCTGATGGCGAGATCCATGTCCCTGGTCGCCCTCGCGCGGTTCCGGAGCCGGAACTCAAGCACGGCCCCACCCTTGAGGATCCATACGGCCACCGCATCGGCGTAGAGCCGTGCTGCGATCCGGTCGAAGACCACACGGCGACGCAGTCGTCCCAGATCGGTGGCTTCAGTCTCCGACTGGCGCTGCAGTCTCGCTTCCAGTGCCCGGCGAAGTGCGATCGCGTCGTGATACTTGCTCACTCCGCCACTTCCCTCAGCGCCCGCTCCACACCGAGCTCGGCCCGAGCTCCGATTTCTTGGGCGGCGTGCAGAAGGCGGCGGCGGCTGGCCAGGCCCTTCGACAGGGCTTCGCTCACCGCGGAGTCGATCACTTCTTGATCGACAGCGGCGGCGGCGCTCTCGGCGATGGCACGACGTGGGGTAGTGACCTTGAAGCCCTCGTGCTGTTCGATGCCGTCAGCTTCCAATGCCGCGTGATGCAGGACGACAGCTGCGTCCTTCGCGCGAAACCCCTTGGGCACGGTCAGATGGACCTCTGCCGGGTTGGCGCTGCCCAGATCGTGTACCGCAAGGGCCGTCACATGCGACACCACAGCCAGTCCCCGGCTCCAGAGAGACCAGCGGACCAAGTGGTCCGTGTCGCCGCTCGGCAGGTCGAGGTACTCGCGGAAGCGGTAGATACCGCGGTCGATGCGGATCCAGTTCCGGCGACCGACGTGGAAGTGCTGAGCCTGGTAGGAGTAGCCAGCCGTTATCGCCTGCGCAGCTGTGAAGTAGCCACGCTGGCGGGCAGCCGTCCGCCACAGTCGGTCACGAGATGTGTCATCGCCAAGCACCGAATGAGCGTAGCAGAAATACCCCTCCTAGTTTCCTTTAGTTTCATGCATCGCCCTACTTGAAGCTAAGATTAAAGTAGAGTTATGCGACATCAAAAATGCGCTTGCCCAGGTCATCGATCGCCTCGTGCATCTGCGGCGTCCCGCCAAACCGCGCAGCCAGCTGCCGGATCGTACCCAGCTGCCGAAAGGGCGGTACCCGCAGCGCGCCCGCCTCCAGCTCCGTGGCGCCCTTCTCGGTGAAACGGTCCAACAGCGCGTCCAGCACCTCTCGCGCCTCGGGCGCGAACTTCTTGAGAAACTGATCGTGCTCACGGCGGACCCGGTGTGCCCGCTCAGCCCGGCTGATCAGCGGAAGCTCCCAGGCCGCGTTGATCAGTAGATCAATAGGATCTGCCTCCGGATGGTCGAGTTTGCGCAGCAGGTCTTCCTCTGTGATGCCGACCTCGTCGCTCCGCAGCTGTGCGCGCAGGACCGTGCGGCTCCGGGCCATCGCCCACTGAGTTCGCAGGTCGGTAGGTGACAGGTTCAGCTCCAGGACGCGATCGTGAACGTACTCCCGGTAGCGCACCATGCGCATGGTCTGCCCGTCGTGATGCAACTGGTAGTGCATGTCGTTCCAGACAAAGACCTCCACCCCGCTGACGTAGATGCGTCGTGTGCCGCTGCTCTGGATCTCATCGATCCGGTCCTCGTCCGCGATCAGCGTGTCTCCGGCGCCCGTCGGCAGCGATCCTTCTCCCTGCGATTCGAACCTCATCTCCGGCTCCGTTGCGTCCTCGCCGGAAGAGTCCGCATCGGGGTCTTCCTCGGCGCGTTCTACCAGCTCTCCTTGGCTATCGGTCTGGTCGTTGATGACTCTGAGCGGCGGGCCATCGAACTCTGGATCATTAAAAAGGGCCGTCGCGTCGACGAAGTCGACGATGTCGAAGGATCCCTTGTTGATGTCCAGGCAGAGTCGCGTGCCCCGTCCGATGATCTGCTTGAACTGAGGCATGGAGTTGATCCTGCGCAGGATGACGATGTTTCGGACGGAAGGGATGTCTACGCCTGTAGTCAGCATCTGGCTGGTGGCGACGATTACGGGCTCATCGGTGTCGTCCCTCCGGAACCGGTCCAGCAGTTCTCTTCCCGGCTTGCCGTCGTCATCGGTGACCCGGCAGACGTAGTCCGGGTGCCTCGCGACTAGATCGAGATTGGCCTGGTTCAATGCGGCAACCATGCGGTGCGCGTGGTCGTTGTTCTCACAGAAGACGATGGTCTTCGCCATCCGGTCCGTCTCCGTGAGGTAGTTGGTCAGGTAGCGCGCCACCTCATCGGTGCGCTCCTGGATGGCCAGGACCTTCTCGTAGTGGCGCTGTGTGTAGAGCTGGTCTGGAATCAGGTTGCCATCGGTATCCCGCTGGCCGGGTTCGGGTCGGAAGCCCGTCATGTCGACGTTCAGGTGAACTCGGCGCAGTCGGTAGGGCGCCAGGAAGCCATCCTCGATCCCGTCCTTGAGCGAATACTCATAAACAGGCTCACCGAAGTACCCGTATGTGTCCCGCTCCTTCTCCGCGATCGGCGTTGCGGTCAGCCCCAACTGCGTGGCGTCGGAGAAGTAGTCGAGGATGCCTCGCCACTTGCCCTCCTCGGCTGAGCTGCCACGATGGCACTCATCCACGATGATCAGGTGGAAGTAGTCAGGCGGGTATTGGCTGAAGAGCGCCGTCTCGTCACCCCTGGCACTGTCGAGCGCCTGATACAGAGCAAAGAAGATCTGCCGAGCACGTTGAGCCTGCCCACCGATCTTGTGCACAACATCACCGAATACCTGTTCGAAGTAGTCGTCCTTCGGCTGGTTGACGAGGATGTTGCGATCCGCAAGATAGAGGACTCGGGGCATCTCACCTCCGGCCCACCCACTACGGCGCAGCTTGGAGACGAGCTGGAACGCCACCATGGTCTTGCCTGTGCCCGTGGCCAGCGTCAGCAGGATCCGTTTCTGCCCCCGGGCTATCGCAAGCAGTGCCTCGTTGACCGCTCGGCGCTGGTAGTAACGGGGCCGCTTCGGCGTGAGGTCATTGTTCCGCAGCCGGTGATCGAACGGGGCAAGGACGAGTTCACGCTCCAGGTGCGTGGCGATCTGCTTCTCGCCGCAGTACCGCTCCCACAGCCGCTCCGGAGACGGGAACGCCTGGACCTGGTGCCGATTGCCACCGATCTCGATCTCCCAGATCTCGGTCCCATTCGTGGCGTAAGCCACCGGCAGCCCGAGCCTGCGCGCGTATCTCTTGGCCTGCTCGATGCCTGCCGCGACGTCAACGCTGGTTCGCTTGGCTTCGACCACCGCTATCGGTACGTCGTCCCGATACTGCAGGACGTAGTCCGCGATCAAGGCCCGCTCCCGGCGGTGTCGTCGAGGCGAGACCACGATCTTGCCGTCGTTGATCGGGTACTGCTCCCTGATCTGTTCCTTGCTCCAGCCCGCTCCCGACAGTGCCGGCATCACAAAGGCCCGGCACGTCTGCTGCTCCGTCAGTCCACTCGCACTCGCCATACAAGATTCGTACATCAAGAGAACAGAGCGGGGAGTGAGAACGAGCAACTCCCAGCTGATGTCACAGACTGTGATCGCACTCGATGGGATGCTCCGCACTAAAAGACCTCGGACTCGCTCTGAGTAAGAGCTATAAGCGACCTGCGTACGCGTCCGCATGTGGCGGTTTCTAGGCATCTACGGAATCGGGGGCTGCTCCCTGCTGGGCCCGATCCCCGTCGGCCGCGGAGCACCCGTCGCACTGCCCTCCACGTTCGTGACATCCGTCATCGGCTGCGAACACCTACGCGCTCCCCCTGGCCGCAGCAGGCGACGTCGCCCCCAGGCTACTGGGCTTCTGCTGCGGTGCCGGAGGCAAGGTCAGCGGCTACCTCGGCGCCAGTCTCCAACCCCACCTGCCCGACACCGCACTCCGGCTCCTGCTCGGCACCCTCGTCACCGGCATGAGCACGCTAAATGCAATCCAGATCCTGTGCTGACCGCAAATGGCTCAGCCCTGATGAACGCGGTGCGCCGTCCATGGCGCCGTTTCCTCTTCGGGCCGTTCCCTGGCCTGGGTCCTGTGTGTCAGACGCACCGGCATCCGCGGAGCCTCGAGTGCCTGGCCGGCACTCGAGGCTCCGAGCGGTGGACGGCGGCCCATGCCACGGAACCGACAAACGGGACAACGAATCGGCCCGGAAACACACTCGGCCTGACCCCGGCCGCGCCGTCCCGACCCCTGCACGGTCCCTGGGTCCTGGCATCGCCCCTCAGAGCAGTCGCCCGGACCGCGAGCGGCAATCTCGACCACCTACTCAGCCGCAGGTCAGAGGGGTTCGAACTCCCCCGAGCGCCACCGAACTCTAAACCCACGAGCAGCGGATTTAGGCCGTTCTGACAAGGCTGACGATCCGCCACCCAAAAATAAACGTTTCTTCAGGTCAGATATCTGCACAAATAGGGCGGGTGGGACTCGAAGCCACGGTCGGCGGATCATGAGTCCGCTGCTCCTCTCTACGAGATATCAACCAGGCCGACAGCGTGCGTCAGCAGACTGATTCCGCTGACTGCCAGAGCACGCTCTGGACCAAAGCTTCCGAAACCAAGATCCGGACCGGACGCGGGCCAGCGGCCGGTCACACATTCCAACTAGCCTCATTTCTACTGGCCAGCGACGCGCGAGCCCTGTACCAACAGAAAGCGAAGAACCTGCTGGGCGGTCCGCACCGGTGACTGAGCCTGACCGCTTGGCACCACGAAATTCTCGGCGATCACGCTTGACCGGCTTACGCATCGGGTCGTCTGACCAGTGACGCAACATACCTGACGACCCATCAGAACGAGCGTCAAATGAGCGTCGCGAGCGTCATTTCAGCGTCAAGATATCGCCCGTAACGCCCACACCGCCCATAACGCGCACGGGCAAAACCCCAGCTCAGCCCCCCTTCGCCACCGGCTCCAAGATCGCCACGCACTCCACATGGCGCGTCATCGGAATCACGTTGTCTTCTGACAGATGATCTTGGCCGTTTGCCGGTTGAATTTGATCGGTGCCGGGTTCCTGTCACCCGATAGCGGCCAGCAGCCAGCGCTCGGTGAGGGGCGGTGGGATCAGTCGTTGCGGAATGGTTCCCAGAGGTCGGGGAGGGGGGCGCTGGGGTCCTCGCCTTCGGTGGACAGGCCGACGTAGGCGCGTAGGGCGGGTCGGGTGCCGGGGAGGCCGTACTGGGTGAACTGCTTGTGGAGGTCTGAGCCGAACGGCACGGGCTGGAAGTCCTCGGCGGTCAGCAGCTCGGCCAGGACCTTCAGCAGCTTCTGGCGTCCAGGGGAGAGCTCGGTGAACAGCGTTGGGGTGTCCGTGGGTTCAAACAGGGCTTCTAGCAGGTTCTCGGCGCGGACTGCCAGCGGGTGGGGCACGACCCCGGTCTTCTTGAGATGGGGCAGGGCGCGGACGATTTCCAGGAGGACCCCGTCCGGGTCCTCAGCGGCGTCCATCAGATGCAGCAGGCTTCGGACGGTGTAGCTGTGCAGGTCGCCGGCGTGGTGGGCGGTGGCGGACTCGGGGGCCGGCCCGGCGCCGAAGGCCGCCAGTTCGGCGGCGATGCGCTCCGCCAGCGGCAGGCCGGGCGCGGCGGCCGGGTGCGCGACCAGCATGCGGCCCAGCGCGGCAAGGGGTGCTTGTGGTCGAGGTGGTGCCGGACCCGGCCGTCCGGGTCGTGGTCGGCGAGCAGCCCGACCGCGACGAGGACCGTGGCGACGCAGACCGGGTCCCGCTCGCCGTCGAGGCAGGCCAGCAACGGGAGCAGGGTGGCGTCGGCCTCCTCGGGGAACCAGCCGAGGAGGTACGCGGTCTTGGTGCGGATCTCCAGGTCCCGGTCGCCGAGCAGTTCGAGCAGGACAGGAAACTGGGCGCGGACCGCGTCATAGGAGCGCAGTGCGCCCTCGCGGGCGTCGACGGGGTGCCCGGCCGCACAGTACGCCCGTCCCTCGCGCAAGTTCTTCAGCTGCTCCTCGTCGGTCTCGGCGGTGATCTGCTCGTCGTACCAGCGCAGATTTTCTTCGGGGCTGATGACTGCGGCCCGCCACGCGGCGGTGTCGATGCCGAGCGGGAGGTCGTACTCGTCGTGCCAGTCAACGGCCAAACGGGTCAGCAGCAGCAGTGCGTCGGCCCGGGCGCCGGCCGGGCCTGCGACAGCGATTCGGGCGAGGAACGGTACGGCGTACGGAGAGGCCAAGTACCGGGTGCCCTGGTGAAAGATGTTGCTGAACAGGCTACGGAAGGCGTTCTCCCGGGCCTCCTGGTCCGGCCCGCACACCGTCCGGAGCTGGCCGGGCACGTCCTCGGCGCTGCCGTAGGCGTGCCCCAGAGCTGCCCAGTCGATGTCGTCCAGCCCTGCCAGGAGATCGTCGGATCGTTTCATGATCCGTATGCTCGCAGGGACCGCTGACACCGACCCCGCAGACGAACTGTCTCCTTGAGCCCAGCGGCCGAACTCACCCGTCAATCGGTCAAGATCGCTTGTCAAAGGACACCCGTCAGCGGTCGCAGCCTACGGGGCCTTCCCGAAAACACCGAAAGATTCACTGACGGCCGGTCAGGTAAATACATATGGGCAGGTCACAGGAACAGTATCCATGTCTCCGCCAGGCGCCTTCTAAGCGCTTGGCCGCAGGTTCGAGTCCTGCCGGGGGCGCTCACTCCCCGCCCTCCCACCGGGAGGGCCTCTCGCTGCGCACCGCGTGCCGTACACACCGCGTGCCGTACACCTCGTACCGCACGGCCCGGACCGGCACCTCGGGCGTACACGGCCGACGGCCCGGCGCACACCCGTCCCACTAATCTGTTCGTCATGAACGCACCGGGGGACATGGTCGACGGGCGGTTCGAGTTGCTCGAGCGGCTCGGCAGCGGGGGTATGGGAACGGTATGGCGGGCGCGTGACGGCGTGCTGCACCGGGAGGTCGCCCTCAAGGCCGTACGGCAGGACGCGGCGGCCGACGAGGCCGTCCGCGAGCGGGTGTTGCGGGAGGCGCGGGCGCTGGCCCGGGTCAGTCATCCGAACGTGGTGATGATCCATCACATCGTGGACGACGACCCTCACCCCTGGCTCGTGATGGAACTGGTGCCCGGGGTCTCGCTCCAGGAACGCCTCGCCGACGGCCCGCTGCGCCCCGCGGAGGCCGCCCGGCTGGGCCGGCAGGTGCTCAGCGCCCTGCGCGCCGCCGACGCGGCGGGGGTCCAGCACCGGGACGTCAAGCCCGCCAACATCCTTCTGCGCCCCGACGGCTCCGCCGTGCTCACCGACTTCGGGATCGCCGCGCTGCAGGGCTCCACCGCGCTGACGGCGACCGGCGAACTCATCGGCTCCCCGGAGTACATCGCCCCCGAACGGATCCGGGGCAACGACAACGACCCGGCGTCCGACCTCTGGTCCCTGGGGCTGGTCCTGTACGTCTGCGTGGAGGGCGTCAGCCCGCTGCGCCGCGGGACGACCCTGGCCACCCTGGCCGCCGTCCTCGACGAGGACGAGGCCGTGCCCCCGCCGGTGCGCTCGGGCCCGCTCGCCCCCGTACTGCAGGCGCTGCTCGTACGCGATCCGGCGGCCCGGCCCGACGCGGCACGGCTGGACGCGATGCTGGCGCAGGCCGAGTCGGGTACGGCACCGGACCCGGACCGGGCGCTGCCCGCCTCGACCGCCCCGCTGCCGCCCGCCTCCCCGGCGCCGCCCACCTCCCCGACGGCGCCGACGGACGTCCTGCGGGTCCCGGCGGACGTCCGGCGCGCCCCGGCGGACGCCATGCGGGTCCCGCCCGCCTCCGCCGGTCCTTCGCGCGGGCCCGGGCGCCGAAGAGGCCGCGCGGCGCTCGTGGTGACCGCCGTCGTGGTCGCCCTCGCGACGGCGGCCACCACCCTGGCGCTCACCCTGGGCAACCGGAACGGCGGCGAGGCCCGCGGGGCCGAGGGCGCCGACCGCTCGACGACGGCCGGCTCGTCCGCACCGTCCGCGCGGCGGACGCCGGCCCCCACCCCGTCGTCCCCGGCCCCCTCGAAGAAGACGGTGGCTCAGCCGACCGCCTCCGAGGACACCGGGGACGGCGAGGGAGCCGGCGACGGATGGATCGCCCAACTCCACTCCGAACCGGTCGGCACCGGCACCGCCGCCCGGGACCGGCGGCTCGCCACCGTCCGTCAGTCCGTCCCCGAGGCCGTCTACGTCCGCAGCGACGACTACGCGTCCCTCCGCCCGGGCTTCTGGGTCTTCTACGCTCCCGGCCCCTTCGCCGACGGCCGCGCCGCCCTGGCCTTCTGCGACGCACGCGGCAGGACCACGCCGACCACCTGCGTCGGCCGGTACCTGAGCACGGACGCCGACGACCGCGGCCTCCAGTGCCGGCCGCCCGCCGCCACCCCGACGGGCCGCTGCACGCGCCCGTGACCCGGGCCGCGTGGATGATGTCACGGTGCGTGCCGTTACCGTCCGTGCCTCCTCGCGTTGAAGGGACAGTGCGGTCGCGTTCATGCTGCCGCGCTCACCGATTCGAAGGAGAAACGTGATGTCTCGCATCGCGAAGGCAGCCGGTGTCGCTCTCGGCACGAGCGCCGTTGTGCTCAGTGGTACCGGTCTGGCCATGGCGGACGCGGACGCCGCGAGCACGGCCGCCGGCTCGCCCGGCGTGGCGTCGGGCAACGCCATCCAGGTTCCGGTCCACGTGCCGATCAACCTCTGCGGCAACACCGTGAACGTCATCGGCCTGCTGAACCCGGCGTTCGGCAACGGGTGCGCGAACCTCAGCCACCACGACGAGGGCTACGGTCACTGAGCCACCGCACAGACGTGGAGCCCCCTGCGGTACCCACCGCCGGGGGCTTCCCCCTGTCCCGCGTACCGGGTGTCACACGTACCGGGTGTCACACGTACCGGTAGATCCGGCTGTGGTCCTCCAGTTCGTCCGGTGTCACGTCCCACGGCGGCATCGCCTCGTGCCGCGCCACGACCCGCCCGTGCTGCAGGTCACCGAGGCCCGGCGGCGAGGCGGGCAGGTACCGGGCGCCCCGGTGCCGCTTCTGCCAGCGTGTCCAGAGCAGGTCCACGAAGGAGTGGTGCAGCCAGAAGACGGGGTCGTTGACGGACGCCCCGCCCAGCATGTGTCCGCCGACCCAGCGGTGGACGCGGTTGTGGTTGCGCCAGGCGTCGTTGCCGCGCCCGTGTCCCCACCCCTCCAGCTTGTTGCGGAAACCGCGGCCGGAGGTGGAGTTCCAGGGCTGTGTGTCGTACACCGGGTCGTCCAGGGCCCCGGCGACGTCGTCCGCCGTGGGCAGGGCGAGCGGATCGCGGGGCCTGCCGAGGTCGCGGGTGAGGTAGTCGCCGTCGGTCATCGACTCCTTGACGACCCACTTCCGGTGCCGGCGGGCGAAGGGCCCGGTCGTGACCTGGTGGTCGGACCGCCGTCCGTTGCCGCCGAGCAGGTCCTCGCCCCAGAGCGGGGCGGCGGGTGTGCGGTCCCTCGTCCAGTCCCAGTAGGGCACGGACACCGTGGGGTCCACCCGGCGCAGGGCCCGCTCCAGGTCCAGCAGGAACCGCCGGTGCCAGGGGAGGAAGGAGGGCGTCATGTGAGCCGTACGCAGCCCCTTCTCGCCGTCCGACACGTAGTGGTCGATGTGCACGCGGACGAACTCGTCGTACTCACCGGTGCGTTTGATCTCCAGGAACGCCTCGACGAGCCTGCGCCTCTCCGTACGCGTCAGCGCGCTCACGTTCTTACGCGTGTACACCATGCCCGTGCTCCTCCCCCTCCTCCTTCTCCGTTCCGTGCCCCGTCTCGTGGCCTGCCCCGTGCCCCGCCCCGTGACCCGGTTCCGCCCCCGCCTCCGTGGCGGGCGCGCGCAGCCGCAGGGTCCCGCCCAGTTCGTCCACGGCCGCGCGGGCGGCGGCCAGCGGGGTCGGGTACGACCGGTAGTGGTCGATCATCGTCAGATAGCCGCCGTCGGCCCGCCGCATGAGGTGCAGCGGCCGGCCGTCCACCGTGACCTGCCAGGACCCGGCGATCGGCGTGCGCGCGGCCCCGGCCGGACGCACGTCACCGGCCGGCTCCCGGTACCCACGGATCCGGCGCCCCCGGTACGCCTCGTCGAACCCGGCCGCGAACTCCGCCTCGAAACGGTCCGATTCGAGGCGGTCCGGGTCGCCGGATTCCCCACCGGGGGCGTACGGCTCGGCGCGCGACCGTCTCGACGCGACGACGAACGGCGCCAGGGCGACGGTCACGGCCGCCGCGAGCACCCCTCTCAGGACGTCACGCCGCGCATCGTTCCCCGGCCTCATCCGCACTGCCCCACCTCCGGCTTCCCGAACCCCGGCTTCCCCGGCCCGTACGTCGGCCCGTACGTCCTCGACGGACTCCGTGTCCCTACAGTCCCGGCGCGACGTCCAGGTCCGCGCCGGGCGCCGCCTGCAGGACCGGGGCGAGCAGGCCGACCTCGGGCAGCTTGGCGGCCGGGAGTCCGAGCATCTCGGGGCGCGGCGCGGTCAACGGGGCGTCCAGCGAGGCGCCGGGCGTCAGGGCGCGCACGGTGGTGTCGGGCGTGGTGGCACTGAGGTGGTCGAAGGTGTCGCCGAGGACGCGCGGCAGAGGCGCACGCGCGTCCAGCTCGGGCAGGCCCGTGGTGACGGGCAGCTGCGGAAGGGCCCGCTCCGGCAGCAGTCGGCCCTCGATGTACCGGGGCCCGTCGGGGCTGCCCGGCCTGAGCAGCGGCACGGTGCCGCCGACCCTGGGCATCTCCATGTCCAGGGCGTGCTCCGCACCTCCGAGGGGCACGACGACCGGAACCGCGTCGGCGGCGACGGCGGGCGTCGCGACGGCGGCCGCCACACAGGTGATGACTGCGGCGAGAGTTCCTCGGGTGGTCGACTTCATCAGGCACGGGCCTTTCGGGATTCGAATGCGCGGAGTGCGTCCGGAACGGGTAACGACCCCGCGAACAGGATCAGGTCAAAATTCCCTCGTTCGATGCAATAGTCAGCTCATCCGAAAATCCCATCCGTCCCTCGCTGTCTGGCGATTCGGCGCGCGGCAATTCAGTACGCGGTGATTCGCCGTGTGGTGATTCGGCACGCGGTGATTCGGCACGCGGTGATTCAGTACGCGGTGATTCGGCGCGCGGTGATTCAGCGCGGGTCACGGGCCGGGACCAGGGCGTGCGCCGCCCTGGTCAGGGTTTCCTCGTCGCCGACGAAAGCGGCCAGCGCCTCGGGCTCGACGGGCTTGCCCGGCTCTGCCTCGGGCCACGGGCGGGTGGTGAACAGGAAGTAGGCGTGACCGCGTTCGCCGACTGCGGCGAGCCACTCCGGCGGTACGGGGCATCGCGCGTTGAGCCGGGTCATGCCGACGACGGCCTGGTCCGCCTCGACGAGGAGGCGGACCGGGAAGTCGGGCTGCCGGGTGGCGTCGACGACCGGGTCGCCGAGGGGCAGGCCGTTGGCCTCCAGCAGTCGCTCGACGGCGGCCGCGGAGCCCTCGGGACCGTTCTCGCCGTCGCCGAGGGGGTAGGCGAGGAGGTACGGCATGTTGCCGTCGGGCTGTTCGCCGCTCCATGCCATGACGACGAGCGTGCCGAGGTCCGCGGCGGGGAAAGGGCGCGTTTCGCTGGTTGCTGAGGTCATCGCGGAACCGTACCGACGTACCGGAACACGTCCGTCCGCTCCTCACCCGCCCGGGGGATCTGCGTGCGGGTCTCCACACGAACGGGGGACGGGACCGAACCGGCCCGGGGAACCGGCGCGAGGGATCGGTCCGAGGGATCGGCGCGCGGTGCGCGACCGGCCCCCGGTGGCACTACTGGAGGGGAAGTCCGCCCAGGAGGCCCGTGGGGCCGCTCGCGGAGTTCAGCGTGTCCGTCAGGGCGTTGACGGTGCTGAGCACGGAGTCCTTGTTCTCCGTGTCGAGCGCCCTCGACTGCGACTGCAGGGGCATGAGGTCCAACGGCTGGGTGGTGAGCTGGGTGATGGCCGAGTCGACGCCGCCGTTGATGCTGGTGGGGGGCGCCATGTCGGCGGCGAGGGCGGGCGCGGCGACTCCGGCGACGGCCAGGGACCCGGCAACGACAGCGGCGGCCTTCAGGGACTTCATCGTGTTCCTTTCGTCGGCGACTCGCGTCACCAGAGGGAATCTCGGTGTACTCAACGACCCCCGGCCGGGCCGGAAACCCCGTACTCCGCAGATTCCCGCGACCCACCCGATTGCGCAGGGGGTCCCGTCAGGAAATGGGACCTCTCATATGAGAACCCTGAAGGATTGTTCGCACAGGGCAGGACGGACGGATGACAGCCGTCGGGCCGGTCCGTCTCGACGGACCGGCCCGGCTCCCGGGAGTGGGCGACCACTCAGGAGGACCGCTCAGGAGGACCGCTCAGGAGGGCGGCAGGCCGCGCGGCGTCCGCGGGTACCCCGGGCAGGCCCGCCAGGTTCGGGGCAGGCAGGCCGGCGCTCAGCGTCGCGGCGGCGACGAAGTTGACGAGGCCCGTCACGACCTGCTTCGTGGCCGCGCCCTGAGCGGCGGCGTCACCGCCGGTGGCGGCCTTGACCAGCGCGTCGACCGAGGTCTGCAGGGCCTTGAGCGCGTCGGCCCTGAGGTCGGGCGCGGCCGCCCGGCCGGCGTTCCCGCCCGGCGGGAGCGCGGGGGCGCCGGGCAGCGCCGGCAGGATCGACGGCGGGGCGGCCGGCACGTCCGGCACGGCCGGCGCCTTCGGCTCGGTCGGCGTCCTGGCCGGCGGAGTCTGCGGAACGGCCGGGGTCTGCGGAACCGCCGGGGTCTGCGGGGTGCTCGGCGTCTGCGGAACGGCGGGCTTCTGCGGAGTGTCCGGCTTCTGCGGAACCGCCGGGGTCTGCGGAGTGCTCGGCGTCTGTGGAACGGCGGGCTTCTGCGGGGTGCTCGGCGCCTGCGGAGTGTTGGGGGCCGTCGCGGCGGCCTTGGTGATGGCCTGCTTCACGGCGTCGGAGAGCCTGGCGGCGTCGGCGGCGGGGAGCTGCCCGTTGTCGGCCTTGAGCGTGGCGGAGAGCAGCTCGGTGACCGGCTTCAGCACTCCCGCGACGTCCCCGAGGGCCGCGGTCTGCGCCAGCAGGGCGTCCGCCTCGGGCACCGGTGCCCGGACCGTGCGGGCCCGGTCGCCGTGCGCCGCGTCGTGGTCGGCGGCCACGGCGGCGGGTCCGGCGATCCCCAGCAGGAGCATGGCGCAGAGGGCGGAGGCCGCGGTACGCCGCACGGGCAGAGCACGCATGGAGGGGTCCTTTCGACGGTGCGTCGGATCTGGGGGCTTGCCCGCAGGCTCGCCCAGGGGCTTGGTCCTCACCGTGGAAGTGGTGACCGCCGCCTGCAACCGATCGACCGCGCCCGGCGGCGGCCCGCGTCCGCCGACGGGACCGTTGTCCCTGGTGAGGCGCCCTGCCCCGGCCCGCCGGGGGCACCTGATGCCCCTCCCTCCATTCGGGGCAACGCGGATCGGCCGCCCTCCCGGTGGGAGGACGGCCGATCGGGGGCGGAGCTATGACGTCAGTTGTTGACGCACTTGTTGCCGAACGCCGGGTTCAGCAGGCCGATCACGTCGATCGTGTTGCCGCACAGGTTGATCGGCACGTGAACGGGGATCTGCAGCACGTTGCCCGAGAGGACACCCGGGGAGTTGGCGGCGACGGCGCTCGCGTCACTGTCGGCAGCGGCGATGCCGGCGGTGCCGGCCACGGCGGCGGCGGCCACGGAGGTAAAGACCAGGCCCTTCGCGATACGCGACATGGAGAGGTGCTCCTTGGGATTGAAACAACAGCCGGGCGGAGGTGCCCGGCTCTGGAATCAACGCGCGGCACGGGCGCGGGTTGTGCCTCCAAAAGAGTGACGCTCCGGCCCGTTACCAGAAGCGGGCCAGAGGGTTATCCCGGGAGATGCACACGGTTCCGACACACTTGACGGGTTTCACCGATAAATACGGATAGCGGCTACAGTTGCGTTCTCCCCCGGACCCCTGGAAAAGACAGGGGAGCCATGGCGGCATCCATCCGATGCGCCCGTCCCGTCCGCTCGTCAGGACCAGAACCTCTTCCGCCGAAATTTCCCTCGAAAGGGCAACGCCGGTCATGCGCAATTCCCTGGGTCTTCTGTTGCGCCGTGGGACGGTGAGTGCTTTTTCCCTCGCTTCGCTCTGTGTGCCGGGCGGACCGGTGGCGGCCGCGCCCGCCCCGCCGGGTGCGGACGCGGGTGCGCGGGTCGCCGCCGAGGCGGAGGGTCTGCCGTTCGCGCAGCGGTACCGCGCGCTGCGGCACGGCGGGATCGTCCGGGCCGCCAACGTGTCGGTCACCTGCCGCGGGCCGCTCGCGCCGACGACGGTGTCCTGCCCCGCCGCACAGGCGGGGGCCGCGGCCCCGAACGACGGCTTCGACATGTTCTACACCGACGTCGACAGCGACCCGAACACCTACAACTCCAGCCGCGCCACGGTCGCGTTGCCGGCCGGCGCCGAGGTCGCGTACGCGCGGCTGTACTGGGGCGGCAACCTACGGGCCGGTGAGCAGAAGCCGCCGCGGGACAACGGGCGCGTGCTGTTCGCGGAGCCCGGCGGCCGGTACAAGGAGGTGCTCGCGGACACCGTCGTCGGGCACCGGGTGGCGCGGGACGCGGACGCCTACCAGGCCTCGGCGGACGTCACCCCGCTGGTGAGGTCGAGCGGCGCGGGCGCGTACACCGTGGCGCAGGTCAATGTGGCGATGGGGCACTCGGCGGCCGGCGCGTGGGGCGGCTGGACCCTGGTGGTGGCGTACGAGAAGGAGTCGGAGCCGCTGCGGCATCTGGCGGTGTGGGACGGCTTCGGCCCGCTGGGTCCGGGCGACGACCAGGTGGTCCGGATGCACGACCTGGACTTCCCCGCGGGGGCCGCGGGACGCGTGGGGCTCGTCGCCTACGACGGGGACCGCGGGCGGACCGGTGACTCGCTCACCGTGTCGGACGGGTGGGGCCTGCCCGTGCCCCTCGGCGACGGCGCCAACCCCCGTGACGACGTACTGAACTCGACCATCGGCGAAGCCGACGGGACGGCCTCCGCGCGGACGCCCTCGTACCCGAACACGCTCGGGTACGACTCCGACGTCCTCGATCTCGACGAGGGGCTGCGGTTCGGCGGGGACCGACTGGAGTTCCGGCTGGCGTCGCGGCGGGACGCGGCCTGGGCCGGCGCGCTGTTCGTCGCCGTCGACGCGAAGCGCTGATGCCCTCCCCGCCGTCGCCCTTCCCTTCCGTCGCCCTTCCCCGCCGCTCCCGTCCGCCCGACTTTCGCCCGACTTCCGTCCGAGTCCCGCCCGAGTTCCGCCCGCGCTCCGTCCGAGCGCCGTCCGTGAGCGAGGAAAGCACGCATGCACCTGTCCACCCCCGGCTCCCGGCCACGGATCCTGCACGTCTCCCAGCCCGTCGACGGCGGGGTGGCCCGCGTGGTCACGGACCTGGCGCGGGCGCAGCTGGCCGCCGGCGCCGAGGTCGCCGTCGCCTGTCCGGCGTCCGGCGGCCTCGCGACGGCGGCCGGGGACCTGGGCGCCGGTGTACGGGACTGGCAGGCGACCCGGTCGCCGGGACCGCGGCTCGCGCGGGAGGTACGGAGTCTGCGTCGGATCGTGCGGGACGTGCGTCCCGACGTGGTGCACGCGCACAGCGCCAAGGCCGGTCTCGCGGTACGGCTCGCCGTGCGCGGGCGGGTGCCGACCGTGTTCCAGCCGCACGCCTGGTCGTTCGAGGCCGCCGGCGGCGCCACCGGGCTGCTCGCGCTCAACTGGGAGCGGCTGGGCGCGCGGTGGGCGTCGCGGATGATCTGCGTCAGTGAGGCCGAGCGGCAGACCGGACAGCGGTCGGGCATCAGGGGACGCTGGAGCGTCATCCCCAACGGCATCGACCTGGCGGGCTACCACCCGGTGCCGGCGGACACCGTGCGGGCCGGGATCCCGCTGCTCACGCGGATCGGTCCGGCGGCGCCGCTCGTGGTCTGCGTCGGACGGCTCTGCCGGCAGAAGGGACAGGACGTCCTCCTGGAGGCGTGGCACGAGGTGACCCGGCGGGTGCCCGGCGCGCGGCTGGTGCTGGTCGGCGACGGGCCGGACGCGCGGTCGCTGCGGGCCCGGGCCCCCGCGTCCGTGCTGTTCGCCGGGGCCGTCACCGACGCCGCGCCCTGGTACCAGGCCGCCGACCTGGTGGTCCTGCCGTCCCGCTGGGAGGGCATGGCGCTGGCGCCGCTGGAGGCCATGGCCTGCGGGCGGCCCGTCGTGCTCACCGACGTGGACGGGGCCCGCGAGAGCCTGCCACCGGGCCAGGGGCCGCGCTGCCTGGTGCCGCCCGACCGGCCGAAGGCGCTGGCCGGGGCGGTCGCCGGGCTGCTCCTCGACCCGCCGCTGCGCGCGTCGCTCGGCCGTCAGGCACGCCGGTACGCAACGACCACGCACGACGTGCGGCGCACGGCCGCGGCCGTCGCCGACGTGTACCGCGACCTGATCGGCACCTGGCCGACCGGCCGGGGCACGGGCGTGGACCACACCGAGTGCAGGGAGTCCATCCACACGTGACTGCGGACAGCACCGTCCCCTCCCCCGGCGGCCGGCCGCGGACGGCGGACCACGGTTTCCCGCCCGTCTCGCCCGCCTCGCCCGTCTCGGTCATCCCGCCGCGCGAGGCCGCCGACGGTTTCAGGTTCCCCGGCGGCCGGCGGCCCCCGGCGGGGCGGGCCTCCCGGCTGCCGCTGCTCGGCGTGGACGTCGGCGCCGCGCTGGCCGGCGGGCTGCTGGCGCTGCCCCTGGCGCATCCGCTGCCGCTGGCCGTGCTGGTGCTCGCGGTGCTCGGGCTCAACACGCACCCCTCGCTCCACCGGGACGTCCCCGTACCCGTACCCGCCGTCCTGGACGAACTGCCCGTCCTCTGCGGCCGGATCGCGCTCGGCTGGTGCGCACTGGCGACCCTGCTGGCGGCGTACTCCCCGGAGCACGCGCTGTCCGCCCGCACGCTGCTGCTGGGCTGCGCGGCGCAGTCGGTGGCGAGCTGCGCGGGCCGCGGTGCCGTGCGCGGGCACCGGCGCCGGGCACTTCTGCGACGCCCGCGCGCGGCCCTGGTGGTGGGCCGCGCCGCGGAGGCGCAGCGGGTGGCGTCCGCCGTCCTGCGGCACCCGGGCTGCGGAGTGCGCCCCGTGGGCGTCGTCGCCGACGAGGCGGCCGGCCCCGAAGGGCTGCCCGTGCTGACCACCGGCGAGGAGGTCCAGCGGGCGATCGTCCAGAACGGCGTGCAGGACGTGCTCGCCGTGGGACCCGCCGCCCTCGCCGAACAGGGCCCGCTGCTGCGGGCGCTGGGCGAGTCGGGCTGCACCGTGTGGGAGCTCGGTACGGACGGACCGGCGTACGCGCGGGCCGAACGGCTGGCCGGGTTCGCCTGCCGGCGGCTGTCCGCCGGGCGCCGGTACGGGAGCGCCGGGAAGCGGCTGCTGGACGTGCTGACCTCCGGGGCCCTGCTGCTGCTCGCCGGACCGGTGCTGCTGGGGTGCGCGGTGGTGCTGCGGGCCGCCGACGGACCCGGTGTGGTGTTCCGGCAGGAGCGGATCGGCAAGGACGGGCGGCCGTTCACCCTGCTGAAGTTCCGTACGCACCGGCCGGTCGACGCGCACGAGGCGGCGACCCGCTGGAGCGTGGCCGACGAACGGGAGATGCGCCGGTTCTGCCGTTTCCTGCGGCGGACCTCGCTGGACGAGCTGCTCCAGCTGTGGAACGTCTTCCGGGGCGACATGAGCCTGGTCGGGCCCCGTCCCGAACGGCCGTACTTCGTGGCCCAGTTCAGCCAGACGTACCCCGGCTACGCGGCCCGCCACCGGATGCGGACCGGGATCACCGGGCTCGCGCAGATCCACGGGCTGCGCGGCGACACGTCGATCGAGGACCGCTGCCGGTTCGACAACGCGTACATCGACGACTGGTCGCTCTGGCAGGACGTCTGCATCCTGCTGCGCACCGCGGTCTCGCTCGTGCGCCCGACGGGGAGCTGACGGTGACCCAGGTCCTGCCCGCTCCGCCGCCGGTCGCCGTCGCGGCCGCGGCGCCCCGCCGCCTCCTCCCCGTGCTGCCCGTCCTCGCCCTCGTCGCCACGCTCGCGCTGCCGGTCCCCGGGGGCGCGGACGGGGCCGGGGGCGGCACCGTCGCCGACGCCGTGTCCGGGCTGGTCGTGGTGTGCTGCGCGGTGCGTCTGGTACGCGGCCGGCGGCGCCCCCTGTCCCGTACCGCCGCCGTCGTGCTGGGGGTGCCCGTCGCCGGGATCGCCGTCGCGACGGCCGGCGCGGCCTCGGCCGGGGCGGGCGCCGAGGGGCTGGTGCGTTACCTGCAGATCTTCGTCCTGGTGCCCGCGGCGGTGATGCTGCTGATCCGCGACCGCCGGGACGCGCGCCTGCTGGCCTGGTCCCTCGTCGGGCTCGCGCTGTGGCAGGGGACTCTCGGCGTCCACCAGTACGTGACCGGGACCGGGGCCTCGTACCAGGGCGAGATGATCCGGGCGGTGGGCACGTTCGGGCCGACGGACATCATGGGCATGGCGGCCGTGGTGTCGTTCGGTCTGGTGTGCGCGCTCGGCCTCGCGCTCGGGTCCGGGCCCACGCGGCAGCGGACCGCGGCGGCGGTGTGCGCGCTGGCGCTGCTGCTGCCGCTCGCGCTGTCGTTCAGCCGCGGGGCGTGGATCGCGACGGCCGTCACGTGCGGGGCGCAGCTCGCGCTCGCCGGGATGCGGCGGGCCGTACGGGTGCTCGCGGCGGTGGCGGCGGCCGCGGTGGTCCTGGTGGGCGGGCTCGGCGTGGGCACCGCGATGCTCCAGGAGCGGATCAGCAGCATCACGCAGGTCGCACAGGCCCCGGACCAGTCGGTGACCGACCGGTACACGATGTGGACGGCGGCCGTCGACATGTGGCGGGGCCGGCCGCTGACCGGTGTGGGGCTGAAGGGCTTCCCCGACCACCGCGACGGGCACGCCTCGCTCGCCCTGTCCTCGGGCAGCGACACGGACGGGGCGGGCGCCGGCTTCCACCGGCAGCCGCTGCTGTCCCCGCACAACATGTACTTGCTGGTGCTGAGCGAACAGGGCCTGCTGGGGCTGCTCGCGCTGGCGGGCGGCTGGCTCGCGCTGCTGGTCCGCGGGCTGCGGCGGCTCGTGCGCGCACGACGGTCCCGGAGCGGCCTCGACTGCGCGCTGGCGGCGTGCGGGGTGCTGCTGTGGCAGTTGGTCGACTTCGTGTACGCCGACATCGGCGGCCCCTCGACCGTGCTGACCGCGCTGGTCCTGGGCCTCGCCGCCTGGTGGGCGCTGGCTTCCGAGGGGGCCGGGGAACGATGACGGTCACGCCTCCCCGGGCGGAGGGCGGGGGAACGACGGCCGGCCCCGGTGACAAGGCCCTGCTGCCCGGGGCCCGCGCGGCGTCGCGGGATGCCGCGGCCGAGGAGGCCGCCGGAGCAGCCGCCTCCAGCTCCGGACCCGGCTCCGGAGCCGCCCCCGGAGCCGGAGGCGGAGTCGCCCCGCCCACCCGCGGGTTCCTCGCCAGGGCCACGCTCGTCACCGCCGTCCTGTCCATCGCGGGGGCGCTGCTCGGCCTGGGCCGGGACCAGGCGCTGGCGCACCTCTTCGGAGCCGGCACCGAGACGGACGCCTTCCTGGTGGCGTGGACCGTGCCGGAGGTCGCGGCGACGCTGCTGATCGAGGACGGGATGGCCTTCGTACTGGTCCCGGCGTTCAGCCTGGCCGTCGCCCGGCGGGCGCGCGGAGCCGGCACGGACCCCGTCCGGGCCCTGGTCGCCTCGACGCTGCCCCGTATCGCGCTGGTCCTGGTGGGCGTCTGCGCACTGCTGATCGCCGGGGCGCCGTACCTGGTCGCGGGGCTCGCGCCGGGGCTGCCCGACCCCGGGCTCGCCGTCGACTGCACGCGGCTGACGGCGACCTGCGTGCTGAGCTTCGGGCTGGCCGGCTACTGCAGCGCCGCGCTGCGCGCGCACCGCCGCTTCCTGGCGCCCGCCGCCATCTACGTCGCCTACAACACCGGCATCATCACGTCGATGTTCGTCCTCGGCGGCCGCTGGGGCGTGCGGTCGGCGGCCGTCGGCGTCGCGGTCGGCGGCTGCCTGATGGTGGCGGCCCAGACCCCGGCGCTCGTACGGCAGCTCTTCGGCCGCCGCCGGCCGGCCACCGCCGCGGCCGCGACCACCACCCCGTCCCCGTCCCCGTCCCCGTCCCCATCTCCGGCTTCGGCTTCGGCTTCGGAAGCCGCGCGCCCGGAGAACGGGGAGGCCACCGGCGGCGAAGATCCCGCGACCGGGCGGTCCGTGACCCATGCGGTGAACCTCGCCCTCGTCACCCCGGTGCTGCTCTTCGCCCTCTGCCGGCAGTCCCAGGTGCTCATCGAGCGCTACCTCGCCTCGAACCTCCCCTCCGGCGCCATCTCGCACCTGAACTACGCGCAGAAGGTGGCCCAGATCCCGATGACCCTCTCGCTGATGCTGTGCACGGTCACCTTCCCGGTGCTGGCGCAGGCGCTCGCCGAGGGGGACACCGAGCGGGCCCGCGACCGCGTCGAGCGGGACGTCTCGATCGCCGCCTGCATAGTGCTGCTGGGCGCGGCGGCGGTCTTCGCGTGCGCGCCGCAGATCATCCAGCTCCTCTTCCAGCGCGGCGCGTTCACCGCCCAGGACACCGCGGCGACGGCCACCGTCATGCGGGTGTACTCGGCCGGACTGCTCGGCCACACCCTGGTGGGCGCACTCGTGCGCACGTACTTCTCCGCCGGGCGCCCCACCTGGTACCCGCTGGCGGCGATGACCGCGGGCATCGTCGCCACGTCGTGGATCGGCGCGGCGACCGTCGGGGCCTGGGGCGTGTGCGGGATCGCCGCCGCCAACGCGACCGGGATCACCCTCACCGCGGCGCTGCTGCTGTCCGGCATGAACGAGCGGCGCAGCGTGCCGATCCGTACCCGCCGGGTCGTCCACGAGCTCAGCAAGCCGGTCCGCGCGGCCGTGCTGGCGGCCGTGGCCGGATCGCTCTGCGCGAGCCGCCTCGACTCCCCCGGGGCTGCCCTGTTCACCGGCGGCCTCGCCGTCTCCGTCGTCTACGTCCTGCTGCTCCGGTTGCTCGGCGTCCAGGCCGTCGCACCCGCCTTCCGAACCGCCCTCCGCTCCGTCACCCGAAGGCTGCCGCATGCCCGTTCCCGCTGACCCGAACCACCCGATCGACCCGAACCACCCGACCGACCCGACCGACCCGACCGGTCCGACCGGCCCGCCCCACCCGGCCGACGACCCGTCCCGTACCGGCGCCGCCCGCCCGGTCGCGCCCCTGTGGGTGGCGATGTACCACTCGGTGGGCGACTGCTCCGACGACCCGTACCGCATCACGGTCTCGCCCGCCCGCCTCGACCGGCAGCTGGGCTGGCTGCACCGCCGGGGCCTGCGCGGGGTGAGCATGGCCGACCTGCTCGCGGCCCGCGCCCGGGGGGAGGGGCGCGGCCTGGTCGGGCTCACCTTCGACGACGGATACGCGGACTTCGCCGACCACGCCCTGCCCGTGCTGCGGCGCTGGGGCTTCGGCGCCACCGTCTTCGTCCTGCCGGGCAGGCTCGGCGGCACGAACGACTGGGACCCGCTCGGCCCGCGCAGACCGCTCCTCACCGCCGACGCCGTCCGCCGGCTCGCGGACCTCGCGGACACCGAGGGCCTGGAGATCGCCTCGCACGGTCTCACCCACGTCGACCTCACCCGCGCCGACGACGCGCTGCTGGGCGCCGAGACCGCCGGCAGCCGGGCGCTGCTCTCCGAGCTGACGGGCCGTGAGGTGCTGGGCCTGTGCTACCCGTACGGGACCGTGGACCGACGGGTCGTCGACGCCGTGCGGGCCGCCGGGTACCGCTACGCCTGCGCGATCGACCCCGGTCCGCTCACCGGGACCTTCGCCCTGCCCCGGGTCCACATCGGGGAGAACGACACGTCCTGGCGGCTGCTGCTGAAGTACCGCCTCAACCGGCTGCGCAGGCGCCCGGCGCCCCTGACCGGTGCCGCCGCCGACGCCGGCACCGGTACGGGCGCCGGCACCATGGCGGAGACCCGGTGAGGGCCCTGCACGTCATCACCGGGCTCGGTGTCGGCGGGGCCGAGCAGCAACTGCGCCTGCTGGTGCGGAACCTGCCCGTCGACTGCGACGTGGTGACGCTCACCAACCCGGGCGCGGTCGCCGAGGGCCTCACCGAGGACGGCGTGCGCGTCACCCACCTCGGCATGCGCGGCAACCGCGACCTGGCGGCGCTCCCCCGGCTCGTCCGCCTGATCCGGGACGGCGGGTACGACCTCGTCCACACGCACCTCTACCGGGCGTGCGTGTACGGCAGGGCCGCCGCGCGGCTCGCCGGGGTACGGGCCGTCGTGGCCACCGAGCACTCGCTCGGCGACTCGCAGATGGAGGGCCGCCGGCTCACCTCCGGCGTCCGCGCGCTCTACCTGGCCAGCGAGCGCCTCGGCCGCACGACGGTCGCCGTCTCCCCCACGGTCGCCGAGCGGCTGCGCCACTGGGGTGTGCCGGGACCGCGCATCGAGGTCGTGCCGAACGGCATCGACGTGGCCGGTTTCCGCTTCGACCCCGGCCGGCGCGAGAGCGTCCGGCGGCGGCTCGGGCTGCCGCAGGAGGCGTACGTCGTCGGGGGTGTCGGACGCCTGACGGCCGGCAAGCGGTTCGAGGTGCTCGTCCGGGCGCTGGCCGACCTGCCCGACGACGTCCGGCTGCTGCTGGTCGGCGGCGGTCCGCAGGAGAGCGTGCTGCGGCGCGCCGCGCGGCACAGGGGGGTCGCCGACCGGGTGCTGTTCACCGGTGAGCGCCCCAACGGTCCTGCCGGGCCGAGCGCCCGCGACGGCCTCGACCTGCCGTCGCTGCTGGCAGCCATGGACGTCCTCGCCTCGCCCTGCGCCGAGGAGGCCTTCGGACTCGCCGTCGTGGAGGCCCTGGCGGCGGGCCTGCCCGTGCTCTACGTCTCCTGCCCGGCCGTCGAGGACCTGCCCCGCGAGGCGGCGCCGGCCGCCCGGCGGGTGCAGGGCGGCGCGGACTCCTTCGTACGGGCCCTGCGGCAGGCCCGCGCGCAGGGCCCCGGGCCGCGCTCGGCACCGGACGCCGCCCACCACTACGGCATCGCCCGCAGCGCCGACCGGCTGATGGACATCTACACGGCCGCAACCCTGGGAGTGAGTTCCACATGAGCGACAACCTGCACCGTTCGACCGGGCGGCCGGGAACGGCACTCGCCCGTGCCAGGGCGCTGCCTCCGTGGTCCCTGCTCGCCGCCGGCGTCCTCCTCGGGGGCGTCCTCGGCGGCGCGTACGGCGGCCTGAGGACCCCGCAGTACAGCGCGACGAGCTACGTCGTCGCCGTCCCCACCAAGAAGTCGGACCCGGCGGCGGCGCTCGGCTTCGCGCAGGCGTACGGGCGGGTCGCCACCCAGCTCGCGGTGCTCGGCGACGCCCAGGTGTGGGCGGGCGTGCCGGTGTCGACCCTGCGCGAGAGCGTGCGGGCGGCGACCTCACCGGACGCGCCGATGGTCGCCGTGACCGCCACCTCCGAACGCCCCGACCTCGCCGCCGACATCGCCAACGCCGTGTCGCGCTCGCTGACCCGGCACGCGAACGACACCGAGGACAGCACGCACGTGGAGCTGCTGCAGTTCTCCCGCGCGATCGAGCCCACCGAGGCCTCCTCCCTCTCGGCGGGCGTGACCGGTCTCGTCGGGGCGAGCGCCGGCGGGCTGCTCGGCGGGCTCGCGCTGCTGGTCCGGCCGCGCCGGGCCGCGCAGGCCCCGGCCGCCGCCTCGGTGCCGGGCCCCGCCACCGCCGTCGACGTCCACGGACAGCTGTGAGAGCCGCCGCCCTGCGCACGGAACCCCGCACGCAGCCGGAGCTGCGTACGGAACTGTGCACGGACGAAGGGGAGTTCGGGCGACTGGCCGGGGAGTGGGGGGCGCTGTACCGGCGGTGCGGCACGGCGACCCCGTTCCAGACCCATGCGTGGCTGCACTCGTGGTGGCTCTCGTACGGCACGCCCGGCCGGCTCCGGCTGGTGCTGGTCCACGACGGCGGTGACCTGGTGGCCGCCGCGCCGCTGATGCTCGTACGGCAGCCGTGGCCGGTCCTCGTACCGCTGGGCGGGGCGATCTCCGACTTCGGGGACGTGCTGATCGAGGACGGCGAGCGCGGCGACCGGGCCGCCGCAGCCCTGGCCGACGGGCTGGCCGCCGCCGCGCGCACCGCGCTGATCGACTTCCGTGAGGTGCGGCCCGGCGGTGCGGTCGAACGGGTGTACGCGCGCTGGCGCGGGCCCCGCCGGCAGGTGCCGGACTCGCTGTGCCTGGAGCTCCCCGCCGTGCCGATGGACGACCTGATCGGACGGCTCGCGACGGCCAAGGCGCAGCAGCGGGTCCGCGCCAAGCTGCGCAAACTGGCCTCGCTGGGCGTCGAACGGCGTGCCGTGCGCCCGGACGAGGTGGACGCGGCACTGCGCCGGCTCCTGGAACTGCACCGGCTCCAGTGGCAGGGCCGCAAGGTGACCGCCGAGCACCTGCAGGATCGCTTCGCCGAACACCTGATCCGTTCGGTGGGGCCGATGGTCCGCGCCGGCGACGCGGTGGTGACCGAGTTCCGCCTCGACGGCGCCGTGGTGGCGGTGGACCTGACGCTGCTGTCGGAGCGGTTCACGGGCGGCTACCTCTACGGCGCGCATCCGCGGCTGCGCGAGCGCAAGGCGGACGTGGCGACGATGCTGCTGCACGCCTGCGCCCAGCACACCGCGCCGGGCGGCGACGACGGAGCGGGCGGCGGCAGCGGAGCGGGCGGCGGCGGGCGCCGGGTGCTGAGCCTGCTGCGGGGCAACGAGCCCTACAAGCACCACTGGCGTCCGCAGCCCGTCGTCAACCAGCGCTTCCTGCTGGCCCGGCGGCGGACGGCGCCGCTGATGTCCGCCACCGTCTGCGACGTGGCCGCGCGCAGCGGGGGCAAGAAGCTGCTCGACCGGTTCCTCGGCCGACGGGAACGAGGTGGCGGCAGGCCGTGACCGGCCCGCCGCCACCTCGCGGTCAGCGGTTGCGCGACCACCAGTCGAAGCGCAGACAGAGCTTGCCGCCGAGCCAGTACTCCACCCAGTCGCCCAGCTCGACCGGTGAGCAGTCCGACGGCCGCGCCGGCGGGTCGGTCGGCCTTGGCGTGGGGTCGGTCGGCCTTGGCGTGGGATCGGTGGGCCTGGGTGCCGTCCCGTCGGTCCGGCCGAAGAGCGCCTTGCGGTAGATCTCGGAGGCCCGCGGGTTGTCGTCGCACTGCCACACGCCGTGCGGGCAGTAGTCGGTGAGCGTGTTGTACAACGGTTTGTGCTCGTCCAGCCAGGCGAGCATGCGCTTCATGTAGGTCGCGTTGTCGCCGTTCCTGAAGAGTCCCCATTCAGGATAGGAGATCGGCTTGCCGTGCTCCTTCGCGAAATCGACGTGCTGTTGCAGCCCGTAGGGCTCCGCCACCGCCTCGTCGAACGACTGTCCGCGCGGCTGGTCGTAGGAGTCCATGCCGATGATGTCGACCGTCTCGTCGCCCGGGTAGCACCGGGTCCAGGCAACGGCGTCCCGGCCGCGGTTCGGCGTGAAGTCGAACCGGAACTTCTGGCCCGGCACCGCCCGCATGGTGGTGACGATCCTGTCCCAGTACTTCTTCCAGGCCTCCGGGTCCGGTCCGCAGCGATGGGTGTACGTGATGCCGTTCATCTCCCAGCCGAGCACGATGACGGTGTCGGGCACCTCCAGCTCGACGAGCCGCTCGGCCAGCGTGCGGAAGTGGTGGTCGTACTCTCCGGCCGCGCCCCGTCGCAGCAGGCCGCGGACCTCGGAGTCGGAGACGCCCTCCTCGTTGCGCTCCAGCATGGGGACGTTGAGGACGAAGAGCCGGTCGGCCTCCTCCCGCCGCCAGTCCGCCCAGGCGTCGAGGAATCCGGGCAGGCCCTCGATGTTGCTCCAGCGGTCGCCCGGCAGGTACGTGTGCGCCACGCGCAGTTCGGCCCCGCCCAGCCAGTGGCTGAGCTCGGCGATCCGGGCCACGCCGCGGGGCCCGTAGTCCAGGTAGGCGCCGAAGGCCGGACTCTCGGGGCTCTCCGGACTCTCGGGGCTCTCGGGGCTTCCGGGGCTTCCGGGGCTCCCGGAGCTCTTCGGCGACGCGGGCCGGTCGCCGGCCGCCGCGGCCCCCGACGGCTGGAGCGGCGTCATCGGCGCCACGACACCGGTCGGCGCGGTGGACGGGACCGGGGGTTCGGCCGCCCGCCCGCCCGTGGCGAACCCCGTCCCGGACGCGAGCGCGGCCGAGGCGAGGAGTCCGGCGGCGAGTACGGCGGCGACACGGGCCGGCCGTCTGGTTCGGGTCCGTTGCAGTGGGGCCATGTCCACTCCTCGCGCTTCGTTTCCACCGTCCACTGACACTCAGTCATATGAATGGGAACTGCGCCAACCGAGTCCGCGCGCCGGGGAAATGCCCGATCACCCGCACGGGTGAGACATTCGAACAGACCTCGAGGAACCACGTTCATGCCGTCCTTCGACATCCGCGTCCCCGCCGTACTGCTGCGCATCGACCGCAATCCCTTCCACCACGGCACGCTCGGAGCCGTACGGTCGCTCGGCCGGGCCGGAATCGACGTGCACCTGGTCGCCGACTGCGCGGGCAGTCCCGTGCGCGCCTCCCGGTTCGTGCGCCGGATGCATCCGCCGCCCGCCCCCGGTGCCCCGCCCGCCGACGTCGCCCTGGCGTTGCGCCGAGTGGCGGCCCGGGTGGCCCGGCCCGCCGTACTGATCCCAATGGATGACGCGAGCGCCGTCGCGGTGGACCGGCTCAGGGACGAGCTGGCCCCCCGCTTCCTGCTGCCCCCCGCTCCCCCGGGTCTCGCCGAGCGCGTCGCGGACAAGGCGGAGCTGGCCGTCGTGTGCGCGTCCGCGGGCATCGCGCACCCCTCGACGCTGATGCCGGACGGCCCCGCGCAGGCGGCCGCGGCGGTCCGCCGGCTGGGACTGCCCGTGGTGGCGAAGTGGAGCCGGCCCTGGCTGCTGCCCGCCGGGACGGATCTGCGCAGCACGACGGTGCTGAATTCCGCGCAGGAGGCGCGGGCCCTGGCCCGGCGCGCCGAGGAGGCGGGCAGCCGCCTGCTGCTCCAGGCGTTCCTGCCGCCGGGGCGGGACCGGGACTGGTTCTTCCACGGGTACGCGGACCGGACCGGGGCGGTGCGCGGCGGCGGCCCGGGGCGCAAGCAGCGGGCCTGGCCGCGCGGCGCGGGGCTGACCGCGGTGGGCCGCTGGACGCCGGACCCGGCCGTGCAGGCGCTGGCCGAGCGGCTGGTGTCGGTGCTCGGTTACCGCGGCATCCTCGACCTGGACTTCCGCCGCGACGCCGCGACCGGCGCGTACCACCTGCTCGACTTCAATCCGCGGCCCGGCGCGCAGTTCCGGCTGTTCGCCGACGGAGCGGGGCTCGACGTGGTGCGCGCACAGCACCTGGACCTGACCCACCGTCCGCTGCCGGCGCCCGAGCCCCGCCCGGGCCGGACGTTCGTGGTGGAGAACTACGCGCCGTTCGCGGCCGTCTTCCGGGGCGGCACCGAACGGGCCTGGCACGCCCGGGACGACCTCGCGCCCGGTGTCGCCCTGTGGGCGCTGTGGGCGCGCCACGTGGGCCTGCGCGCGGGCCGGCGCCTGCGGGACCGGGTACGCCCGGCGGCCCCCGCGCCCGCCGCCGGCGCACGGGTCGTGCGGCCGGCCGCACCCCTCGACCGGGCGGCCGCACCCCTCGACGCACCTCCCCTGTCCGATCCCCTGTCCGACGACGAGAAAGCGAGCAGTCACTGATGTACGACCTGCTGGTGGTGGGAGCCGGTCCCTACGGACTGTCCATCGCCTCCCACGCGGCGGCGGCCGGCCTGAGCCTGCGCGTGTTCGGCCGGCCCATGGCGTCCTGGCGCGACCACATGCCCCGCGGCATGTTCCTCAAGTCCGAGCCGTGGGCGTCCGACCTGTCGGACCCGGAGGGCCGGCTGGGCCTGGCCGCCTACTGCGCGGAGCGGGGGATGGAGGCCCGGCACGGGGCGCCCGTCCCGGTCGAGGTGTTCGCCTCGTACGGACTGTGGTTCGCGCGGCACTCGGTCCCGGAGGTGGACGAGCGCATGATCGCCGGCGTCCGCCCCTGCCCGGGCGGTTTCGAGGCGCTCACCGAGGACGGGGAGACCGTCCGCGCGAGGACGGTCGCGCTGGCGGTCGGCGTCATGCCCTTCACCGAGATCCCCGCCGCCCTGCGGGGGCTGGACCCCGCGTACGCCTCGCACAGCAGCCACCACGGTGACCTGGACCGGTTCCGCGGCAAGGACGTGACCGTGGTCGGCGGCGGCCAGGCCGCGCTGGAGACGGCGGCCCTGCTCGCCGAACAGGGCACCCGCGTACGTGTCGTGGCCCGGGCCCCGCAGCTGAGCTGGAACGACGTGCCGCCGCCCTGGGAGCGCCCGTGGTGGCAGTCGGCACGCGCCCCGCACAGCGGCCTGGGCCCCGGCTGGCGCAACTGGTTCTACGCCGAGCGCCCCGGCGCGTTCCGCCGCCTCCCCGGACCCACCCGGGCCCGGATCGCCACGACGGCACTGGGTCCCGCGGGCGCCTGGTGGGTCCGCGACCGCGTCGAACCGTCCGTGCCCCTGCTGCTGGGCCACGAGATCACGGCGGCGTACGGGACCGGGGGCGGCGTACGCCTGGAACTGCTGGACCGGTCCGGCGGGTCGGCGACCCTGGAGACCGGGCACGTCATCGCCGCCACGGGGTTCAGGCCGACCCGGGAACGCCTGGGTCTGCTGCCGGCCGACGTACGCGCGGACCTCGCCGTGTCACCGGACGGATCACCTTGTGTGGGCCGGGAGTTCGAGTCGTCCCGGCCCGGTCTGTTCCTGGCCGGCCTGGTCACGGCGTCGGCCTTCGGCCCGGCGATGCGCTTCGTGCACGGCGCCTCGTTCACGGCCCGGACCCTCGTACGGGGGGTGCGGCGCCGGCTCCGTACGGGAGCGGCCCCGCTGTCCGTGCCCGGGGCGCGGGAGAGGCAGGAGGTGCTGGGGGCGGCGGGGCGCTGACCGCCGGGGCCTGTCGGGTGCCGGGCGCGTGGCGTCCGGCACCCGGTGGGTCACCACTGACGGGACGCGGCTCGGTTCCGTCGGTACAGGATCGCTCCGCCGAGCAGCAGGCCCATGCCGGCCGCCGAGGCCCCGAGCATTCCGTCGCTGCCGGTGTCGGCCAGCTCCGGCCGGTGGCCCCCGCCCCTGGAGGGCGTGTGCGGGGGCGTCGCGTCCGGCGGCGGCGGCGGGGTGGCCGTCGGCGGGTGTCCCGGCGGGGTGGCCGGGGGCCCGGGCGGCGGCGTCTCCTCGTCGTCGCCGTAGCCCTTCGGACCGTCGTCGTCGTGACCGCGCGGGTCGTCGTGGCCGTGGCCCTTGGGACCGTTGTGCTGGGCGCACCCGTTGCCGAACACGGGGTTCAGCAGGCCGATCACGTCGATCGTGTTGCCGCACGCGTTGACCGGCACGTCGACCGGGGTCTGGGCGTCGTTGCCCGTGCCGACGCCGGGCGAACCGTGCGTGACACCGTGCGCGGCGGAGCCGGTGTGGTGGTGGCCCGGCCCGCCGTGGTGGGGGGTGGTAGGCCCGCCGTGGTGGGGGTTCGGCCCGCCGTGCCCGGGGCCGCCGTGACCACCGGAGCCGTGGTCCGAACCGTGGGCGTGGTCCGAACCGTGACCGGAGCCGTGGGCGTGGTCCGAACCGTGGCCGGGGCTGCGGTCCGTGCCGGGGGCGTGGTGATGGCTTGAGCCGTGGCCGGAGGTGGCTCCGTGACGGGGGGCGTCCGGCTTCCGGTGCTTGCCCGTGGGGGTGGCGCAGGAGTTGCCGAAGGACGGATTGAGGGCGGCGACCGCGTTCGCGGAGTTGCCGCACGCGTTCACGGGCACATCCAGCGGGGCCTGCACGCTGTTGCCGGACAGCACGCCGGGCGAGTCCGCCGCCACCGCGCTCGCGTCCGAGTCGGCGAAGGCCTGGGAGCTGCACAGGGACAGGATGCTCGTCGCGGCGGCGGCCGCGACCATTCCCTTGCTCAGGGTCTGTCGCAATCTCCTTGTCCTTTCTGCTCGTAGAAGTTCTGCTCGTAGAAGCGGGAAAAGCCGGCCTTGGCGCCGGAAAGCGGTCCAAGGCCGGCCTGGTTCAGCCGTACGGCTGGTGCGTTACGACGTCAGTCGTTGACGCACTTGTTGCCGAACGCCGGGTTCAGCAGGCCGATCACGTTGATCGTGTTGCCGCACACGTTGACGGGAACGTGAACAGGAACCTGGACGACGTTGCCCGAGAGGACGCCGGGGGAGCCCACGGCGGCACCCTGGGCCTCGGAGTCGGCGAAGGCGGGGGCCGCCATTCCGAGCGCCATGATGGCTCCGGCGATGACAGCTGCGCTCTTCTTGTGATTCACGTGCTTTCCCTTCTCTGCGGTCATGCCCCTGTGACGGCCGAAACCGAGCGAGCGCACTGTGGACGGCTCGCAGCACGACCTCGGGTGGTGAACGAGAAACGGAGGTCCGAAGAAACTACGTAATGTGAACCGTTTGGCAATTCACTCGAACGCACCGAACAGGTGGAACAGACGCGGAGAAAAACCCGGGCTGTCCGCATACGAATACGGCGGACAGCCCGGGCGGTGCCAGGTTCGGCTACTCGCCGTTCGCCGACAGGACGGACAGGTCCTCCAGGATGTGCGACAGCGCGGCGTCGCGCTTCGCCTGGGTGGAGTTGTCCGAGCACTGCTGCGCGAGGTCGTCCGACAGGATCGGGACGTCCTGGATCGGAACGATGTTCACGACGGCGACGTTGATGTCCTCCAGGCCCACGCACGGCTTGTTGAGCGAGCCCTCGACCAGCGAGAGCTGGGGGCTCATGTCGCCCTTGGTCGCCGAGTTGCCGAACGCCGACGAGGCGCCGTTGCCGTTGGCCACGGCCGGCCCGGAGTCATCACCGATGGCCAGCGCCTGGGGGGCGGCCGCCACCGACATACCGATGACAGAAGCGGCAGCCGCCGCGGCGAACATTGCCTTCTTAAGCACTTCGCGTTCCTTTCCTAGTAGCGACGCATGTCGTACTGCCTCATCAACCGGTGGCGTCGCGATTGGTTGCGGGCGTTCACCCGGTTGGCCCGCATTGAATCCGTCGGCGGATGGGAATGGCCGTGCCCGGTGCCCCTTCGCGAACCACTCCCGTGTAAGCCGACGGAGTGAACGGGAGGAACTATGTCCCGCCCATGGAGTTGAACCAGGGCGCTCCGGTGGACGGGGTTTCCTAAGAGAGGACTAACCAATGATCAAGAAGGTTCTTGCCACCGCGGCGATCGCTGCTTCCGTCGTGGGTGCTTCCGCCGCCGTGGCTCCGCAGGCGCTGGCGATCGGCGACGACAGCGGCCCGAGCACCGCGAACGGCAACGCGGCCGCGCAGTACTACGGCAACTCCGCCACGTACGGCGACATGAGCCCGCAGATGGCCCTCATCCAGGGCTCCTTCAACAAGCCCTGCATCGGCCTGAACGACATCAACGTTCCGGTGGTCAACCTGATCCCGATCCAGGATGTCCCGATCCTGTCGGACGACATGAACCAGCAGTGCACCGAGAACTCCACCCAGGTCAAGCGCGACGGCGCGCTGGCGCACCTCCTGGAGGACGTGTCGATCCTCTCCGCCAACGGCGAGGACTGAGAACGGCACAGGGGCGGGACCACCGGGCTTCCCGGTGGTCCCGCCCCTGTCGTGTGCCGGGGGCCCGGGGCGTCAAGCCCGGCCGGACACGGGCCGATGAACGGATCATGACGTCGACGCATCCGCCCGCGCCCCCCTCCCCTGCTCCGCACGTGAAGTCCCGGCCGCCCTCGCCCTGCGCCGGGCCGCTGCCGCCGGGGCCGGGTCCCGGCCTCAGGTGGGCGGTGTGGCCGCGGGTGGCGGTGTGGCTCGTGCCCGCGCTGCTCGTGGCGTACGCGGGGTTCCGGCGGCGGTGGATGTCCGACGACGCCTACATCTACGTACGGACCGTGCGGCAGGTGCTGGCGGGGAACGGGCCCGTGTTCAACGCCGGTGAGCGGGTCGAGTCGTCGACCGGCACCCTGTGGCAGTGGCTGCTCGTCGGGGCCGGGGGCACGGGGGCCGATCCGGCGGCCGCGGCGGTGTTCGGGGGGCTGCTGCTGACCGCCGCCGGGTTCGCGCTGGCGGGGGTCGGCGCGCTGCGGATGTACGGCGGGCGGGCGGCCGTGCCGCTCGGGTCGCTGGTGCTGCTCGGGCTGCCCCCGGTGTGGGACTTCGCCACCTCGGGGCTGGAGACCGGGCTCGCCACCTGCTGGATCGCGGGCGCGTGGCTGGCGCTGACGGCCCGGCCCGCCCCGCTCGCGACCTCGGTGCTCATCGGGCTCGGGCCCCTGGTACGGCCCGATCTGGGGCTGGTGACCGCGGTGTTCCTGGCCGCCCAGTGGCTGCTGGTGCGGCCGTCGTGGCGGAGGGCGCTCGCGGGGGCGGGGGCGGCGGGGGCGCTGCCGGCCGCGTACGAGGTCTTCCGTGCCGGGTACTACGGGCACCTGGTGCCGCTGCCGGCGGTGACCAAGGAGGCCTCGCGGAGCCTGTGGGGGCGGGGGCTGGTGTATCTGGTCGACTTCGCGCACCCGTACGCGCTGTGGGTGCCGGCGCTGTTCGTGGCGGTCGCGGTGGCGGTGGCGCTCGCGCGCGGGGGGCCGGGCCGGGCCGGGGCGGCGCGGCTCGTACCGGTGTGCGCGCCTGTCGTGGCGGGGCTGCTGTGCTGGGTGTACGTGGTGAGGGTCGGCGGTGACTTCATGCACGGGCGGATGCTGCTGCCCGGACTGCTGCTGATGCTGCTGCCCGTCTTCGTGGTGCCGGCGACCCGGGTGGGAACGTCGGCCGCGGTCGGCGTCGGCCTGTGGGCGGTGGTCTGCGCGGGCTGGCTGCGGATGCCGTACGGCGGGCAGATCGGACCGGCGGGGATCGCCGACGAGCGTGGGGTGTACGTCCGCCACAACGCCGATCCGCATCCGGTGCGGCACACGTTCGCGGGGGCGCCGCACCACTTGCGGTACGCACGTCGGGTGGAGGCGGCCCGCCGCTCGGGGGCGCCGGTGCTGCTGTCCGGCAAGGAGGGGCGGGCCGGGGCCTCGTCCCCCGGGGTGACGGGGAGTTACGTGGTCCTGGGGTTCAACGGCTCGGTCGTTCCGCTGGAGGGGGCCGCGCTGGATCCGATCGGGCTCGCGTATCCGCTGGCCGCGCATTCCGAGCGGGTGGGGCGGGGGCGGGTGGGGCACGACAAGCACCTGCCGGCGGCCTGGCTGGCGGCCGACCGGGGGGTGGGGTCGCCGGCCTGGGCCGACCGCGGGGAGGTGGCCGCGGCGCGGCGGGCGTTGCGGTGCGGGGGTCTTGCGGAGCTGAACGCGTCTGCGCGGGGGCCGCTGACCGCGGGGCGCTTCGTGCGCAACGTCGCCGGTGCGTGGCACCGGACGTCGTTCCGCTTCCCGAACGATCCGGTACGGGCGGAGAGGGAGTTGTGCGGGCGGTAGCCGGGGAGGCGGGGGGGGACGGGTGCGGGGATGTACGTGTTTCGCCGGCCGCGGGCGCATGGGGGCTGGTCGCGCAGTTCCCCGCGCCCCTGGGAGGGACGGGGCTGAGGTCGCAGGGACGTGCGGGCCGGTGGGGGCTGAGCGCGCAGTTCCCCGCGCCCCTGACGGGGTCCGTCAGGGGCGCGGGGAACTGCGCAGTCTTTTAGGGGCGCGGGGAACTGCGCGACCAGCCGTATCCGGGCGCAACCCCGTTCCCCCTCCCCAGGGGTGCTAGGCCAACCTGTCGGCCCTGCTTATCGCGTCGGCCAGTTCGCGGATCTCGGGTGATTCCGTGGCCGTCGCCAGGCGGGCCGCCCGGGACGCGAGTTCGGAAAGGCGCGGGGCTCCCGGCAACGGGGGCCACTGGGAGCCGGCCCCGCGCAGGGCGTCGGCGAAGTACGCCGCCACCGCCGTGACCTGCAGGCCCGTGCGCGCCGTGCGCGGCGTCCACAGGGGCCGGCCGAGGGCCGTCGCCTCCACCCGGGCCGACCGCTCGTGGGCGACGCGTGTGCCGGGGTCCAGCCACCGCACGGTCGCCGTCGCGACGTGCCCCGTCGCACCGGCCCTGACCCGCACCGCGTACAGCGCCGTCACCGTGTGCCCCGGACCCGTCTCGCCGCCGTCCACCCGGTCGTCGCGGAAGTCCTCGTCGGCGACCCGGCGGTTGTCGTAGCCGATGAGCCGGAACCGCTCGACCGTCTCCGGGTCGAAGGCGACCTGCGCCTTCGCGTCCCGGGCGGTGAGGTCGACGGTGCGGGGCAGCTCGTCGCAGAAGAGCTCGCGGGCGTCCTCGGCGTTCGACACGTACGTCGTGTACCCGTCGCCCTTGTCGGCGAGGCGTTCCATCAGGGCGTCGCCGTAGTCGCTGCCCACGCCGACGCCGAACAGCGTGATGCCGTGCTCGCGGCGGGCGCCGCCGATGCGTTCGAGGATCGCGTCGGCGTCGGTCTCGCCGGTGTTGGCGAGGGCGTCGGAGAGCAGCACGACCCGGTTGGTGGCGCCCTCGCGCAGCCCTTCGACGGCCGTGCGGTAGCCGGTGGTGACGCCCGCGCCGAGATTGGTCGAGTCGGTCGGTTCGAGGGCGTCGATCGCCTCGTGGACCCGGCCGCGGTGGTCGCCGAGCCGGGTCATCGGCAGGACGGTCCGCGCCTCGTCGCTGAAGGTGACGAGGGCGACCGCGTCGTCGTCGCGCAGCCGGTCCGTCATCACGCCCAGCGACTCCCTGGCCAGGTCGAGCCGCCCCGGTTCGCCCATGGAGCCCGACACGTCGATGACGAAGGTGAGCGCGGCGGGCGGGCGGCGGCCGTCGTCCTCGGCCTCGCGGGTGGCGAGGCCGACCCTGACGAGCCGCCAGTTTTCGTCGCCCGTGCGGGCGCCGTCCATGGTGACCGTGAAGCCGTCGCCGTCGGGGCGTTCGTAGTCCTGGCGGAAGCTGTTGATGAACTCCTCGGGGCGGACCGTCGACGGATCGGGCCGCCGGCCGTCCTCCAGGGTGCGGCGCGCGTAGCCGTAGGAGGCCGTGTCGACGTCCAGGGCGAACGTGGAGAGGTAGTCCGCCGCCACCGACGGCGGCGGGCTCTCGCGGAGTTCGCCCTTCCGGTCGCCCCCGTCGTCCTCGTACCTCCCGGTGGGGCCTCCGTCGGTGCCCGGGGGGCCGGTCGGCACGGCCGGGGCGGGGGCCGGGAAGCCGTTGTCCTCCAGGGCCTCGGTGCCGCTGCGCTTTCCCGATCCGTCGTCGTCCCCGCCGCCGCAGGCGGTGAGCAGGAGTCCGGCGGTGACGGTCACGGCGGCCAGCGCGCCCCGTACGCGCCGTCGTCGTGCCTGCCGTACCCGCCGTTCCTGCCGCGTCCGGTGCTGTTCGGTGCGCCTCATGTGTGCCCCCTCGGTGACCGCCGTGAGCCGACGTCTGTGACTGTGACGGCGGAGGGGGCCGGAAGGAGCGGGCCGAGGCGTTGCGGATGGGTTGCGATGCGGCCACGGTGGGCGCCCGCCGAGACCGGTGGGTGATCCTCCGGAGACCTGGGGGTGTCCGGAGGATCGGTGGCCCGGCGCCCACGGGGCGTCTAGGACACCACGTCCTTGCCGGCGAAACCGCGGAAGGCCAGGGCGAACAGCACCATCGCGTACGTGACGGAGACCGCCGTGCCCTGGATCATGCCGCCCCACTCGGGGTCGGGCTGCACCGCGTCGGCCCACGCGAACTGCCAGTGCGCGGGCAGGAAGTGGCGCCAGTCGCCGAGGGCGGTGACCGCGTCCAGCACGTTGCCCACGATCGTCAGGCCGACCGCGCCCCCCACCGCGCCCAGCGGGGCGTCGGTCTTCGTCGACAGCCAGAACGCGAGCCCCGCCGTGACCAGTTGGGACGCGAAGATGAACGCGATCACGACGACGAGGCGCTGGGCCGCCGTGCCCGCGGACAGGGTGCCGCCGGTGGGGATCTCCAGCGGCCCCCAGCCGTACGCGACCGAGCCCACCGCCAGCGCGACGACCGGCAGCAGCACCATCGCGGCGAGGCTCAGGCCGAGCGCCACCACGAGCTTGGACCACAGGAGGCGGGCCCTCGGCACGGGCGCCGCGAGGAGGTAGCGCAGGGAGGACCAGCTCGCCTCCGAGGCGATGGTGTCGCCGCAGAACAGGGCGACGGGGATGACCAGCAGGAAGCCCGCGGAGACGAAGAGGTTCGTCGCGGCGAAGTTGGCGCCCGACGCCGTGGCCGTGTCCATGAGGCTGACCCGGCCCTCGCGGCCGTCCGGTTGGCCGCCGATCGCGAAGGCCACCGCCAGCACGAAGGGCAGGGCGGCGAGGATCGCCCCCATGACCAGCGTGCGGCGCCGCTTCAGCTGACGCATCAGCTCGACCCGCAACGGGAGGGTACGCCCGGCCCGGTAGCCGTCCGCCACCTCGGCACGCTCTACAAGTGCGCTGCTCACGCGGAGTCTCCGATCAGGGTCAGGAACGCGTCCTCCAGGCGGCGGTGCGGACCGAGGGACGCCACCGGCACCTCCAGCCGCACCAGCTCCACGAGGAGCCGGGCCGCCGCCGCGGAGTCCCCGGCGGCCGGCTCGCTCGCGATGTCGCGCGTATCAGGACGGGCCCCGGAACCCGCCGGTCCGGCGCCGTCCGCCGACGCGGCGCCGTCCGCCCGTTCCGCGTCGCGTGCCGTCAGGCGCAGCAGCAGGCCGTCGTCCGTGCGGACCGCCGACGCGACGCCCGCCAGCGCCGCCACCTTCTCCACCAGCGGGTCCGTGACCTCGCCCGCGAGGCCGACGAGGAGGGTGTCGCCGGAGCCGATGATCTCGTGGACCGGACCCGCCTGGACCAGCCGTCCGCGGTCCATGACGACCAGGTGCGTGCAGGACTGCTCGACCTCGGCGAGGAGGTGGCTGGACACGATGACCGTGCGGCCGGCCGCGGCGTAACGGATCATCACCTCGCGCATCTCGCGGATCTGGGGCGGGTCGAGGCCGTTCGTCGGTTCGTCGAGGATCAGCAGGTCCGGGAGGCCGAGCATGGCCTGGGCGATGGCGAGGCGCTGCCGCATGCCCTGCGAGTACGTGCGGACCGCGCGGGCCAGCGCGTCGCCGAGGCCCGCGATCTCCAGGGCCTCCTCCAGGTGGGCGTCCTCGGCCGGACGTCCGGTGGCCCGCCAGTACAGATCCAGGTTCTCGCGGCCGGAGAGGTGCGGGAGGAAGCCCGCGCCCTCCACGAAGGCGCCGACCCGGGAGAGCACCGGCGCGCCCGGCCGGATCGCGTGCCCGAAGACCCGGATCTCGCCGCCGTCGGGTTTGATGAGGCCCATGAGCATGCGCAGGGTGGTGGTCTTGCCGGCGCCGTTCGGGCCGAGCAGGCCGAGGACCTGGCCCTTCTCGACGCGGAACGACAGGTCCCGTACGGCGTAGCGGTCCGACGACTTCGCGTACCGCTTGCCCAGGTCGGTGATCTGCAGCGGGACCTCGGCGAGCGCCGGGTCGGGCGGAACCGCGGCCGTGCGGCGGCGGCCCGTCAGCAGCAGGCCCAGGGCGAGCAGCGCGCCGGCGACCGGCAGCCACCACACCCAGGCGGGCAGCGTCGCGGCCGCGGTGCTCACGCCGGGCGCGGTCGGCACGGCGAGGTCGCTCCTCAGGGAGACCTTGTACGTGGCCGGGGCCACCGGGGACGCGTAACCGAGGTCGGTCGAGGCGAGGACCAGGCGCAGCCGGTGGCCGTCCCGCACCTCGTGATCGACGGCGGGCAGGGTGAGCCGGACGTCCTTGCCGCTGTCACCGTCGGTCGTGACCCGGACCGGGGTGACCAGCTGCGACGGCAGGACCTGCTGCCGTCCGCCGGGTCCGACGTCGTACACCTTGGCGAAGAGGACCGCCTCGCCGGTCGTCGACCTGACGTTCACCGTCACGGTGGGCGAGCCGGTGATCCGCAGGTCCTCGGTGAGGGGCTCGGACTCGAAGCGCGCGTACTGCCCGGGGAAGTCGAGCGACACGCCGACGCCGAGCGAGGACAGCTGGGAGAGGCCCGCGGCGCCGCCGAGGCCGGGCAGCGCGGAGACGCCGGGCGGGCTGGCGCCCGCGGGGTTGGCGAACTCCTGCTCGCGCCCGCTCAGCGCGAACCGCCGGTCGCCGCCGGTGAGTCCGGGGTAGGTGTCGCTGTCGGCGCCCCGCAGCTGGGCGGCGCCGTCGGTCGAGTCGATGCCGCCGGTGCGCGTGACGCGGAACGCGGGGCCCGTGTCGGCGTTCTTGTCGTCCTTCAGGTAGCGGTCGAACCAGGAGTGCGTCCGCGCCTGTACGCGGCCGGCCTCCATGTCGCCGCCGTCGTGGCCGCCCGCGATCCAGTCGACGTCCACGGGGGCGCCGTTGGCCTGCACGGCCTTCGCGATCTCGTCGGCCTGGCCGAGCGGGAAGAGGGAGTCGGTCTGGCCCTGCATGATGAGCGTGGGGACCTTGATGCGGTCGCCGACGGCGGAGGGGCTGCGCTCCTCCAGCAGTTCGACGGCCGCGGCGTCGGGCTTCCCGGACTCGGCAACCCGCTCGTACATCGCGCAGAGCCGCGCCTCGAACGTGTCGCAGCCGCCGCCGGAGTTGATGAACATCCCGGCCCACAGCTTCTTGAAGACACCGTTCGGGAACAGCGCGTCCGCGAGGTTCCAGTACGTGATCGCCGGGGCTATGGCGTCCACCCGCCGGTCGTACCCGGCCGCGAGGAGGGAGACCGCGCCGCCGTACGAGGCTCCGGCGACGCCGACCCGGGGGTCGCCGGCCTTGTCCAGCTCGACCTCGGGGCGCTTCGCGAGCCAGTCGATCAGGCGGGAGACGTCGGCGACCTCGCCCTGGGGATCGTTGAGGCCGATCTTGCCGGTGGACCTGCCGAAGCTGCGCGAGGACCAGGTCAGGACCGCGTAGCCGTCGCGGGCGAGGTCCTCCGCCTGCTTGCGCACGTCCCCCTTGTCGCCGCCGAAGCCGTGCGTCAGCAGGACGGCGGGGCGGCGGTCCGACCCGTCCCCACCGGCGGTGAAGTACGACGTGTCGATCCTCACCCCGTCCGCCGTGGGCAGGAGGCGGTCGGCGCGGTGCACCGCGGGCGCCGTGTCGGAGGCGACCGCGGTCCATGTCCCGGCGCCGGCCAGCACCACGACGGCGGCCGCGGCCGCCGTCCACCGGCGGGGGCCTCGCAGCCACCGGCGCGGTGCTGCGGGCATTCGAAGATCCATGCCTCAACGGTACGGGGCGCCTCCGGCGGGGGGTGCAGCCGCTGGGCGGAGCCCGGTGGCATCCCGGAGGAGTACGGGTGTCCTTCGCGTACCGCAGGTGCGGTACGCGGTACGCGGTACGCGAAGGGTTGTCGGGCGGGTGCGGGTTCGTCGTGGCCGGTCGCGCCGTTCCCCGCGCCCCTTAAAGATTGCGCAGTTCCCCGCGCCCCTTGAAGATTGCGCCGTTCCCCGCGCCCCTTGAAGATTGCGCCGTTCCCCGCGCCCCTGGAAGACGAAAGACTGCGCCGTTCCCCGCGTCCCTGGTGGGGTGGGTCAGTGGTGGTGGGGGAAGCCCAGGTCCACGCCCGACGGGGTTTCCGACGGGTCCGGCCAGCGGGTGGTGACGACCTTGCCGCGGGTGTAGAAGTGCGTGCCGTCGTTGCCGTAGATGTGGTGGTCCCCGAACAGCGAGTCCTTCCAGCCGCCGAAGGAGTGGTAGCCCACCGGGACCGGGATCGGCACGTTCACGCCGACCATGCCCGCCTCGATCTCCAGCTGGAAGCGGCGGGCGGCGCCGCCGTCGCGGGTGAAGATCGCGGTGCCGTTGCCGAAGGGCGAGGCGTTGATGAGGGCCACCCCCTCGTCGTACGTGCCGACGCGCAGCACGCACAGCACCGGGCCGAAGATCTCGTCCCGGTAGGCGTCCGAGTCGACCGGCACCCGGTCGAGCAGCGAGAGGCCGATCCAGTGGCCGTTCTCGTGGCCCTCGACCGTCAGGCCCGTGCCGTCGAGGACGACCTCGGAGCCCTGCGCGGCGGCGCCCGTCACGTACGAGGCGACCTTGTCGCGGTGGGCCGCGGTGATCAGCGGGCCCATCTCGGAGGCCGGGTCGTCGCCGGGACCGATCCTGATCTTCTCGGCGCGCTCGCGGATCCTCGCGACCAGCTCGTCGCCGATCGCGCCGACCGCGACGACGGCCGAGACGGCCATGCAGCGCTCACCGGCCGAACCGTAGGCGGCGGAGACGGCCGCGTCCGCCGCCGCGTCCAGGTCGGCGTCGGGGAGGACCAGCATGTGGTTCTTGGCGCCGCCGAGGGCCTGGACGCGCTTGCCGTGGGCGGAGGCGGTGGTGTGGATGTACCGGGCGACCGGGGTCGAGCCGACGAAGGAGACCGCTTTGACGTCCGGGTGCTCCAGGAGCCGGTCCACGGCCACCTTGTCGCCGTGGACGACGTTGAGGACGCCGTCCGGCAGGCCCGCCTGCGTGAACAGCTCGGCCAGCCGGACGGCCGCCGACGGGTCCTTCTCGCTCGGCTTGAGCACGAAGGTGTTGCCGCACGCGATCGCCAGCGGGAACATCCACATCGGCACCATCGCCGGGAAGTTGAACGGCGTGATGCCGGCGACGACCCCGAGCGGCTGGCGGATCGAGGCCACGTCGACGCGCGAGGCCACCTCGGTCGACAGCTCGCCCTTGAGCTGCACGGTGATCCCGCACGCCAGGTCGACGATCTCCAGGCCGCGCGCGACCTCGCCGAGCGCGTCCGAGTGCACCTTGCCGTGCTCGGCGGTGATCAGCGCGGCGATCTCGTCGCGGTGGGCGTCGAGCAGCGCGCGGAACGCGAAGAGGATCGCGGACCGCCTGGCGAGCGAGGAGGTGCCCCAGGTGGCGTAGGCGCCCTTCGCGGCGGCGACCGCGGCGTCCACCTCCCCGGCGCCCGCGAGGGCGACCCGCGTGGTGACGGCGCCGGTCGCGGGGTCGGTGACCGGCCCGTACGAACCCGATGTGCCTTCGACGGTCCTGCCGCCGATCCAGTGGTCGACGGTCTTCGTCACACCGGAGGTCCTGTCAGACGTCATGCCGGAGAACTCCTTCACAGATGGCGGCGACGGGTGGAGGCCAGCCGTTCGTACAGCTCGCGTGCCCTGACCGCCGACGGCCGGGTCGCGGTCTCGGCCACGGGAACATCCCACCAGGCCTGCGCCGGGGGCGCGCCCGACACTGTGTCTGCCGTTTCGGTCTCCACGTAGACACATGTGGGAGTGTCGGCGGCCCGCGCCTGCGCGAGGGCCGTCCGCAGGTCGTCCACGGTCTTGGCGCGCAGCACCCGCATGCCGAGGCTCGCCGCGTTGGCGGCCAGGTCGACCGGGAGCGGGCGCCCCGTGTACCTGCCGTCCTCGGACCGGTGGCGGTAGGCGGTGGCGAACCGCTCGCCGCCGACCGCCTCGGAGAGGCCGCCGATGGAGGCGTACCCGTGGTTCTGCAGGATGACGACCTTGATCGCGATGCCCTCCTGGACGGCGGTGACGATCTCGGTGGGCATCATCAGGTACGTGCCGTCGCCGACCAGCGCCCACACGGGCCGGTCCGGGGCCGCGAGGCTCACGCCGATCGCGGCCGGGATCTCGTAGCCCATGCAGGAGTAGCCGTACTCGACGTGGTACTGGTCGCGGGACCGGGCGCGCCACAGTTTGTGCAGGTCGCCGGGGAGGGAGCCGGCCGCGTTGATCAGGATGTCCTCGCCGGTGACCAGTTGGTCGAGGGCGCCGAGGACCTGCGGCTGGGTGGGGCGCGTGTAGGGGTCCTCCGCCTCGAACGCGGCGTCGACGCGGTGCTCCCAGCGCTCCTTGTCGTCGGTGTACTCGGTGACGTACGCGGACCCGACCCGGTGGCCCAGCGGGGCGAGGGCCGCGGTGAGGGCCTGAAGCGCCGTGCGGGCGTCCGCGACCAGGGGCCGTCCGGCGAGCTTGTGGCCGTCGGAGGAGGCGATGTTGATGTTCAGGAAGCGGACGCCGGGGGCGGCGAAGAGGGTGCCGGAGGCGGTGGTGAAGTCGGTGTAGCGGGTGCCGACGCCTATCACCAGGTCGGCGGTGCGGGCGAGTTCGCAGGCGGTCGCCGTGCCGGTGTGCCCGATGCCGCCGACGTCCGCCGGGTGGTCCCAGGTGAGCGAGCCCTTGCCGGCCTGGGTGGAGGCGACCGGGATGCGGGTGAGGTCGGCGAAGTCCCGCAGCGCGTCCTCGGCCTCGCTGTGGTGGACGCCGCCGCCCGCGACGACCAGGGGGCGGCGGGCCTCGCGCAGGAGCCGTACCGCCGCGGCCAGTTCGCCGGGGTCGGCGACCGGACGGCGTACGGTCCAGACGCGCTCGGCGAAGAACTCGTCGGGCCAGTCGAAGGCCTCCGCCTGCACGTCCTGCGGGAGCGCGAGGGTGACGGCGCCGGTGTCCAGCGGGTCGGCGAGCACGCGCATCGCCTTGAGCGCGGCCGGGACCAGGGCCTCGGGGCGGGTGATCCGGTCGAAGTACTTCGACACCGGGCGCAGGCAGTCGTTGACCGACACGTCGCCCGGGTACGGGACTTCGAGCTGCTGGAGGACCGGGTCGGCGGGGCGGGTCGCGAAGACGTCACCCGGCAGGAGGAGCACCGGCAGGCGGTTGACGGTGGCGAGGGCGGCGCCCGTGACGAGGTTGGTGGCGCCGGGGCCGATGGACGTGGTGACGGCCTGCGCGGAGAGGCGGTTGCTCTGGCGCGCGAAGCCGACGGCCGCGTGCACCATGGCCTGTTCGTTGCGGCCCTGGTGGTACGGCATGTCGTCGGCGTACTCCAGGAGCGCCTGCCCGAGCCCGGCGACGTTGCCGTGCCCGAAGATGCCCCAGGTGGCATCGACCAGGCGGCGGCGCACGCCGTCGCGCTCGGTGTACTGGGCGGCCAGGAACCGCACCAGTGCCTGCGCGACGGTCAGCCTTGTCGTCGTTGGCCTCGGCTCTGTCATCGGTAGCCCTCTGTGCTCTCTGCGTGTCACGGGTGGAACCACGGGTGAAAGCCGATTCCGCCACGTCATACGTCCGAACGGGCCCGGCGTCTCTACGGCCGGCCCACCGATCCGTCGTACGCACCCGGCGCCGGGACACACCGGCACCGGGTGGGGGACCTCCGGCGCGGAGCCGTAGCGGGCGGGGAGTCGTCGCTCGCACTTCGCTCCTGCCAGGGCGAAGCGGCGTACCGCGCCGGAGGCGTTCTGTGCCCGGGCCTCGCGGGGCGCGCGCGGAGTCGGGTGACTCCGGCGAACGCGCTCGCCCTGCCCGGGAGTTCAAGCACTTTGCCCTCTTTGTTCCCCTCTGTGCGTACCGTACGCGCCGTACCACCGCCGTCGCGCAGGCGCGTCGGGACCTCGGCACAGGAGGACCGGCGGTGGCGGGGGCGGGGTCGGCCGCCGGGAGCCCCTCCGTACCGGTCGACCCTAGGTCTAGTCCCGCTCACAGAGCCCTGTCAATTGGTTGTCCGGACATTCGGACCAACCCTTGACACCTCTCCCCGGCCGCCCCGAAGCTGACGCCCATGACGTCGTTGCCACCGCAGTCATCGCCCCAGTCATCGCCCGCATCCTCACTGTCGCGCATCCGGATCGGTTCGGCGCCCGACTCCTGGGGTGTGTGGTTCCCCGACGATCCCCGGCAGGTCCCCTGGGAACGCTTCCTCGACGAGGTCGCCGAGTCCGGCTACGAGTGGATCGAACTGGGCCCGTACGGCTACCTGCCGAGCGAGCCGGCCGTCCTCGCGGACGAGACCGCGCGCCGGAACCTCCAGGTCTCGGCCGGCACGGTCTTCACCGGGCTGCACCACGGGCCGGACGTGTGGGACAAGACCTGGGAGCACGTCTCGGACATCGCCGCGCTCACCCAGGCCATGGGCGCCGAACACCTCGTCGTCATCCCCTCGTTCTGGCGCGACGACAAGACGGGCGAGGTGCTGGAGCCGGACACCCTCACCGCCGAGCAGTGGCGCCACCTGACGGGTCAGACCGAGCGGCTCGGGCGCGAGGTGCGCGAGCGGTACGGGCTGAAGATCGTCGTCCACCCGCACGCGGACACGCACATCGACAGCGAGGAGAACGTGACGCGGTTCCTCGACGGCACGGACTCCTCCCTCGTGTCGCTGTGCCTGGACACCGGGCACTACGCCTACTGCGGCGGGGACAGCGTCAAGCTCATCGAGACGTACGGGGAGCGGATCGGATACCTGCACCTCAAGCAGGTGGACCCGGAGATCCTCGCCGACGTGCGGGCGAACGGGGTGCCCTTCGGGCCCGCGGTGGGGCGGGGCGTGATGTGCGAGCCGCCCGCGGGGGTGCCGGCCCTCGAGCCCGTGCTCGCCGCCGCGCAGAAGCTGGACGTCGAGCTGTTCGCGATCGTCGAGCAGGACATGTACCCGTGCCCGCCGGACAAGCCGTTCCCGATCGCACGGCGGACCCGGGCGTTCCTCCGCTCCTGCGGGGCGTAGGCGTTCCACCGGGCCGAACCGGGGGCGCGTTCGTTCGCCGACGGCCGGCGGGGGCCGGTCGCGCCGTTCCCGGTGCCCCTCACGGGGCTCTCCGTGGGGCCCGATGCGTCACTCGTGTCACAAGTGACCTCGTTCCGTCACATCTGTCTCGTGTACGCGGGTTCTGCGTCACACCCGGGAGACAGGGGCTACCGGGTCGTCACGGTGCGTCGTTCACCGAGCACAGGCTTGTGATCACCAGCGCAGCGCCCGGCTCCCCCGACGGCCACCCCCGGCCGCGCCGCGGCGCGCGCGGGGAGGTGCTACTGATGACCGACCGGAAGCTCTGGTCCTACAAGGAGATCGCGGCGCACATCAAGGTGCAGCCGGACACGGTGCGGTCCTACCGCAAGCACGGACTGCTGCCCCCGCCCGACCACGTGGAGGGCGGCAAGCCCTACTGGTACGCCGACACCGTCCGCACCTGGGTCGCCTCCCGGCCCGGCAACAGGGGGCGCGGGGGCCGCTGACCGCGCCGCGGTCACGACCGGCCCGGAGCGGGCCCCGTGACCCCGTACCGGAAGTGGGTCCCGCACCTCGCGTGCGGGACCCACCGTCATGTCCGGGCGGGTTCCGCGACCCTCACGCCCAGGGTTCGACGACCGTGACGCCCGCTCCCGGCGCCGTGCCCGTCGCCGCCAGCGCGGCCGGGGCCGCCGCCAGCGGGATCGTGGACGTCACCAGGAGGTCGGGGCGCAGCAGTCCGGCCCGTACGGACTCCAGCATCGGCGGGTAGGCGTGCGCGGCCATCCCGTGGCTGCCGAGGAGTTCGAGTTCCAGGGCGACGACCCGGGACATCGGTACCGCCGGGTCCTGGGGCAGCAGGCCCACCTGGACGTGCCGGCCGCGGCGGCGCAGGCTGCCGACCGAGGCCGCGCAGGTGCCGGGCGAGCCGAGGGCGTCCAGCGAGAGGTGGGCGCCGCCGCCGGTCAGCTCGCGGACCGCCGCCGCCGTGTCCTCGACCCGGGACGCGTCCACGCGGTGCGCGGCGCCGAACCGCCGCGCCAGGTCGAGGGCCCGGGGCGAGAGGTCGACGGCGACGACCCGCGCCCCGGCGGCCGCGGCGATCATCACCGCGGACAGCCCGACCCCGCCGCAGCCGTGCACGGCCACCCACTCCCCCGGCGCCACCCCTCCCCGGGCGACGACCGCGCGGAACGCCGTGGCGAACCGGCAGCCGAGCGCCGCGGCCGTACCGAAGGACAGCTCGTCCGGGACGGCGACGAGGTTGACGTCGGCGTGGTCCAGGGCGACGTACTCGGCGAAGGAGCCCCAGTGCGTGAAGCCGGGCTGGGTCTGCCGCTCGCACACCTGCTGGTCGCCCGCCGCGCAGGAGGCGCAGGTTCCGCAGGCGCAGACGAAGGGCACGGTGACGCGGTCGCCGGGGCGCCAGCCGGTGACCAGGGCGCCCACCGCCTCGACGGTTCCGGCGAGTTCGTGGCCCGGCACGTGCGGCAGCACGATGTCCGGGTCGTGCCCCTGCCAGCCGTGCCAGTCGCTGCGGCACAGGCCGGTGGCCCCCACCCGCACCACCACCCCGTGCGGCGCGGGTGCCGGATCCGGCACCTCCCGCACCCCGGCCCGCTCTCCGAACCGCTCGAACACCACTGCCCGCATGTCCTTCACCCCTCCACCGCCGTCAACTCTTTGGAAAGTACCCCCTAGGGGTATACCCTGCACAGGGTGAAGGCGCATGGGTCACCCGTGTCCCGCGCCACGCACGCCCCACACGTCTCGACGAGGAGCAACGACATGACCGCCCACACCGACACCCCCGGCTCCGTCACCACCGTCTACCAGGTGAGCGGGATGAGCTGCGGACACTGTGAAGGCTCGGTCTCCGGCGAGATCTCGGAGATCGCCGGTGTCACCTCCGTGAAGGCCGTCGCCTCCACCGGCGAGGTGACCGTGGTCTCCACCGCCCCGCTCGACGTCGAGACCGTGCGCGCCGCCGTCGACGAGGCGGGCTTCGAGCTCGCCGGTCAGGCCTGACCCACGTCTTTCCACCGCACGGGGCCGTACCGACCAGCTGATACTGGTTCCGTACGGCCCTGTTCGTTCTCTGGAGCACGGACATGAAGAGCATCACCGCAGCAACCGCAGCAACCACCGGGGCCGAGGGGGCCGGCGCGGTCTCGCAGGTCGAGCTGGCCGTCGGCGGGATGACCTGCGCCTCCTGCGCGGCCCGGGTCGAGAAGAAGCTCAACCGCATGGACGGTGTCACCGCCACGGTGAACTACGCGACGCAGAAGGCGAAGGTGGCGTACGCGGACGGGGTGCGGGTCGACGACCTGATCGCCACCGTGGTGAGGACGGGGTACACCGCGGCGGAGCCCCCGCCGCCGCAGCCGTCGACGGCCTCCGGCGCCGGCGAGGACCCGGCGACCGCGCGGCCCGACCCCGAACTGGCCGCGCTGCGCGAACGCCTCCTCGTCTGCGTCCTCCTCGCCGCACCCGTCGTGCTGCTGTCGATGGTTCCGGCGCTGCAGTTCGACAACTGGCAGTGGCTGGCGCTCACCCTCGCCGCGCCGGTCGTCGTCTGGGGCGGACTGCCCTTCCACCGGGCCGCGTTCACGAACGCCCGGCACGGCGCCGCCACCATGGACACGCTCGTCTCCACGGGCACGCTGGCCGCGTTCGGCTGGTCCCTGTGGGCGCTGTTCGGCGGTGACGCGGGCATGGAGGGCATGCGGGACGAGGGTTTCTCCCTGACCGTCTCGCGCGCGCAGGGCTCCTCGTCGATCTACCTCGAAGTGGCCGCCGGGGTGGTGGCCCTCATCCTCCTGGGCCGCTACCTGGAGGCCCGCTCCAAGCGGCGGGCGGGCGCGGCCCTGCGCTCCCTGATGGAACTGGGCGCGAAGGACGTCACCGTCGTACGGGACGGCCGTGAGGTCCGCGTGCCGGTGGCCGCGCTGGCCGTGGGCGACCGCTTCGTCGTACGGCCCGGTGAGAAGGTCGCGACCGACGGGACCGTCGTCGAGGGGGTTTCGGCGGTCGACGCGTCCATGCTGACGGGCGAGTCGGTGCCGGTGGACGTGACGGTGGGTTCGGCCGTCACCGGGGCGACCGTGAACGCCGGCGGGCGGCTGCTCGTCGAGGCGACCCGGGTCGGCGCCGACACGCAACTCGCCCGGATGGCGCGGCTGGTGGAGGACGCCCAGAACGGCAAGGCGCGGGTGCAGCGCCTCGCCGACCGGATCTCCGGGATCTTCGTACCCGTCGTGCTGCTGATCGCGGCCGGCACCTTCGGGGGCTGGCTCGGCGTCACCGGCGACACGGCCGCCGCCTTCACCGCGGCCGTCGCCGTGCTGATCATCGCCTGTCCGTGCGCCCTGGGCCTCGCCACCCCGACCGCCCTCATGGTCGGCACCGGCCGCGGCGCCCAGCTCGGCATCCTCATCAAGGGCCCCGAAGTCCTGGAGTCCACGCGCCGCGTCGACACGGTCGTCCTGGACAAGACCGGCACGGTCACGACCGGCCGCATGACCCTCCAGGAGGTGTACGCGGCCGACGGCACCGGGGAGGACCGGATGCTGCGGCTCGCGGGGGCCCTGGAGCACGCCTCGGAGCATCCGGTGGCCCGGGCCGTCGCCGCGGGCGCCGAGGAGCGGATCGGGGCCCTGCCGGCCGTACAGGGCTTCGAGAACCTGCCCGGGCTCGGTGTCCGCGGCACGGTCGAAGGCCACGCGGTGCTCGTGGGCCGGGCGCGCCTCCTGGCGGACGCCGGGATCACGCTGCCCGGCGAACTGGCCGCGCGCACGGAGCGGGCCGAGCGGGAGGGGCGTACCGCCGTGGCCGTCGCCTGGGACGGCGCGGCGCACGGCGTCGTGACCGTCGCCGACGCGGTCAAGGAGACCAGCGCGGAGGCGGTCCGCGCGCTGCGCGCCCTGGGGCTCACCCCGATGCTGCTGACCGGGGACAACCGCAGCGTCGCCGAGTCCGTGGCCCGCAGTGTCGGCATCGGCACGGCCGACGTGATCGCCGAGGTGCTGCCCGAGGAGAAGGTCGCCGTGATCGAGCGGCTCCGCGCCGGGGGGCGGACCGTGGCGATGGTGGGCGACGGCGTCAACGACGCGGCCGCGCTCGCCACCGCCGATCTGGGCCTGGCGATGGGCACGGGGACGGACGCGGCGATCGAGGCGAGCGATCTGACGCTCGTCCGCGGGGACCTGCGGGCTGCCGCGGACGCGATCCGGCTGTCCCGCAGGACCCTCTCCACGATCAAGGGGAACCTCGTGTGGGCCTTCGGCTACAACGTGGCTGCCCTGCCGCTCGCCGCGGCGGGACTGCTGAACCCGATGATCGCGGGCGCCGCCATGGCGTTCTCCTCCGTGTTCGTGGTGACGAACAGCCTTCGGCTCAGGGCATTTTCATGACGCATTTTCATGATGAAGAGGCAGGAGTCCCCTAGAGTCCGGCACACGTCTTCACATAAGCTCTTCACAAGGCTCGCGCATCATCCTTACGCTGAGGCCCCGATAGTCATATCGGGTCTCTTGCGCATCTTCAGGACATGAGCGAGAGACGCAGGTCACACTGATGTCAACGTAACCATCTAAGGGGTTCGTGAGTCTAGATTGGCGATGTCAGAGACGTCTTGGGGGGCGAATCTGACATCTGGGGACGTCTTGGGGGATGTTCTCGGAATTGCGTTGCCGGGACACGTACGGCGGGGAGCTTTGAGCGGCCCTCCCGTACGTACGGGTCCCGGCAGACCGCACCGCAGCGATTCAGGCGCTGCCTTCGACGCCCGGCCGGATCCCGTGGGGGGAATCCGCACCGGGACATGGGAAGGCGCCCCGACTCCGGCCCGTGGGGGGACCGGCAGCGGGGCGCCTTCTTAATTTCTTCTTCTGCTGCTGTCGCTTCGGCCGGCCTTCAGCGGCCCCGCGCCCCTCAGGGGCGCGGGGAACTGTGCGACCGGCCGCAGCGGACCCGCGGACGAGGACCTGCCGCCGAGGAGCGGAGTGCTACCGCTGCTCGACCGGCGTGAAGTCCCGCTCGACCACACCGGTGTAGATCTGCCGCGGACGGCCGATCCGCGATCCCGGCTCCTTGATCATCTCGTGCCACTGGGCGATCCAGCCCGGCAGCCGGCCGAGGGCGAACAGGACCGTGAACATCTCGGTCGGGAAGCCCATGGCCCGGTAGATCAGACCGGTGTAGAAGTCGACGTTCGGGTAGAGGTTGCGCGAGACGAAGTAGTCGTCGGAGAGCGCGTGCTCCTCCAGCTTGAGCGCGATGTCCAGCAGCTCGTCGGACTTGCCGAGGGCCGAGAGGACGTCGTGCGCCGCAGCCTTGATGATCTTCGCGCGCGGGTCGAAGGACTTGTACACCCGGTGGCCGAAGCCCATCAGGCGGACGCCGTCCTCCTTGTTCTTCACCTTGCGGATGAAGGAGTCCACATCGCCGCCGTTGGCCTGGATGCCTTCCAGCATCTCCAGGACCGACTGGTTGGCGCCGCCGTGCAGGGGGCCCCACAGGGCGCTGATGCCGGCGGAGATCGAGGCGAACATGTTCGCCTGCGACGAGCCCACCAGACGCACGGTGGAGGTCGAACAGTTCTGCTCGTGGTCCGCGTGCAGGATGAGCAGCTTGTCGAGCGCGGAGACGACGACCGGGTCGAGCTCGTACTCCTGCGCCGGGACCGAGAAGGTCATGCGCAGGAAGTTCTCGACGTAGCCCAGGTCGTTGCGCGGGTAGACGAAGGGGTGGCCGATCGACTTCTTGTACGCGTACGCGGCGATCGTCGGAAGCTTGGCGAGCAGCCGGATCGTCGAGAGGTGGCGCTGCTCCTCGTCGAACGGGTTGTGGCTGTCCTGGTAGAACGTCGACAGCGCGGAGACGACCGACGACAGCATGGCCATCGGGTGGGCGTCGCGGGGGAAGCCCTGGAAGAACCGCTTGACGTCCTCGTGCAGCAGGGTGTGCTGCGTGATCTCGGTCTGGAAGGTGGAGAGCTCGTCGACCGTGGGCAGTTCGCCGTTGATCAGCAGGGAGGCCACCTCGAGGAAGGTGGAGCTCTCCGCGAGCTGCTCGATCGGGTACCCGCGGTAGCGGAGGATGCCCTGCTCGCCGTCGAGATAGGTGATGGCGGATTTATAGGCGGCGGTGTTCCCGTAACCGCTGTCCAGCGTCACCAGACCGGTCTGGGCGCGGAGCTTCCCGATGTCGAAGCCCTTGTCGCCGACGGTGCTGTCGATCACCGGGTAGGTGTACTCGCCGTCGCCGTACCGCAGTACTACAGAGTTGTCGCTCACGTCATCCCTCACCGACGTTGTGCCTCTTCTTCGAGGTGCCCTGACTGTCTCTACCATCCCCCATTTGGCGCAGGAGAGTGCACTCGGGGTCGACCATTGGGCCTATGGGCGGCACTCAGTGCCGCCAACCTGTTCATCCTGCCCGCTCCGTCCGCCTTCCGAAAGTCCGGTGTGACGTTTCCGACTCGTTTGATCGATCATTTTTCACCGCGGGGGGTGGGGGCGGGGTTGCGCGGTTGCCCGCGCCCCTGGGGGCAGGGTCGCGCTTGTCAGTCGACCGCGCGCCGTCCTGGGCCGAGCGCGCAGTTCCCCGCGCCCCTGACGGGGCGGGGTTGCGCGCCGTTCCTCGCGCTCCCGGGGCGGGGGCTGGGCGCGGGCGGGTTTTTAGGGGCGCGGGGAACTGCGCGATCAGCCCCCACCGGGCCCGCACCGGTCCACTCGGCTCGGGCACCGGCACCGGCACCCGCCCTTCAGGGCCGCGGGGCTCAAGCCGGTGGGCGGGTGCCGGCCAGGCGGAAGTCCAGGGCCGTGCAGCGCCGCCCCGCGGAGACCGTACGGACCGCCTGGGCCAGCGCCTTGCGCGAGCCCACCAGCACCACCAGCCTCTTCGCCCGCGTGACGGCCGTGTACAGGAGGTTGCGCTGGAGCATCATCCAGGCACTCGTGGTGACCGGGATGACGACGGCCGGATACTCGCTCCCCTGCGAGCGGTGGATCGTCACCGCGTACGCGTGCGCGAGCTCGTCCAGTTCGTCGAACTCGTACGGCACCTCCTCGTCCTCGTCCGTCAGGACCGTCAGCCGCTGCTCGTCGAGGTTCAGCGAGGTCACCACCCCCACCGTGCCGTTGAAGACCCCGTTCTCGCCCTTCTCGTAGTTGTTGCGGATCTGGGTGACCTTGTCGCCCACCCGGAACACGCGGCCGCCGAACCGCTTCTCGGGGAGGTCGGGCCGGGCCGGTGTGACGGCCTGCTGGAGCAGGCCGTTCAGCGCCGCCGCGCCCGCCGGGCCGCGGTGCATCGGGGCCAGCACCTGGACGTCCCGGCGCGGGTCCAGCCCGAACTTGGCCGGGATGCGCCGCGCCGCCACGTCCACCGTGAGCCGCCCCGCCTCCTCCGTCTCGTCCTCCACGAAGAGGAAGAAGTCCTTGAGGTCGTCCGTCACGGGCTGCCGCCCCGCGTTGATCCGGTGGGCGTTCATGACGACCCCCGACTGCTGGGCCTGCCGGAAGACCCGGGTCAGCCGGACCGCCGGCACCGGCCCGCCCTCGGCCAGCAGATCCCGCAGCACCTCCCCCGCCCCGACGCTCGGCAGCTGGTCCACGTCCCCCACGAAGAGCAGGTGCGCGCCCGGCGGCACCGCCTTCACCAGCTTGTTGGCGAGCAGCAGGTCCAGCATCGACGCCTCGTCCACCACCACCAGGTCGGCGTCGAGCGGACGGTCCTTGTCGTACGCCGCGTCGCCCCCCGGCCGCAGCTCCAGCAGCCGGTGCACGGTCGAGGCCTGCGCGCCGGTCAGCTCGGCGAGCCGCTTGGCGGCCCGGCCGGTCGGCGCCGCCAGCACCACCTTCGCCTTCCTGGCCCTGGCCAGCTCGACGATGGAGCGGACCGTGAAGGACTTGCCGCAGCCGGGCCCGCCGGTCAGCACCGCGACCTTCTCGGTGAGGGCGAGCCGGACGGCCTGCTCCTGCTCGGGGGCCAGCTCCGTCCCCGTACGCCCCTTGAGCCAGGTCAGCGCCTTGTCCCAGGCCACATCCCGGAATCCGGGCATCCGGTCCTGCTCGGTGCGCAGGAGCCGCAGCAGCTGGGCGGACAGGGACAGCTCGGCCCGGTGGAAGGGGACGAGGTAGACGGCCGTCACCGGCTCCCCGCCGTCCGGGCCCGGCACCCGCTCCCGTACGACCCCCGGGTCCTCGCCCTCCTCGGCGGGCGCCGCCAGTTCCGCGAGGCACTCGATGACCAGACCGGTGTCCACCTGGAGCAGTTTGACCGCGTCCGCGATCAGGCGTTCCTCCGGGAGGAAGCAGTGGCCCTGGTCGGTGGACTGCGAAAGGGCGTACTGCAGACCGGCCTTGACCCGCTCGGGGCTGTCGTGCGGGATGCCCACGGACTGGGCGATCTTGTCGGCGGTGAGGAAGCCGATGCCCCAGACGTCGGACGCGAGGCGGTAGGGCTGGTTCTTGACCACCGAGATCGACGCGTCGCCGTACTTCTTGTAGATGCGGACCGCGATCGACGTGGACACCTCGACGGTCTGGAGGAAGAGCATGACCTCCTTGATCGCCTTCTGCTCCTCCCAGGCCTCGGCGATCTTCTTGGTGCGCTTGGGACCGAGCCCCGGCACCTCGATCAGCCGCTTGGGTTCCTCCTCGATGATCTGCAGGGTGTCCAGCCCGAAGTGCGTCGTGATGCGGTCGGCGAAGACCGGGCCGATGCCCTTGACCAGGCCGGACCCGAGGTAGCGGCGGATGCCCTGGACCGTGGCGGGCAGCACGGTCGTGTAGTTCTCCACGGTGAACTGCTTGCCGTACTGCTGGTGGGAGCCCCAGCGGCCCTCCATCCGCAGCGACTCGCCCACCTGGGCACCGAGCAGCGCGCCGACGACGGTGAGCAGGTCACCGCCGCCGCGGCCGGTGTCGACCCGCGCGACGGTGTATCCGTTCTCCTCGTTGGCGTACGTGATTCTCTCGAGCACGCCTTCGAGAACGGCCAGGTTCCGCTCCCCGCTCCCCGCTTGGGCCCCCGCTCGCGCCCCCACCTGATTGGACATGATCCGACGCTACCGCCCGGGTCCGACACCGGGGGCGCGTGGGCCACGACAACCGTCCGTCGGGCGCAGGGAGCGCCCTCCGCCCGAGCCGTCGGGCACGGCGCGGTGATCCGCGCCGGCCGTCACGGCCGGTTCAGGACGCGTTCCCGTGCCGGCGGGGAGACTGCTGACGCGTGCGGTCGACGGTGTCCACCACCTGGGCCGGCGCCTTGGGGTCCGCGATCCAGCCCGACTCGGAGGAGCTGCCCTTCGAGAGGTACTTCGCCGCGATGTACACGACCACCAGCACGTTCTTGTAACTGAAGCCTTCGGCCACCCCCGTGTCCGTGGTGAACTCCGGGAGCTGGCCGCCGTGACCCACCTGGGCCTGGCTGCTCGCACGGTCCGGGGCGGTGACGTTGCTGTCTGCCGTCCGCCCGCCCGCGCTTCCCTTGCTCATCATGCTTCTGGCGGTGGACGCCGAGGTGCCGCGCCAGAGGTAGACGCCGTGTTCGGACTGCGCCTCCACCAGGCTGGCGACGGTCGAGTAGTCCGTGGGAGGCGTCAGGTGCGCGGCCACCGTGTCGAAGTTGTCGTCGTCCGAGTCGTAGTTGTCGCTGTCCGGGTCCCGATCCGTCTTGGTGGTCGCGTACTGGGCCCGCTGCACCGGCGTCTCCCCGCCGGCCGACGCGGTCGTCGTGGCCGCCTCGTCCGACCGCGCCCGCTGGACGGCGGGGGCGGCCTGGGACATGACGCGAGAGGCGTTGGCCTCGGCGGCCCGCTCGAAGCGGTCACCCGGGTCGCTGACCTTCAGGCCACCGGCCCCGACGGTTCCGTCGACCGGACCCGAGCGCTGCTGGATCACGTGCGTCAGCTCATGGGCGAGGGTCAGGTCGTCGCCACCGCCCCTGCCGACGACGACGTGGTTGCCCGAGGTCCAGGCCTTGGCCCCGAGTTCGGCGGTGGAACGCTGCGCCACCGCGTCGGTGTGCACCCTGACGTCCGTGAAGTCGGCCCCCAGCCGCCCTTCCATCTCCACCCGCTTGCCGGGTTCGAGCGGACTTCCGGCGGAACGCAGGACCTCGTCGGCCGAGGAACGCTGCACCGGCTGGTGACCGCAGCCGTCACCGTGCTCGTGTTCCTCCGTGGATCGCTGCACCGCCAGCATCTTCGCCACGGCGGCGTTGCCCGCGGCGCGCTGCAGCGCCGGGACGTCGGCGGCGGACCGGTGGCCCCCCGCACCGGCGCCGAACGGCGTCCGGGAGGCCGTCCGAGGCAGCAGCTTCGGCGGATTCCTGTGGTCGTGCCGCGTATCGGCCTTTTCGCTGTAATGCATCGTTGAGCCCTCTCGGCAATTTTCGCGCTACTGAACCACGCCCGGCCAGGGTGTGAAACCGTCCGGCCCGGACTCTGCACTCCCGTGCAGGGTTCCTGCCTCTACAGGCACCCGCCGACACGGACGGAACATGGTGGTGCACGGGCGGAACACGCCGGTTCAGCCCGCCTTGCGCGCCACGCCTCCGTAGAAGCCGATCTCGCCGGACCGGGCCGGCGGCGGGCCGTCCGGGCGCCAGAACGGGACCTGGGCCAGGCCCGGCTCGACCAGTTCGAAGCCCTCGAAGAGCCGTTCGACCTCGGCGCGGGACCGCAGGTTCAGCGTGGCGGTTGCCTTGTTGTAGACGGCCTGGGCGTCGTTGCGGTCCGCGAAGTCGCCCGTGGCGTGCGAGAGCACCAGGAAACTCCCGGCCGGCAGCGCGTCGCGCAGTGTGGCGACGACCTGCCCGGGCTCCTCCGCGTCGGTGAGGAAGTGGACGATGGCGACGAGAAGCACGGCGACCGGCTCGTCGAAGTCGATGACCCGGCGGACGTCGGGGTGGTCCACGACGGCCCGCGGGTCGCGCAGATCGGCGAGCACGATGCTGTTCGCGCCGGAACCGCTGAGCAGCGCGTCGGCGTGGACCCGCACGATCGGGTCGTTGTCGACGTACGCGACGCGCACGTCCGGGGCCACCTCGCGGGCGATCTCGTGCACGTTCGGCGAGGTGGGCAGTCCGGTGCCGATGTCGAGGATCTGGCGGACACCGCTGCCGACGACGAACCGGACGGCCCGCCGCAGGAAGTCGCGGTTGGCGCGCAGACCGATCCGCACCTCGGGTGCGACGGCGGCGAGCGCGTCGCCGGCCCGCTGGTCCACCTCGTAGTTGTCCTTGCCGCCCAGCAGGTAGTCGTAGATCCGGGCGGGGTGCGGCCTGCTGGTGTCGATCCTCCCGGCCCTCTCGGCACGGAAGCCGTCCTGACTCACGCTGCGCTCCTCTCGACCGCCGCCACGGCTTTCGCCCGCGACCGGCTGGGGACAGCCTCCCACGGCAACTGCTCTGCCATGGACCGTAGTTGCCACCGTCCACGGTCCACCGGGCACCGGCCACCGCGCGTCCGCGGCGGCTGCCCCTGGTGCCGGCCGGTGCGTCGACGAGGAACAGGCTCCGACCGGAGTCCTGCCCGACGGCCATCGGCCCGTCCGGGTGCCGCACCGCGTCCGGGACCGGCTCCGACATCAACGGCCCGGCGGCGTCGACGCATCCGGCCACGCAGCCGCAGCCGCCCGTAGCCGCAGCCGCAGCCGCAGTCGCAGTCGACGAACGCGGTGCGCAAAGCCGGCAAGGCCGACCGCCTCCTCCGGCCTCCCGCGGCCTCCCGCACCCGCGGTCGACCGCGGGTGCGCGGGGGGTCGGGCGCGCAGTTCCCCGCGCCCCTGGGGTCCGCGGCTTCCGGCCCGGTCGCCGGGTGCGGGTCCCTGCGCGTCGAGTGCGCAGGGACCCGCACTCCCGCGAGGGCGCGGCCCCACCGACCCCGCCGCCCACCGGCGGACGCCTTTATCACGATCCGGTCTCAGGGGCTTGTCAACTTCGATGTAATCGATTCCAATCACTCCAGCAGGTGCATGTAATCGATTCCACAAGGAGGTGGAGCGGTCATGGCGAGCATCAAGGACGTCGCCGCCGAGGCGGGCATGTCCGTCGCCACGGTGTCGCGCGTCCTGAACGACCATCCGTCGGTCAGCGCGGACGCCCGCACCCGTGTGCTGGCCGCCGTCGACGCGCTGGGCTACCGCCCGAACGCCGTCGCCCGCTCCCTGCGCACCGACCAGACCCGCACCCTCGGCCTGGTCATCAGCGACGTGCTGAACCCGTACTTCACCGAGCTGGCCCGCTCCGTCGAGGAGGAGGCCCGCGCCCTCGGCTACAGCGTCATCATCGGCAACGCCGACGAGCGGCCCGACCTGCAGGACCACCACGTCCGTACGCTCCTCGACCGGCGGATCGACGGCCTGCTGGTGTCCCCCACCGACGGCGGTTCCCCGCTGATGCTGGACGCCGCCCGCACCGGGACCCCCATGGTCTTCGTCGACCGCTGGATCCCGGGCGTGGACGTGCCCGTGGTGCGCGCGGACGGGCGGGCCGCCGTGCGCGACCTGGTCGCCCACCTGTACGGCCTCGGTCACCGCAGGCTCGCCATCATCGCGGGCCCGGCGGCCACCACCACCGGCAGCGAGCGCGTCGAGGCCTTCCGGGACGCGCTGCGCGAGCACGGGCTGCCGCTGCCCGAGGCGTACATCGGGCAGGGCGACTTCCAGGCCGCCAGCGGCCGGCGGGCCACCGAGGAGTTCCTCGACCTGGCCGACCCGCCCGAGGTCGTCTTCGCGGCCGACAACCTGATGGCCCTGGGCGCCCTGGACGCCGTACGGGCGCGCGGACTGCGCGTGCCCGACGACATCGCGCTCGCGGCCTTCGACGACATCCCGTGGTTCGTGCACACCGATCCGCCCGTCACGGCGATCGCCCAGCCGACCCCCGAGCTGGGCCGGGCCGCCGTGCGCGCCGTGGTCGACCGCATCGAGGGGCGGCCCCCGCGGTCGGTGACCCTCCCCGCCGCTCTCGTCGTCCGCCGTTCCTGCGGCGAACCCGCGGCCCTCCGCACCACGCAAGAGAACCTCACGAACGCCACTCGAAGGAGCAACCCGTGAGCAGCAGCCCCGACGAGTTGCTGCGTATCGAAGGGATACGCAAGACCTTCCCCGGTGTGGTCGCGCTCGACAGCGTCGACTTCGACCTGCGCCGCGGCGAGGTGCACGTACTGCTCGGTGAGAACGGTGCCGGCAAGAGCACCCTCATCAAGATGCTGTCCGGCGCCTACCGCCCCGACGCCGGGAAGATCGTGGTCGACGGCGAGAAGGTCCGCATCCACGGCGCGCAGGACGCCGCGCGCCTCGGGATCGCGACCATCTACCAGGAGTTCAACCTGGTCCCCGACCTCACCGTCGCCGAGAACATCTTCCTGGGCCGCCAGCCGCGCCGCCTCGGCATGATCGACCGCAAGCGGATGGAGGCCGACGCCGCCGGGCTGCTGGAGCGGGTGGGCGTCGACGTGTCGCCCCGCGCCCGGGTGCGCGACCTCGGTATCGCCCGCCTCCAGATGGTCGAGATCGCGAAGGCGCTGAGCCTGGACGCGCGTGTCCTGATCATGGACGAGCCGACCGCCGTGCTCACCTCCACGGAGGTCGACAAGCTCTTCCGGATCGTGCGCAGGCTGCGCGAGGACGGCGTCGGCATCGTCTTCATCACGCACCACCTGGAGGAGATCGCCGCCCTGGGCGACCGCGTCACGGTCATCCGGGACGGCCGCAGCGTCGGCCAGGTGCCCGCCTCCACGCCTGAGGACGACCTCGTCCGCATGATGGTGGGCCGCTCCATCGAGCTGCAGTACCCGCGTGAACGCACCGACCCGGGCACCGCGCTGCTCACCGTGGAAGGACTCACCAGGAACGGTGTCTTCCACGACATCGGCTTCGAGGTGCGGGCCGGTGAGGTCGTCGGCATCGCGGGTCTCGTCGGCGCCGGGCGCACCGAGGTCGCCCGGGCGGTCTTCGGGGCCGACCCGTACGACAGCGGCTCCGTCGCGGTGGCGGGCGAGCGGCTGCCGCGCCACGACGTCAACGCGGCGATGGCCGCCGGCATCGGGCTCGTCCCCGAGGACCGCAAGGGCCAGGGCCTGGTGCTCGACGCCTCCGTCGAGGAGAACCTCGGGCTCGTCACCCTGCGGGCGGCGACCCGCGGCGGGCTCGTCGACCTCAAGGGACAGCGGACGGCCGCCGCGAGGATCGCCGGGCAGCTGGGCGTGCGGATGGCGGGGCTCGGCCAGCACGTGCGCACGCTCTCCGGCGGCAACCAGCAGAAGGTCGTCATCGGCAAGTGGCTGCTCGCCGACACCAGGGTGCTGATCCTCGACGAACCGACCCGCGGCATCGACGTGGGCGCCAAGGTCGAGATCTACCAGCTGGTCAACGAGCTGACGGCCGCCGGCCACGCCGTCCTGATGATCTCCAGCGACCTGCCCGAGGTGCTCGGCATGAGCGACCGGGTGCTGGTGATGGCCCAGGGCCGGATCGCCGGCGAGCTGTCCGCCGACGAGGCGACCCAGGACTCCGTGATGGCCCTCGCCGTCAGCACACCCACCGCAGCAACGAAGACCACCACCACCGACTCTGCTACCTCCGACTCTGCTACCTCAGGGGAGGGCCCCCGTGGCCACTGACTCGCTCAAGAGCACGACGGGCGCGAGCGGCGCCCCGGGCGGCCTGCGCCGTCTCCTGCTCGACAACGGCGCGCTCACCGCGCTCATCATCCTCGTCATCGGGATGTCGGCCCTGTCCGGCGACTTCCTGACGACGGACAACCTGCTCAACATCGGCGTCCAGGCGGCCGTGACCGCCATCCTCGCCTTCGGCGTGACCTTCGTGATCGTCTCGGCGGGCATCGACCTGTCGGTCGGTTCCGTCGCCGCGCTGTCGGCCACCGTCCTCGCCTGGACGGCCACTTCGGAGGGCGTACCGGTCTGGCTCGCGGTGATCCTCGCGGTCGCCACCGGCATAGCGTGCGGCCTGGTCAACGGCGTGCTGATCTCGTACGGGAAGCTGCCGCCGTTCATCGCGACGCTGGCCATGCTGTCGGTGGGCCGCGGTCTGTCCCTGGTGATCTCGCAGGGCAGCCCCATCCCGTTCCCCGGTTCGGTCTCGCACCTCGGTGACACGCTCGGTGGCTGGCTGCCCGTGCCGGTCCTCGTGATGATCGCCATGGGGCTCGTCACCGCCCTGATCCTCGGGCGCACGTACATCGGGCGTTCCATGTACGCGATCGGCGGCAACGAGGAGGCGGCCCGCCTCTCCGGGCTGCGGGTGAAGCGCCAGAAGCTCGTCATCTACGCGCTGTCCGGGCTCTTCGCCGCCGCCGCGGGCATCGTGCTCGCCTCCCGGCTGTCCTCCGCGCAGCCGCAGGCCGCGCAGGGCTACGAGCTGGACGCCATCGCCGCGGTCGTCATCGGCGGCGCCTCCCTCGCGGGCGGTACGGGCAAGGCGTCCGGCACGCTCATCGGCGCGCTCATCCTCGCGGTGCTGCGCAACGGCCTCAACCTGCTGTCCGTGTCGTCGTTCTGGCAGCAGGTCGTCATCGGTGTGGTCATCGCGCTGGCGGTGCTGCTCGACACCGTGCGGCGCAAGGCGGGCGCGACGCCGGTCACCTCCGGTGCCGGGGGCACGTCGGGCAGGAAGGGTCCGCAGGCGATCAAGTACGGGCTCGCGGTCGTCCTGGTGGCGGCCGTCGTGGGGGGCCTGAGCATCTTCAACAACGGCTCGTCGTCCTCCGCGAACCCGAAGATCGGCCTGTCCCTGTCCACCCTGAACAACCCCTTCTTCGTACAGATCAAGGCGGGTGCGCAGGCCGAGGCGAAGAAGCTCGGGGCCGACCTGACCGTCACGGACGCGCAGAACGACGCCTCGCAGCAGGCCAACCAGCTGCAGAACTTCACCAGCGAGGGCGTCGACTCGATCATCGTCAACCCGGTGGACTCGGACGCGGCGAGCCCCTCGGTGCGCTCCGCGAACAAGTCCGGCATCCCCGTCGTCGGCGTCGACCGCGGCGTCAACAAGGCGAAGACGGCCGCGCTCGTGGCCTCCGACAACATCGCGGGCGGCAAGCTGGGCGCCAAGGCACTGGCCGAGAAGCTGGGCGGCAAGGGGAAGATCGTCATCCTGCAGGGCCAGGCCGGCACCTCCGCCAGCCGTGAGCGCGGCGCGGGCTTCGCCGAGGGACTGAAGGCCTACCCGGGCATCCGGGTCGTCGCCAAACAGCCCGCCGACTTCGACCGCACGAAGGGGCTCGACGTGATGACGAACCTGCTCCAGGCCCACCCCGACGTCCAGGGCGTCTTCGCCGAGAACGACGAGATGGCGCTCGGCGCGATCAAGGCGCTCGGCTCCAAGGCGGGCAGGTCGGTGCAGGTCATCGGCTTCGACGGCACGCCGGACGGCCTGAAGGCCGTCGAGGACGGCACGATGTACGCCTCCGTGGCGCAGCAGCCGAAGGAACTCGGCCGGATCGCCGTGGAGAACGCGCTGCGGGCGGCCGACGGCAGGAAGACCGAGCAGACGGTGAAGGTCCCGGTGAAGGTGGTCACGTCGAAGAACGTGGCCGGTTTCACGGGCTGACACCCGATCGCCAGGTATTCACCAGTACAGGGAGACAGTCCATGTTCGAGTACGACCTGCTGGTCGTGGGGTCGGCCAACGCCGACCTGGTCGTCGGTGTCGAGCGGCGGCCGGGCGCCGGGGAGACCGTGCTCGGCTCCGACCTGGCCCTGCACCCCGGCGGCAAGGGCGCCAACCAGGCCGTCGCCGCCGCCCGCCTGGGAGCCCGTACGGCGCTCCTCGCGCGGGTCGGCGACGACGCGCACGGCCGGCTGCTGCTGGACTCGCAGCGCGCGGCCGGCGTCGACACGTCCGGGGTCCTCGTCGGTGGCGCGCCCACCGGCGTCGCGCTCATCACGGTGGACCCGTCGGGCGACAACAGCATCGTGGTGTCGCCCGGCGCGAACGGCCGGCTGGTCCCGGCCGACCTCCGCGCGGCCCCGGCGGCGGCCCTCCTCGCCGCCTCCCGGGTGGTGTCGGCCCAGCTGGAGATCCCCCTGGAGACGGTCGCGGAGGCCGTGCGCGGCCTGCGCCCCGGCACCCGTTTCGTGCTGAACCCGTCCCCGCCGCGGGAGCTGCCGGAGGCGGTCCTCGCCGCCTGCGACCCGCTGATCGTGAACGAGCACGAGGCGCGGGTGGTGCTCGGCGCGGACGCGGGCCGGACGCCCGAGGAGTGGGCCGGCGCACTGCTCGCCCTCGGCCCGCGCTCGGTGGTCGTCACCCTGGGCGAGGAGGGCGCGCTGGTCGCCGACGCCTCGGGCACGGTCCGCGTGCCGGCCGTGCGGGTGGACGCCGTGGACACGACCGGCGCCGGGGACTCCTTCACCGCGGCGCTGGCCTGGCGGCTGGGCGCCGGGGAGTCCCTGGCGGACGCGGCGGCGTACGCGGCCCGGGTCGGGGCCGTCGCCGTCACCCGTCAGGGCGCGCAGGCGTCCTTCCCCACCGCCGAGGAGGTCGCCGCCGTATGAAGAAGGCCGGGATACTGAACCGTCACCTCGCGGGCGCGCTGGCCGCGCTGGGCCACGGCGACGGCGTGCTGATCTGCGACGCGGGCATGCCGATCCCGGACGGGCCGCGGGTCGTGGACCTGGCGTTCCGGGCCGGGGTGCCGTCCTTCGAGGAGGTCCTGGCGGGCCTGCTGGAGGAGCTGGTCGTGGAGGGCGCGACGGCGGCGACGGAGGTACGGGAGGCGAACCCGGAGGCGTCCGCCCTGCTGTCGGAGTGCTTCGGGGCCACGCTGGCCCACGTCTCGCACGAGGAGCTGAAGTCGCTCTCGGCCGGCGCCCGCCTGATCGTCCGGACCGGCGAGGCCCGCCCGTACGCGAACGTGCTGCTGCGCTGCGGCGTCTTCTTCTGAGTGTCCGAGGGGATTTCGAGGGGGCCCGGTCCGTCGACCGGGCCCCCTCGGCCCCTCCCCCGAATCAGAACCCCCGCGATCCCCCCAGATCTCCTCCAGAAGTCCTGATGCCACCTACGACCCGCGAGGTGGGGGGAGGGTTGCACGGTTGCCCGGAATTTTTTTGAGGTTCACCCGGACGGGGCCGGGGCCCGGCTCATGCCGTGTGTTCGACGAACCGCGCCGCCGTCTCCGCGAGGACCTCGCGGCCGTCGCGGGCCCACAGGGCGTCGTTGAACAGCTCGACCTCGATGGGTCCTGTGTAGCCCGCCGCCTCGACGTGGCCCTTCCACTCGCGCATGTCGATCGAGCCGTCGCCGAGCTGGCCGCGGCCGTTGAGGACGCCCTCGGGCAGCGGGGTCGTCCAGTCGGCGAGCTGGAAGGTGTGGATGCGGCCCGAGGCGCCCGCGCGGGCGATCTCCCGTGGGGCCCGGTCGTCCCACCAGAGGTGGTACGTGTCGACGGTGACGCCGACCTGGTGGGCGGGGAAGCGCTCCGCGAGGTCCAGGGCCTGGGTGAGCGTGGAGACCACACAGCGGTCCGCGGCGTACATCGGGTGGAGCGGCTCGACGGCGAGGCGCACCCCCCGCTCCTCGGCGTACGGGCCCAGCTCGCCCAGGGCGTCCGCGATCCGCTCCCGGGCGCCGTGGAGGTCCTTGGAGCCCGCCGGGAGGCCGCCCGAGACCAGCACGAGGGTGTCCGTGCCGAGGGTGGCCGCCTCGTCGACCGCCAGGCGGTTGTCGTCGAGCGCCGCCGCCCGCCCGGCCGGGTCGATCGCCGTGAGGAAGCCGCCCCGGCACAGGGTGGTGACGGTGAGGCCCGCGTCCCGGACCAGCTTGGCCGTCGCCTCCAGGCCGTACGTCTGGACCGGCTCCCGCCAGAGCCCGACCGCCGGCACCCCGAACTCCAGGCAGGCGTCGGCCAGTTCCGGCATCGACAGCTGCTTCACCGTCATCTGGTTGATGCTGAAGCGGGAGAGGTCCCCGACAGGGCCGGTGTTCGTGCTCACTGGGTCACTCCGTACAGGGCGAGCAGGTTCTTCATGCGGGACTCGGCGAGCGCCGGGTCGGGGAACAGGCCCAGACCGTCGGCGAGTTCGTACGCGCGGGCCAGGTGCGGCAGCGAGCGGGCCGACTGGAGGCCGCCGACCATCGTGAAGTGCGACTGGTGGCCCGCGAGCCAGGCCAGCAGGACCACGCCCGTCTTGTAGAAGCGGGTCGGGGCCTGGAAGAGGTGGCGCGACAACGCGACGGTGGGGTCGAGGAGTTCACGGAAACCCCGTACGTCACCGGTGTCCAGGGTCCGTACGGCCTCGGCGGCGAGCGGGCCCAGCGGGTCGAAGATGCCGAGCAGGGCGTGGCTGAAGCCGTGGTCGTCGCCGGCGATCAGTTCGGGGTAGTTGAAGTCGTCGCCCGTGTAGCAGCGCACGCCGTCCGGGAGCCTGCGGCGCAGGTCGACCTCGCGCCCGGCGTCCAGCAGGGAGACCTTGATGCCGTCGACCTTGTCGGGGTGGGCGGCGATGACCTCCAGGAAGGTGCCGGTGGCCGCGTCCAGGTCGGCGCTGCCCCAGTAGCCCTCCAGGGCCGGGTCGAACATCGGGCCCAGCCAGTGCAGGATCACCGGTTCGGCGCACTGGCGCAGCAGGTGGCCGTAGACCTCCAGGTAGTCCTCGGGGCCCTCGGCGACGGCGGCCAGCGCCCGCGAGGCCATCAGGACGGCCCGCGAGCCGGACTCCTCGACGAGGGCGAGCTGTTCCTCGTACGCGGCCCGCACCTCGTCCAGGCCGTACGGGTGACCGGCCCCGGTGACCGGCAGCTGGTCGGTGCCGACGCCGCAGGCGATCAGGCCGCCGACCGCCTTCGCCTCGGCCGACGAGCGGCGGATCAGCTCGGCCGCGCCCGCCCAGTCCAGGCCCATCCCCCGCTGGGCCGTGTCCATCGCCTCGGCCACCCCGAGTCCGTGGGACCACAGGTGGCGGCGGAAGGCGAGGGTGGCGTCCCAGTCGACGACGGCGGCCGAGTCGGGGGTGGTGTCGGCGTACGGGTCGGCGACCACGTGCGCCGCCGAGTAGACCGTGCGGGAGGAGAAGGGGGCGCCGGTGGTGACGGGGAGGGGGGTGGTGCGGGGGGTGTAGGTGCGCAGGCTGCCGTCGGCGCCGGGGAGTTCGATGGTCACAGGGAGATCTCCGGGACGTCGAAGCGGCGGCCCTCGGCGGAGGACTTCAGGCCCAGCTCGGCGAGCTGGACGCCGCGGGCGCCGGCCAGCAGGTCCCAGTGGTAGGGGGCGTCGGCGTAGACGTGCTTGAGGAAGAGTTCCCACTGTGCCTTGAAGCCGTTGTCGAACTCGGTGTTGTCGGGCACCTCCTGCCACTGGTCGCGGAAGACCTCGGTGGCGGGGATGTCCGGGTTCCAGACCGGCTTGGGGGTCGCGGAGCGGTGCTGGACACGGCACGTGCGCAGGCCGGCGACCGCCGAGCCCTCGGTGCCGTCGACCTGGAACTCGACGAGTTCGTCGCGGTGGACGCGTACCGCCCAGGAGGAGTTGATCTGGGCGATCGCGCCGCCGTCGAGTTCGAAGATGCCGTAGGCGGCGTCGTCGGCGGTGGCGTCGTAGGGCTTGTCGCCCTCGTCCCAGCGCTGCGGGAGGTGCGTGGCGGTGAGTGCCTGGACCGACTTCACCCGGCCGAACAGCTCGTGCAGCACGTACTCCCAGTGGGGGAACATGTCGACGACGATGCCGCCGCCGTCCTCGGTCCGGTAGTTCCACGAGGGGCGCTGGGCGGACTGCCAGTCGCCCTCGAAGACCCAGTAGCCGAACTCGCCGCGGATCGACAGGACACGGCCGAAGAAGCCGCCGTCGATGAGCCTCTTGAGCTTGAGCAAGCCGGGCAGGAAGAGCTTGTCCTGGACGACACCGTGCTTGATGCCGGCCTCGTCGGCCAGCCGGGCCAGCCGCAGGGCTCCGTCGAGGCCGGTCGAGGTCGGCTTCTCCGTGTAGAGGTGCTTGCCGGCCGCGATCGCCTTCTTGAGCGCCTCCTCGCGGGCCGAGGTGACCTGGGCGTCGAAATAGATGTCGATGGTCGGGTCGGCCAGGACCGCGTCGAGGTCGGTGGACCAGTGCTCGATGCCGTGCCGCTCCGCGAGCGTCTTCAGGGCGTGCTCGCGGCGGCCGACGAGGACCGGCTCGGGCCACAGCACGGTGCCGTCGCCGAGGTCGAGGCCGCCCTGTTCGCGCAGGGCGAGGATCGAGCGGACGAGGTGCTGGCGGTAGCCCATGCGTCCCGTCACGCCGTTCATGGCGATGCGCACCGTCTTGCGTGTCACGTCATTCCCTTCGTACGCGTCCCGCGCGTGTCCCGCGCCGCGTGCGCCCCGCCGGTGTGCCTCGGCGACTGGTGAGCGGTGCAGCAAGCGCTTTCTATGTAAGTGCAAGCTAGCCTCTGTGCAGCGGATCGGACAAGACCGCGGGGGTGGCGAGTTGTTCGAGGGGGCGAACGGGTGGGGGCGGGGGCCGTAGGGTCTGCTCGGGGGCGAGCGGGTGCGGCGGACCCGGTGCGGGTGCGGCGGACCCGGTGCGGGTGCGGCGGACCCGGTGCGGGTCCGATGCAAGTCCGATGCGGGTCCGCCAGGTGTCCGGTACGGGTGCGGCGGACCCGGTACAGGTGGGCGGACCCGGTACAGGTCCGGCCGGGCGTGCCGGGCCGGTGCGCGTGCGGTGCGGGGCCGGGGCGCCTCCGGCGTGCGTCGGGCGTGCGTTCGGTGGGAGCGCCGGGGCGGGCGGGTCGGGGCGTGCGCGTCGGGGCCGGCCATTGGGTCTGCGCCGGTTGGGGTGGTTGCCGGTTGGGGTGGTTGCTGGCTGAGGTGGCCGGCGGTCGGAGTGGCCGGCGGTCGGGGGGGGGCCGGCGGTCGGGGGGCGGTTTCGTGCCGGGCGGCGACAGCGGGCCGGCACAGGAGTGGTACGGCTCTGAGGACGAGGACGAGATGCGCGACCGGAGGACGACGAGATGACGGTGACCCTGGCGGACGTGGCGGTCCGCGCACAGGTCTCGCCCGCGACGGTGTCGCGCGTGCTGAACGGGAACTACCCCGTGGCGGCCTCCACCCGGGAGCGGGTGCTGCGGGCCGTGGACGAATTGGACTACGTGCTGAACGGCCCCGCGAGCGCGCTCGCGGCCGCCACCTCCGACCTGGTCGGCATCCTGGTCAACGACATCGCCGACCCGTTCTTCGGGATCATGGCGGGAGCGATCCAGTCCGAGATCGGCGGGCCGGGGGGCCGGGCGGGAGGCGAGCGGCTCGCCGTGGTGTGCAACACCGGCGGCTCCGCGGAGCGCGAACTCACCTACCTCACACTGCTCCAGCGGCAGCGCGCCGCGGCGGTGGTGCTGACGGGCGGCGCCGTGGAGAACACCACGCACGCGGCGGCCGTCGCGACCAAGCTGCGCAAGCTGGTGGAGGCGGGCACGCGGGTGGTGCTGTGCGGGCGCCCGCCGGCGCCGGCCGACACCGACGCGGTGGCGCTCACCTTCGACAACCGGGGCGGCGGGCAGCGGCTGACCGAGCATCTGATCGGGCTCGGGCACCGGCGGATGGGGTACATCGCGGGGCCCGAGGAACGGACGACCACGCGGCACCGGCTGGAGGGGCACCGGGCCGCGCTCGCCGCGCACGGGATCGAGGACGATCCCGACCGTACGGTGCACGGCCGGTACGACCGGGGGTCGGGGTACGAGGCGACGCTCGAACTGCTGCGGCGCGAGCCGGGGTTGACGGCCGTGGTCGCCGCCAACGACACGGTCGCGCTGGGGGCGTGTGCGGCGCTTCGCGACTCGGGGCTGCGGATTCCCGACGACGTGTCGGTCGTCGGTTTCGACGACCTCCCGTTCAGCGCGGACGCGGTGCCGGCGCTGACGACCGTGCGGTTGCCGCTGGCTTCCGCGGGGGCGCGGGCGGGGCGGATCGCGATGGGGCGGGAGGATGTTCCGCCGGGAGGGGTCGCGACGATTCTCGGGGAGCTGATGGTGAGGGGGTCCGCGGGGGTGCCGAGGTCATCCTGACGGTGTGCCTCCGGGGGCGGCGGATGCGAGTACGGGTGCGGGTCGGTGGGGGCTTGTCGCGCAGTTCCCCGCGCCCCTGAAAGACGGGTCGGTGGGGGGTGGGCGCGTCGTTCCCCGGGCCTGAAAGACGGGCCGGTGGGGGCTTGTCGCGCAGTTCCCCGCGCCCCTGAAAGACGGGCCGGTGGGGGTTGAGCGCGTCGTTCGCCGCGGGCCTGGAAGACGGGCCGGTGGGGGCTTGTCGCGCAGTTCCCCGCGCCCCTGAAAGACGGGCCGGTGGGGGTTGAGCGCGTCGTTCGCCGCGGGCCTGGAAGACGGGCCGGTGGGGGGGCGGGCCCGTCGTTCCCCGCGGGCCTGGAAGACGGGGCGGTGGGAAGCGTCGGGGTGGGGCGGTAAGAAGACGGCAAGGTTTGGTCAAGGCGATTCGAACAGTGTTGGCACCACGTTCCCGCTCGTGCGGGAGACGTGCCACAGAACACTGGAACAGGATCGAGCGCCACCTATGAACGGGACCCTGGACGCGGGAATCGCCCCCCTCGCTCCAGCCCGGGTGCACACCCGGCACATCGCGTCGAACACCGACTGCGACGCCTTCGTCGAAGACCTCTACGACCGGTACGGACCCCTGCTCCTCCGGTACGCCGCACGCCTGCTGGACGGCGACTGGCACAAGGCGGAGGACATCTTCCAGGAGGCGGCGGCCCGCGCCTGGAAGAACGCCGGGTTCCTGGGCACCCGCGGGGAACACGTCCGGCCGTGGCTGTTCACCGTGGTCAGGAATCTGGTCACCGACCACCACCGGGCCCGCCGGCTGCGCCCCCTGGAACTGATGCCCGCCGAGGAACTGGACACCGTCCGGGACGGCACGGACTCCGTCCTCACCTCCCACGTGGTGCTCGAAGCGCTCCGGGGACTGAACGAGCAGCAGCGGACCGTCATCCAGCTCATGTACTACCTGGAATGCAGCGTGGCCCAGGCCGCCGAACACCTCGGCATCCCACCCGGCACCGTCAAGAGCCGCGCCTTCTACGCCGTGCGGGCCCTGCGCAAAGCCCTGAAGGAACGGGACGTGCTCCCCGGCGACGGAGAAAGCCGGCCGCACGGTGAACCGGAGACCGCCGCACCACGTTGAACCGACCGGACGCACGGGCGCCGGTCCACGGGGCCGGACGACACCTCCTCGTCCCGCCGTCTCCGCGCCTCGGTGCGCGACGGTCGGCCACCGGCCGGAGCGTCCGTCCGTTCTCCCCTGAATCATCCGGCTGCCCCCTCCGCGAACGGCGGGACAGGGGGCGGTCAGCCGTGCTGCTCCGCGGCACGGCATCACCACGGAAGGAAAGTTCCCCCCATGAAGCGCTCCATCGCGCGTATCGCGCTCGTCGTGGCGGCGGGAGCCATGACGGCTCTCGTGTCCGCCCTCCCGGCTGCCGCGACCAACCAGACCGGCTGCGGCGACCGGACGGACTTCGTCAAGGTCTGGTACGACGGCGGCGGCCGGACCGCGTGCTACGCCAACGCGGGTGTCATAGCACCCCAGCTCCCCGGCGTCACGCGGATCACCTCGGGCAACAACAACATCGAGATGATCCTGGGCGACCGGACGAGGACCATGTCCAAGTGGTCGAGCATCGTCGATGTCGAGGGACTCAACCACACCCTGTACATCCTGCAGATCCGCTGACCCGTCGCGTCCGCGACGAAGCCCGTGCACCGGGGCCGCCCGGCCCCGGTGCACGGGCGACTCCGGCATGCCGTCGGTCCCCTCCCTCCGCCCTCTCCCCCTGCTCCCTCTCCCTCTCCCTCGACGACACCTCAGGAAATAGGACGTTCACGATGCGCATCACCCGCCCGACCCTTCCGGGCCGTCGGCTCACCCTGCTCGGTGCCACCGCGGCCGCGGGCCTGGCCGTCACGGCCGTCGCCCTTCCCGGTGCGGCCGGAGCCGCGACCCGCCACCAGGAGCGGCCGACGATCGTGCTGGAGCACGGGGCGTTCGCCGACGCCGCGAGCTGGGACGGTGTCGTCAAACGACTGCAGCTCGCCGGCTATCCGGTGGTGGCCGCCGCCAACCCGCTGCGCGGCCCGGCGAACGACGCCGCCCACCTGCGCGGCGTCGTCGAGCACATCGACGGGCCCGTGGTCCTGGTCGGCCACTCCTACGGCGGCACCGTCATCAGCCAGGCCGCCGCCGGACTGGAGGACAAGGTCAAGGCGCTGGTCTACATCGCGGCGTTCCTGCCCGACTCCGGCGAGAGCTCGCTCGGGCTGACGAACAAGTTCCCCGGCAGCACGCTCGGTGCGGCGATCGACTCGGTGAACTACACGCTGCCGGACGGCAGCCAGGGTGCCGACGTCTACATCAAGCCGGACAAGTTCCACCAGCAGTTCGCCGCGGACGTGCCGGCGGGCAAGGCGCGGCTCATGGCCGCGGGGCAGCGTCCGGTCGCCGCCGCCGCGCTGGAGGAGAAGTCCACGCAAGCCGCCTGGCGGACGATTCCCTCCTGGTCGCTGGTCACCACCGGGGACCGGAACATCCCCGTGGCCGCCCAGCGCTTCATGTCGGCCCGGGCGCACGCGCACACGACCGAGATCGACGCGTCCCACGCGGTGTCCGTCTCACGGCCCGACGCCGTGACCCGCATCGTGGAGAAGGCGGCCCGGACGGTCCGCCGGCCGGCGTGACCGGCGGTCGGCCCGCCCCGTCCCGCCGTCTCCCGTGACGTGAGCGTCACCCGTCACCGTCACCGTCACCAGTCTCGTACCTACCGAAAGGCAGCAACCGTCATGCCGTTCATCACCGTCGGCCAGGAGAACTCCGCCCCCGTCGACCTCTACTACGAGGACCACGGCACCGGGCAGCCGGTCGTGCTCATCCACGGCTACCCGCTCGACGGTCAGTCCTGGGAGAAGCAGGCCGCCGCCCTGCTCCGGGCCGGCTACCGCGTCATCACCTACGACCGGCGCGGCTTCGGCCGGTCCGGCCGGCCCACCACCGGCTACGACTACGACACCTTCGCCGCCGATCTGAACACCGTCCTGGAGACCCTGGACCTGCACGAGGCCGTCCTCGTCGGCTTCTCCATGGGTACCGGCGAAGTCGGCCGCTACCTGGGTACCCACGGGTCCGCCCGGATCGCCAAGGCCGCCTTCCTCGCCTCTCTGGAGCCGTTCCTGCTCAAGACCGACGACAACCCCGAAGGTGTCGACGGCGGCGTCTTCGAAGGCATCGAGCAGGCCGTCACCGCCGACCGGTACGCCTACTTCACCGCGTTCTACCAGGACTTCTACAACCTGGACGAGAACCTCGGCACCCGGATCAGCGAGGAGGCCGTCCGCAACAGCTGGAACGTCGCCGCCGGGGCCTCCTGGTACGCGTCCCTGGCCTGCGTGGCGACCTGGACCACCGACTTCCGCGCCGACCTCCCCAAGATCGACGTACCCACGCTGATCCTGCACGGCACCGCCGACCGCATCCTGCCGATCGAGGCCACCGCCGAGCCGTTCCACCGGGCGCTTCCGCAGGCCGAGTACGTCGTCGTCGAGGGCGCCCCGCACGGCCTGCTGTGGACCCACGCCCAGGAGGTCACCGACGCCCTGCTCGCCTTCCTGGCCAAGTGACCGGCGGCGGCCGGCCGCCGGCAGGGCGCAGCCCGGGGAACGGCTAACCCGGCCTCGCGGCGGAGAGCTCGCGCGCGGGGTCGCCGCTCGCCGGAGTGGGCATCCGATGGCTGCCGACGGCCCTCTCCGGTGCGAGGGGCACGGGGTCCGCTTCGGCGTCCAGGGCGGCGAGCCGGTCCCGGACCTCCTGGGCGCTGCGGGCCAGCGCCCGTTGCTCGGCGCAGGCCAGGGCACGGACCCAGTCCGCCCGGGCGGCCTCCCGGTCCCCCATGGCCAGGCGGGTGTCGCCCAGTCGCATCAGGGTGCCGACGGCGTTGCGGTGGTCCCCCAGTTCCCCGAAGGCCTCCGTCGCCCGCCGGTAGGTGGCCACCGACTCCTCGTACCGGCCGAGCATACGGAGGGTGAAGCCCAGGACGTCCCGGCCCTGGGCCAGCTGCCAGGGGGCGTCCAGGCGCTGGAACAGGGCGAGGCCCTCCTCGCCGTACGCGAGGCTCTTCTCCAGCTGCCCCAGGTTGGAGTGGAACCAGGCCAGCTCGACGAGGCATTCGGCCGTCCACAGCTCGTCCCCCGTCGCCCGGGACAGCGCGAGTCCCCGCTCGGAGAACGCCACGGCCTCGGGGATCCGGCCGAACAGGTACAGCGCGCACGCCGTGCCGTAGTGGGCGCGGGCCTGTTCGGCGACCACGCCGAGTTCCTCGAAGAGCGTGGTGGCGCGCCGCAGGTGGTCCAGGGCCTGTTCCTGATGGCCGAGGTAGCCGTGGATGCTGCCGATGTGCCGCAGGCAGCGGCCTTCCTCCAGGCGGTCGCCCCGGCGCCGGGCCACCTCCAGGACGGGGTCCAGCGCGGTGATGGCCTCCGGCCAGTACTCCTGGCGGTTCAGGTACTCCTTCAGCGACCAGGCCAGTCCGGTGATGTGGCGGTCCAGCTTCCGGCCGACGGCGGTGTGCAGCAGGCCGACCAGTACCCGGTGCTCGGCGGTGAACCACCGGTTCGCCTGTTCCACCGTGGTGAGGACCTCCGGAGCGACGCCCGGGTCCGGGGAGCCGAGGTCGAGTTCGGGCAGCGAGTCCTGCTTGAACAGCCGGTTGGCCTCGTAGGCCGTGAACATGTGGTGGTCCAGGACCCGGAGGGTGGCACGGTCGCGCTCGCCCGCGTCGTCGTGGGTGTGGGTGAGTTCGGTGGCGTAGACGCGCAGCAGGTCGTGGAGGGTGAACCGGCCGGGCAGGGGCTGTTCGACGAGGCAGGAGCGGGTCAGTCCGGCGAGCAGGCGGCGGGTCCGGGACAGGGGGAGCCCGGCGAGGCCGGCGGCGGCCGGGGCGGTGATGTGGGGCCCGGGGTGGAGGGCGAGCAGGCGGAAGAGGCGGGCGGCGGGCTCGTCCAGAGACCGGTAGGACCAGGAGAAGACGGCCCGGACGTCGGTGGTGGTGTCGAAGCCGGTGAACGCGTCCAGGCCGCCGTGGGCGTCCCGCAGGTCATCGGCGACGGCGTGGAGGGGGAAGGCGGGTTCGAGTTCGGCGCGGGCGGCGACCACGGCGAGGGCCAGGGGCAGCCGTCCGCACAGCCGGATGATGTCGGCCGTGGCGTCGGGTTCCGCGGCCGGGCGCTCCGGTCCCAGCCGCCGTACCAGGGTCTCGTGGGCCTCGGCCGGTGAGGGCAGCGGGAGGGGGAGCGGCTTGGCCCCGTCCGTCGCGATCAGGCCCGGGAGCTGGTTGCGGCTGGTGACCAGGGTGAGGCAGCCGGTTCCCGCGGGCAGCAGAGGGCGGACCTGTTGCTCGTCGCGGGCGTTGTCCAGGACGAGCAGGACGCGTCGGTCGGCCAGCAGGCTGCGGAACAACGTGCTGCGGGCGGCGGTGTCCTCGGGGATGTGCGGGGCGGGGACACCGAGAGCGGTGAGGAAGCCGTGCAGGGCGTCGCCGGGTTCCACGGCGGGTGCGTGCGGGTGGTGTCCGCACAGGTTGACGAAGAGCTGTCCGTCGGGGAAGGAGGACGCGATGCGGTGGGCGTGGTGGACGGCGAAGGTGGTCTTGCCGACACCGGGAGGGCCACCGATGACGACGACGGGCGCACCCGACGGACCCGTCCGGCCGGGCGCGCCGCTCGCGGCGGACAGCCACGCGCTCTCGGCCGCCCGCCCCGCGAACACCGGCAGGTCACCCGGCAGCTGCGCCGGGCGCGTCACCCGTGGCGACCCGCTCGCGGCGCCGCCCGCGGCAGGGCCGTCGCCCGCACCGCGGGGGCCGGCTTCCGGCAGATCGGCGCGGCGGGCCTGGCCGACGGCTTCGTCGGGGTCCGCCGAGTCCGCCGGTGCCCCGGCTGCCGTGCCGGCGGGCGTCGTGCCCGCAGGCGGCCCGCAGGACGTGGCGCCGTGGGCCGCAGCGGCGGCCGCCGGGCCCGCCGTCCCGACCGGGCCCGGCGCTTCGGCCGGGCCCGGCGGGGACAGCGGCGGCAGGTCGTGGCGGAGGATGCCCTCGTGCAGGGCCCGCAGGCCGGGACCGGGTTCGAGACCGAGTTCGTCGGCGAGATGCCGGCGCAGGTCCGCGTAGCGCTGCAGTGCCTCGGGGTGCCGGCCCGCCAGGTACAGGGCGCGCAGCAGCAGGGCCCAGCCGGTCTCCCACAGCGGGTGCCGCGCCGTCAGTTCCTGGGCCGCCGCCACGGCCTGCGGAGTCCGTCCGGCCAGGAGCAGGGCGGTGGCGTGGATCTCCCGGGTGGTCTGGCGCAGTTCCTCCAGGCGTGCGGCTTCCTGGGCCGCGAACAGATGGTGCGCGGCGTCGGCGAGTGCGGCACCGCGCCACATCTCCAGGGCCTGTTCGGCCTCCCCCAGGGCGTGTTCGGGCCGCCCCCGGTCCAGCAGCCGGTGCGCCCGGGCGACGGCCCGCTCGAAGCGCACGGTGTCCCGGCTCTCGGGCGGGACGCGCAGGACGTAACCGGCGGGTTCGGTGACCAGTACCCCGAACGCCCCCCGCACGCGCAGGTGCTGGGGTTCCAGGACGGCGCGGACCTTGCTGACGTGGGCGTGCAGGGAGGCCGCCGCGCCGCCCGGGGTCCGCCCCGGCCGCTCCGACCACAGCTCCTCGCACAGCGTCTCGGCAGCGACCGCCCGGCCGTCGGCGAGCAGCAGCCGGATCAGCAGCAACCGCTGCTTGCGCCGGCCCGGATCCAGCACCGTGTCCGCCCGCCGTACCACCAGCGGACCCAGCAGTCCGAAGTCGAACTCATGCCCCACAGCCGTCACCGTTCCCCCAGCCCCCGCTCAACTGCGTCGCCACCCGTGCACGCGCGGCCCGTCGGCATGAGGACGGACACGGGACGCCGCCCCGCCCGGACGCCGGTGCGATCCCTGTCACGATGCCCTGTTCCCCCACGACGGCAGGCGGCGCAAGTGACTCGGGTGGCTCGGAGCGGTGAGGACCCCGTCGTCCGCCTCCCGCACACCAGGAGGGACATTAGCAAGGCGTACGCCGTCGTCATCGGGCCCGTTCCCCGGCGTCCGCCTTCCGGCCGGGTCGTGGCCGGGCGGACCGGGCCGTGCACATGGCCACCGCGGGCGGTCCGGTGTGAGCGGGATCTCCTCCGGAACACCCCTTCGACCTGCGCCGACGTGAACCGGGGTGCCTGTCGTCCCGTTGAGTGAGCGAGCGAACGCCGTCCACAGTCTGGAAAGTCATGGTCACCGTCGAAGGAACACGTACGGCCCGGTTCGAACCGGTCCGGGCAGCACTGGCAGCACACCTCGAATCCGGCGAAGAACTGGGGGCGTCGCTCGCGATCGACGTCGACGGCGTCATGGAGGTCGACCTGTGGGGTGGGCACGCCGACGCGGCACGAACCGTCCCGTGGCAGCAGGACACGTTGGTCGGCCTGTGGTCGACCACCAAGACCCTCAGCAGTCTCGCGGCCCTCGTCCTCGTCGACCGGGGAGCGCTCGACCTCCACCGTCCGGTCGCGCACTACTGGCCCGAATTCGCCGCCCGGGGCAAGGAGGACATCGAGGTGCGGCACGTCCTGGCACACACCTCGGGGCTCTCCGGCTGGCAGCAGCCCTTCACCGTGGACGACCTGTACGACTGGCCGACGGCGAGCGCCCGGCTGGCCGGACAGGCGCCCTGGTGGAAGCCGGGGAGCGCCTCGGGCTACCACGTGCAGACCCAGGGACAGCTCGTGGGCGAGCTCGTCCGGCGGGTCAGCGGCCGCACCCTGACCGAGTTCGTCGACACGGAGATCGCGGGGCCGCTGGGGGCCGACGTCCAGATCGGCGCGCGGGAGGCCGACTGGCCGCGTATCGCCCCGCTGGTGCCGCCGTCGCAGATCCCCGAAGCGCCGGCCGGTCTCGATCCCGAGGCCCTCTTCACCAGGACCCTGTTCGGAAGCCCCGCCCGGGACGAGCACGTCGACACCCCGCGGTGGCGCCGCGCCGAACTCGGAGCCGTCAACGGACACGGCAACGCACGGGGCCTGGCCCGCGCCCTCTCCGTGGTCTCACGGCACGGCGAGGCGAACGGCCTGCGGCTGCTCTCCGCGGACACGGTGGACAAAATCCTGGACGTACAGGCCGACGGGGTCGACCTGTTCCTGGGCGTTCCCGTGCGCTGGGGCATCGGCTACGCGCTCGCCGACCCCAGGACGATGCCGCACATGCCCACCGGAAGGATCTGCTTCTGGGTCGGCCGGGGCGGTTCGATCGTCCTGATGGACCTCGATCGGCGCCTCACGTTCGCGTACACGATGAACCGGCTGGGCGACGGACTCCTGGGCTCGGAACGCACGCACCGCTACCTCAAGCATGTCTACGAGGCCTTCGACGCCGCGAACTGACACCCGCCTCGCACCGCGCGCGGTGAACCGGGTGCGCACCGGTGCCGTTGAGACGACAGGCGCGCCCGCGCACCGAACGGCGGGGCGCCGATCCGCACGCTTCCTTTCCATCCCAAGGGGACCCAATGCCTCATTCCCGTCGATATTCCCGTCGATATTCCGCACTCCGCGGGCGGACGGCGACGACCGCCGCCCTCGGCGCCGTCACGGCCTCGCTGCTGTTCTGCGGGACCGGTCCGGCCGAGGCGGCCACCACCTCCGGGCAGACATCCGTCAAGCGGTACGTCGCCCTGGGTGACTCCTACGCCGCGGGCACGGGCCTGTCCCCGCAGACGGACGCGGAGTGCAGGCGTTCCTCGGGCAGCTACCCGTCGTGGATCGCCCAGACCTACAAGCCGGCCGTGTTCAAGGACGTCACCTGCAGCGGCGCCACCACGCGTTCGCTGTGGAACCAGCAGGGATCGTCCGCGCCGCAGGTCAACGCCCTCACCAAGGACACCGACCTGGTGACCGTCACGCTCGGCGGCAACGACCTCGGCTTCTCCGACGTGCTCACCACGTGCGTACTGGCCGGGCTGACGACCAGGGAGGGCACTCCCTGCCGCGACCAACTGCTGCGCGGCGGCAAGGACCTGGACGCGGACTTCGCGAAGCTGAGCACACGCATACCCGGCATGCTCACCGACATCAAGAAGCGCAGCCCCGAGGCGCGTGTCGTCGTGGTCGGATACCCGAACCTGTTCCCCGCCGACGGGAGCACCTGCGGTTCCTCCGTGCCCCTGGCCAAGGGCGACATCACCTGGCTCAACCAGACCACGAACCGGTTGAATCTCCTGCTGGAGACGGCGGCCCACCTCGGACAGGCCGAGTTCGTCGGCACCTCCTCCGTGTTCCGCGGCAGGGACATGTGCCAGTCCCCGTCCGGGCGGTGGATCGATCCGCTGCTGCCGCAGACGCCCGGCTCCGCCCACCCCAACGCCGTCGGACACCTGATGATCGCCTTCGAGGTGTACGGCAGGCTCGGCAGCTAGTCACCGTTCCGCCGGTTCGGTCGACCGGGCGGTCCGGCGGTGTCCCGCGGACCGCCCGGTCACACGTCCCGAAAAAAACGGGCGGCGCCGTATGAACCGGCACCCCACCGACACCGTTGTGCAGGTGCTCGGTTCTTTTCACTCCTTTCTACCTCTGAGGCGGATCCCATGCCCATCGACGACTACACCGGAGGCCCGGCACAGGGCTCGAACGTTCTGGTCGTGACCACCAACGACGTGCCGGGGCACGAGGTGAAGCAGGTGATCGGAGAGGTGTTCGGCCTCACCGTGCGTTCCCGCAACCTGGGTTCCCAGCTGGGCGCCGGACTGAAGTCGGTGATCGGCGGTGAGCTGAAGGGCCTGACCAAGACCCTGGTGCAGACCCGCAACGAGGCGATGGAGCGTCTCCTGGAGGCGGCCGGCGCCCGCGGCGCCAACGCCGTGCTCGCCATGCGCTTCGACGTCACGACGGCCCAGGACATCGGCACCGAGGTCTGCGCCTACGGAACGGCTGTGATCATCGCTCCGGCGGCCTGACCCGCCGTCCGGTGTCCCGGGCGCCGGCCATGCGCCGCGCCCGTGACACCGGCTCAGTTCTTGTTCAGGGAGCGGGTCACGCCCGCCACCACCGCCGTGGTCAGGAGCCAGCCCGCGGCGATCAGCGCGTACGATAGCCACATCACGCCGTCGTTCTCCCAGTGCCAGGCCCCGCGCTGTCCGAAGCCCCCGATCGGGATCAGCAGGTCCAGGGTGTAGGCGAGCGCGCTGAACGGCGGCCCCTCGCCTTCCTTGTTCGGTATGGGGGTGTGCGCCCCGAAGACCAGCGTGCCGATGAGGGACAGCAGCAGGAGCCAGCTCCCCGCCCGCCAGGGCCGGTACCCGTAACCGACCGTCGCGTCGAAGACGTGGCCCCGGAGCCGGTTGAGGGGGCGGAGCGTGCCGCGTCGGTGGCGCTGTTTCTCCAGCAGGACGAGGCGCGCGTCGTCGTCGTGGCCCATCAGGCGGTACCAGCCCGCCAGTTGCTCGTACGGCTGCGGGCTGTACCCGGGCGACCCGCGGATCCACGCCACCCGGCGCTCCACCCCGACGGGCCCCCGCGGCGCGGCGTCCTGCGCGTGCAGGGACGTGTACGTCAGCCCCTCCAGCCGTACGACCGCCGCCCGGACCGCCTCGTTGTCCCGCAGCACCTCCACCCGGGCGCCGCGCAGGTCGACACCGCCGGGCGGGGCCGTACGGGGCGTCAGGTCGATCTCGCCGGCCTGCATCCGGGAGCAGTCCAGGGAGCCGCCCGGCTCACCGAGGGCGGCCCCGTTCAGCGTGAGCCGGTTGGTGATGTGCATGCCGCGCAGGCACACCGCGCCGGTCGCGCCGAAGCCGTCGGTCAGCTCGACGGCCGTCGCCGTGGCGTGCTCGGCGAGGATCGCCTCGCCGTGCGGGTTCTCCAGCCGCGCCCCGGGCATGATCAGGCCGCCGGACAACTGCGCGCCCAGCAGCCGCAGTCCGCCCCTGCTCCTGAACCCGTCGCGGCAGAACACCGCGCCCTCGACGGACAGTCCCCCGGCGAACAGGGCCCACGTGCCGCCGGATTCCAGCGTCGCCCCGTTCAGGATCAGTTCGCCGGAGACATGGGCGTTGGTGAGTGCGAGCCGGCCGCCCCGCAGGGTCGTCCTGCGCAGGTCCAGGCGGCCCTCGATCCGGGCCATCCGCGCGTCGATGTCGTACACGTGGCAGTCGGTCATCCGGATCGTCCGGGTGGCGCTGTCGCGGATGCTCACGGTCTCGTCCAGCCTGCACGACGCGAGGTGCACGGTGTGGGCGATGTCGGCGCCCGCCAGGTCCAGGCGGCCGGCGATCCGCGCGCCCGCGAGGCCGAGGGCCGCCACGGCTCCCCGCTGTGTGGCGTTCGCCCCGAGCAGCAGCGCCACCAGGACCTCCGCGCGGACCGTGCGTCCGGCGCCCCAGTCCTGCCCCTCCCCGGGGTCGTCCTCCTCGGCGACCCCGGTGCGGAGGTCCACGAGCCGGCCCTCGGGGAAGGCGTCCCAGACGGCACGCTCCGGACGCGTCAGATCGTCGTACTGCAGCACGCGGGAAGGCTATCCCCCCTGCCGTGCAGGGAACCCTCGTGTCCGGACCCGCGCCGGGAAGTGAGAGAACGCGAGCCGTGGGTAGGGTCCGTTTCATGCCGCGCCGTCCCGGGGCGGCGCGGCAGACGCCCGTCCGGAACTCGACAGCGACAGCGAAGGTGCCATCCGTGAAACTGGCCTTCTCCACCCTCGGTGTACCCGGCCTCCCGATCGCCGACGTGGTGCGGCTCGCCGCCACCCACGGCTACCACGGCGTCGAGCTGCGCGCGCACCCCGAGGAGCCCGTGCACACCGGCCTCGGTCACACCGAGCGGGCCGACGTGGCCGCCGAGTTCAAGGCGGCGGGCGTCGAGATCCTGGGCCTGGCCGGGTACACGCGCGTGGCGGCGCCCGGCGACGACGCCCCGGTGATCGCCGAGATCCGCGAGCTCCTCGACCTGGCGCGGGACCTGGGCGCGCCCTACGTCCGGGTCTTCCCCGGCGCCGTCGAGGGCCAGAGCCCCGAGGACGCCGACGCGACGGCCGCCCGCCGGCTGGGCACGGCGGCCGAGTACGCCGCCGACCTCGACGTACGCGTCCTGTTGGAGACCCATGACTCGCACCGCACCGGCGCCGACGCGACCCGTGTCCTCGGGCTGGTCGGCCACCGGCAGGCGGGCGCCCTGTGGGACGTCATGCACACCTGGCTGGGCGGCGAGCAGCCCCTGACCAGCTTCGCCTCGCTGTCCCCGTTCCTCGGGTACGTCCAGGTCAAGGACATCGCGTCCCCGGACGACACCACCCCGCTGCCGCTCGGCGCGGGCGTGCTTCCCCTCGCCGAGTGCGTCGAGCTGCTCGCGCGCGAGGGGTGGGACGGGTGGCTGTGCTGGGAGTACGAGAAGCGGTGGTACGAGTCGGCCGCGCCGCTCGAGGGGCTGCTGGCCGGGGGGCGGGATCATCTGGCTCGGCTGCTGAACGAGTCTGCGTAACGGGTCTGCGTAGGGGTTGATTCCGTGCGTGGTCGGGTGCGGGCCGGTGGGGGCTCGTCGCGCAGTTCCCCCGCGCCCCTGATCCGACGGCGCCGGTGACGGCTCCCCACCCGCTTCTCACCCGCGCCGCGCCTGTCCGCGCTCTTGACTGGCAGTTATTTCCCGGATATCCGTGGCTCCTTGGCAGTTTCCTTCATACCCGCCCCTCCACGGGCCCCCGGGCCCTCCTGGGAAGGAGCGCACGTGCACACCTCCAGACGTACGCTGCTCGCGGCCACCGCGGGCGCGGCGGCGGCCGTCGCCGCCGGCGGCACCTCCGCACAGGCCGGCGACACCGCCACCACGCAGCACGAGGGCGACAAGCGGCTGCGCGCCCTCGTCTCCCGTATGACGCTCGAGGAGAAGGTCGGACAGCTCTTCGTGATGCGGGTGTACGGGCACTCCGCCACCGAGCCCGACCAGGCCGACATCGACGCCAACCTCGCGGAGATCGGCGTACGCACGGCCGCCGAGCTGATCGCGAAGTACCGGGTCGGCGGCATCATCTACTTCGGGTGGGCGCACAACACCCGTGAACCGCACCAGATCGCCGACCTGAGCAACGGCATCCAGCGGGCCTCCCTGGCCCGGCCCCGCGGCCTGCCCGTGCTCATCTCCACCGACCAGGAGCACGGCATAGTCGCCCGGGTGGGCACCCCCGCGACGCTCTTCCCCGGCGCGATGGCCCTCGGCGCCGGCGGCTCGCGCACCGACGCCCGCACGGCCGGCCGGATCGGTGGCACCGAACTGCGTGCGATGGGCATCCTGCAGGACTACGCCCCGGTCGCCGACGTGAACGTCAACCCGGCCAACCCGGTCATCGGCGTACGCTCCTTCGGCGCCGACCCCGAGGCCGTGGCGGGCCTGGTGGCCGCGCAGGTGAAGGGCTACCAGGGCGCCGGGGTCGCGGCCACCTCCAAGCACTTCCCGGGGCACGGCGACACCGAGACCGACAGCCACTACGGCTTCCCGGTCATCGAGCACACCGAGGCGCAGTGGGCCGAGCTGGACGCACCCCCCTTCCGCGCCGCCGTCGCCGCGGGCATCGACTCGATCATGACCGCGCACATCATGGTCCCGGCGCTCGACCCGGCGGGCGACCCGGCCACCCTCTCCCGCCCGATCCTCACCGGCATCCTGCGCGAACGGCTCGGCTACGACGGGGTCGTGGTGACGGACTCGCTCGGCATGCAGGGCGTCCGCACGAAGTACGGCGACGACCGGGTGCCCGTGCTCGCCCTGAAGGCCGGCGTCGACCAGCTCCTCAACCCGCCCGAGCTGGACGTCGCCTGGAACGCGGTCCTCGCGGCCGTCCGCGGCGGTGAGCTGACGGAGGCCCGCCTCGACGAATCGATCCTGCGCATCCTGCGGCTGAAGGCGAAGCTCGGGCTGCTGAAGGACCCGTACGTCACGGATCGCGGGGTGGACCGTGCCGTCGGGATTCCCGCGCACCTGAAGGCCGCCGACCGGATCGCCGAGCGGACGACGACACTGCTGGTGAACTCCGGCGGGCTGCTGCCGCTGTCGCGTCGTACGCACAGGAAGGTGCTCGTCGTCGGCGCCGATCCGGCCTCGCCGTCCGGCACCACCGGTCCGCCCACGGCCGTGCTGGCGGCCGCGCTCACCGAACTGGGCTTCACGGCCACGGCGTTGTCCACCGGCACGGCGCCCTCCGCCGCGACCGTCGCGAAGGCCGTCGCCGCGGCCCAGGACGTGGACGCGGTGCTGGTGGGGACGTACAACGTCACCGCAGCCTCCAGTCAGCGGACCCTCGTGGAGCAATTGCTCGCGACGGGCCGCCCGGTGGTCGCGCTGGCCATCCGCAATCCGTACGACGTGGCCCACCTGCCGGGCGTGAAGGCCTACCTGGCGTCGTACTCGTGGACGGACGTCGAGCTGCGTGCCGCGGTGCGGGTGCTCGCCGGCCGGGCCGGCCCGCGCGGCAGGCTGCCGGTGCCGGTGCAGCGCGCGGACGATCCGGCCCGGGTGCTGTACCCGGTGGGGCACGGGCTGACGTACTAGGGCCGATGCGCGGGGCGTGCGTACGGCCCTGGCGTACGGGGCCTACGACGCGCCTCGCGCGGGCCGCCCCCAAGTGGCCCAAAACACCCCGTATGCCCGACGGGGCCCGTCCCGGCGGGCCACGCTGGGCGGGGAACGGGGGGTGTCATGCGCGGTGCACAAAGCTTCGCGGGCGTGCTGTGCGCGCTGCTCGTGGCGGTGGCGGCGGCTCTGTCCGGGTGCGGGCGGTCGTCCGGGGGCGACGGCGGCGGTGCGCGGGAGAGCACCGCGGCGCCGGCCCCGACGCGGACCTTCGGGTACGGGGTGGTGTTCCTCGGGATCGACGAGTGCAGTTCGTTCGGGCGCGAGTCGTTCACCGAGGTGCCCTGCACCGGCGAGCGGGCCGCGGCCCGGGTGGTCGCCCGGCACGACGGCGGCGCGGACGAGGGTCCGCCCTGCCCCGCCACCACGGACTTCGTCCTGCACATCAGCGAGCAGAAGCCGCCGGCCGGCGAGGACGGCGGCGGCACGGTCCCGCGGGGCTACGCCTGTATGCGCGGCCTGCAGGCCCCGCACCCCGGCGACCCGGGCGGCGGCGGAGGCCCCCGCACCATCGTCGGCGACTGCGTCCACGACGTGGGGACGGGCCAGGTGCGGGAGACCACGTGCGACCGGAACGGCGGCGGGGACGGCAGGACGCCCGGGTACCGGGTGACCTCGGCCGTGGAGCGGCGTTCCGACTGCCCCGCGTCGACGCGGCTGTACGTCCGGCTCGGCGGGCCGAAACCGGTGGGCTGCGCCCGCCCGTCGTAGCCCGGGGGCTCGACGGACGGGCGCGGCACGCGGAACCCGCGCGGGACTACGGACGGAGCTGGCGCTCGACCGTGCGCTTGTCCAGCTTCGAGTCGTACTTCGCCAGCGGCTTCGCCTTCCGCGGGTCCGCCTGGACGGCGGCCGGGGCGACGCCCGCCCACTGGAGGATGCGGGCCGTGGCGAGCGCCTTCTGGTCGGGGACGAGACCCGCGACGTTGGCGCCGTGGTTCAGGCCGGGGGCCGTGAAGACGTACGCGTCACGGGCGCCCTTGCCGAGGTGGAACGGCTCGGCACCCCACGGGTCGTTCTGCCCGTACACGAACAGCATCCGGTTCGCGTGGTGCCTGACCCAGGAGTCGACGCTGCGCATGACGCCCGGCTGGAACGTCATCTCGATGTCGCGCGGCACGAAGTTCCGCGGCGGCTGGTAGCCGTAGCGGATGTACTTCTTCTCGATGTGCGGGAAGCCGATGGTGGGCGCACCGAGCTGCGTGCCGGCCTGGTAGTAGTACGGCGTGTACGGCGTCAGACCCTGGTCCGTGTAGGCCGAGAAGCCGGAGATCGTGTCGATCGACGTCCAGATCTCGTCGTCCGTGGCGTTCTTCGCGTCCGCCGGGATCGTGTCGCAGTCGGCGAGCAGGCTGTACTGCCAGAAGCCCCACACGTAGTCGAGGACGACCGCCTCGTAGGCCCGGTCCAGACCGCCGATCGTGTTGAAGGTGTAGCCCTCGGCGGCGGCCAGCTCCTTGTACTTCTTCTCCAGCGGCGTACGGCGCACGAGCGCCTCGCGCTGCACCGCGTTCAGCTTGGTGCGGCACTCCTTGGTGCCGACCTTCGCGAAGAACCGGTCGTACGCCGAGTCCTCCTTGTTCACCACGTCGTTGGGGGCGACGTACGCGACGACGCCGTCCATGTCACGCGGGTAGAAGCGCTCGAAGTACGTGGCGGTCATGCCGCCCTTCGAACCGCCGGTCGAGACCCACTTCTTGTCGTAGACCGGCTTGAGGGCCGTGAAGATGCGGTGCTGGTCGCTGGCCGCCTGCCAGATGTCGAGCTTCGACCAGTCCGCCGGCGCGGGCCGCGACGGGGTGAAGTAGCGGTACTCCATCGAGACCTGGTTGCCGTCCACGATCTGGGTCGGCTCGCGGCGGCTCGGGGTCGTGGAGACGTTGTAGCCGCCGGTGTAGAAGACCGTCGGGCGGGCCGTGTCCTTGTGCAGCACGGTGATGCGCTGCTGGAAGGTGCCCTTGGACGGGTGCCGGTGGTCGACCGGCTGGGTGTAGTTGAGGACGAAGAAGCGGTAGCCGGTGTAGGGCTTCTCCTCGATCAGGCTCATGCCCGGTATCGCGAGGAGGCGGTCCTTGATGTCCGCGGCCTCGTCCGTGACGAGTGTCGGGCCGGAGGCTTCCGGCTGGGCGGCGGTGGCCACCCCGGCCGTGCTCGCGGTGCCTATGAGCACCACGAGAGACAACAGCCATCTGAGCGTCTTGCGCATGCGTTCTCCCCTGAATACGCAGATGTCCGCCGGAACCTAGCGGAGCGACAGCGGACACACCAGGGGAGGTTGCGGGCATTGCGGACAGGTCCGTACGAAGATCGCACGACCGGGGGCCGGGCGGGCGGGAACGGCGGGCTCAGCAGAGGATCCAGCCCGTGCCGACCGAGCCCGAGCCGACCGCCCCCCTGATCCGTACACAGCGGTGACCGGCGTGCACCTTCACCGGACCCGCGTACCGCACGAAGCGGCCCGCGTTCGGCACCCGCTCGCTCCCGCGGGCCTGCACGCTCACCATCATGTAGCGGCGGGCGCCCACCTTCTTGGGGTAGGTCACCGCGCACACGTAACCGCTCTTCTTGTGGACGTTCACGAAGCCGGTGGAGAAGGTCAGCGTGCGGACCTTCCGTCCGGCGCACGGTGCCGCCGCCGACGCGTCACCCACCGGGCCCGCGAGCGCCAGCAGCCCGGACGCCGTCAGCACGGCGGTACCGAGCGCGAGGCGTCGGCGTATCGCGCCCATGTCCACTGGTGTCCCTCCACGGCCCGCTGCGACCGGCGTACTGCTCCGATGGCGTACTGCTCCGACGTACTGCTGTACGGACGCATGACGTACGGCGAACGGTTGCCCTACCCGTCGGTTGCGGCTTTTCTGCGTGTTCACGACGTATTTCGTCCCGCGGCTCAGGTCGTGGTGGCGACCGGGTCCGGCTCCCCCACGAACGTCCGCCACAACTGCGCGTACCGGCCGCCCCGCGCGAGCAGTTCGTCGTGGGTGCCGTCCTCGGCGACCCGGCCGCCGGCCATCACCACGACCCGGTCCGCCCGTGCGGCCGTGGTCAGCCGGTGGGCGACGACCAGCGTCGTACGGCGGCCCGCTATGCGGTCGGTGGCCTGGTTGACCTGGGCCTCGGTGGCCAGGTCGAGCGCGGCCGTGGCCTCGTCGAGGAGCAGGATGTCGGGGTCGACCAGCTCGGCGCGGGCCAGCGCGATCAGCTGGCGCTGGCCGGCGGACAGGTTGCGGCCGCGCTCGGCGACCTCGTGGAGGTAGCCGCCGTCCAGCGTGGCGATCATGTCGTGCGCGCCGACCGCGCGGGCCGCCGCCTCCACCTCGGCGTCCGTGGCGTCGGGGCGGCCGTACGCGATGGCGTCCCGGACCGTGCCCTGGAAGAGGTACGCCTCCTGCGGGACGACGCCGAGCCGGTGCCGGTAGGAGGTCAGGTCGAGCGAGCGCAGGTCCGTGCCGTCGACGGTGACCCGGCCGCCGGTGGGGTCGTAGAACCGGGCGACGAGTTTGACCAGGGTCGACTTGCCCGCGCCCGTCTCGCCGACGAACGCGACGGTCTGCCCGGCCGGGATGCTCAGCCGCACCCCGCTGAGCGCTTCCTCCGCCTCTGCGGCGGGCCCGTACGCGAAGTCCACGTCCTCGAAGGCGATCTCGCCGCGCAGGGACAGCACGTCGAGGGGCTTCTCGGCGGCCGTCGTCGAGGTCGGCTCCCGGAGCAGTTCCTGGATCCGGCCGAGGGAGACGGTCGCCTGCTGGTAGCCGTCGAAGACCTGCGAGAGCTGCTGCACGGGGGCGAAGAACAGGTCGATGTAGAGGAGGTACGCCACCAGCGCGCCGGTGGTGAGGGTGCCCGCGTCGACCCGGCCCGCGCCCACGACCAGCACCGAGGCGGCGGCCACCGACGACAGCAGCTGCACGAACGGGAAGTAGACGGAGATCAGCCACTGCCCGCGGATGCGGGCCTGACGGTAGCTCTCGCTGCCCTCCGCGAAGCGCCTGCCGCCCGCGCCCTCGCGGCGGAACGCCTGCAGGATCCGCAGTCCCGCCACCGACTCCTGGAGGTCCGCGTTGACCACGGACACCCGCTCACGGGCCAGTTCGTACGCCTTCACGCTGGACCGGCGGAAGAAGAACGTGCCGACGATCAGCGGCGGCAGCGTCAGGAAGACGATCAGCGCGAGCTGGACGTCGATCACCAGCAGCGCGGCCATGATGCCGAAGAACGTGACGACGGAGACGAAGGCCGTGACCAGGCCGGTCTGGAGGAAGGTGGACAACGCGTCCACGTCCGTCGTCATCCGGGTCATGATCCGGCCGGTCAGCTCCCGCTCGTAGTAGTCGAGCCCGAGCCGCTGGAGCTGCGCGAAGATCTTCAGCCGGAGCGAGTACAGGACCCGTTCGCCGGTGCGTCCGGTCATCCGGATCTCGCCGGTCTGCGCCACCCACTGGACGAGCACGCTGACCAGCGCGATCACCGAGGCCGCCCACACCCCGCCGAGCGCCATCTCGGAGACGCCCTCGTCGATGCCGTGCCGGATCAGGACCGGCAGCAGCAGGCCCATGCCCGCGTCGACGGCGACGAGGCCGAGGCTGGCGAGCAGCGGCAGTCCGAAGCCCCGCAGCAGGCGCCGCAGCCCGTAGGAGTCCTCGGGCGTGACCGCGCGTGCCTCGTCGATGACCGGGGTGTCGGTGGCGGGCGGCAGCGCGTCGACCTGGGCGAGGAGTTCGGGGGTGGCGGGCGTGCCGGCCAGCGCCATGTCCTTGGGCTCGCGGTCACCGGTCCACAGCCGCGGGGTGACACCGCGCTCGGCGTCGAACTCCGCGTCTAGCTCCTGCCGTACGGAGGTGTCCTCGGGCGGACAGGACCGCGCGGGGGACCGCTCGGGGTGGCCGGGGGAGGCCGCGCCCAGCTCGTCCGGGTCGGTGAGCAGGCGGCGGTAGAGCGGGGAGCGCCCGGTCAGCTCCTCGTGCGTGCCGATGTCGGCGAGGCGCCCGCCGTCCAGGACGGCGATGCGGTCGGCGAGGTTGAGGGTGGAGCGGCGGTGGGCGACGAGCAGGGTCGTGCGGCCGGCCATGACCCCGCGCAGGGCCTCGTGGATCTCGTGCTCGACCCGGGCGTCGACGGCCGAGGTGGCGTCGTCGAGGACCAGCAGGCGCGGGTCGGTGAGGATCGCGCGGGCCAGGGCCACGCGCTGGCGCTGGCCGCCGGAGAGGGTCAGGCCCTGCTCGCCGACCTTGGTGTCGTAGCCGTCGGACAGCGCGGTGATGAAGCCGTGCGCCTGGGCGGCCCTGGCCGCCGTCTCGATCTCCTCCCGCGTGGCCTCGGGGCGGCCGTACGCGATGTTGGCGGCGACGGTGTCCGAGAAGAGGAAGGAGTCCTCGGGGACGAGGCCGATGGCCGCCCGCAGGGAGTCGAGGGTCAGCTCGCGCACGTCGAGGCCGCCGATGAGGACGGCTCCCCCGGTCACGTCGTAGAAGCGCGGCAGGAGCAGGGAGACCGTGGACTTGCCGGAGCCGGACGAGCCGACGACCGCGAGGGTCTCGCCGGCGCGGATCTCCAGGCTGAGGCCGTCCAGGACCGGGCGGGCGTCGTCGTAGGCGAAGGACACGCCGTCGAACTCGACGGTCGCGGGGGCGTCGGCCGGGAGGTCCTTCGTGCCGTCCTCGATGGACGGCCGGGTGTCTATCAGTTCCAGGACGCGTTCGGCGCCGGCCCGGGCCTGCTGGCCGACCGTGAGAACCATGGCGAGCATGCGCACGGGGCCGACGAGCTGGGCGAGGTAGGAGGAGAAGGCCACGAACGTGCCCAGCGTGACCTCGCCCCTCACGGCCAGCCAGCCGCCGAGCGCCAGCATGGCGACCTGGCCGAGGGCCGGGACCGCCTGGAGCGCGGGGGTGTACTTGGAATTGAGGCGGATCGTACGCAGGCGGCCCGCGAAGAGGCGGCGGCCGATCTCGCGGAGTTTCCCGGTCTCCTGGTCCTCCTGCCCGAAGCCCTTCACCACGCGTACGCCGCTGACCGCGCCGTCGACGACCCCGGCCACGGCGGCGGCCTGCGCCTGCGCGTACCAGGTCGCGGGGTGGAGCCTGGAGCGGCTGCGCCTCGCGATGAACCAGATGGCGGGGGCGACGGCCAGGGCGACGAGGGTGAGCGGGAGCGACAGCCAGGCCATGATGCCCAGCGAGATCAGGAAGAGCAGGACGTTCCCGATCGTCATCGGGAGCATGAAGAGCAGGCCCTGGATGAGCTGGAGGTCGCTGGTCGCGCGTCCCACCACCTGGCCGGTCGACAGCTCGTCCTGGCGCCTGCCGTCGAGGCGCACGATCGTGGCGTACATGTCCGTGCGCAGGTCGTGCTGGACGTCGAGCGCGAGGCGGCCGCCGTAGTAGCGGCGGATGTAGGTGAGGACGTAGACGAGGACGCCGGCGCCGACGAGCGCGCCGGCCCAGGGGCCCATGGCGCGGGAGTGGTCCCCGACGACGTCGTCGATGATCACCTTGGTGATGAGGGGCACGAGGGCCATGACGGCCATGCCCGCGAGCGAGGCGCCCAGCGCGAGCACGACGTCCTTCGGGTACCGCCAGGCGTACCCGGCCAGCCGCCGTGCCCATCCCCGCTGCGTTGTCACTCCTGATGCCTTCCCTCGGCCCTGATCGTCCGGAAGGCACCAACACCGCTGGAACCGGATTTCATCCCTCCGCAACATTCGGCCGCAATATTTCAGAGGCGTACGCGCAGGGAGTAGAAGCGGGTGGTCTGGGTGGTGCCCTGGTTGTCGTCGCTGACGAGGAGGACCCGCAGGGCGCCTCGGCTGCCGCCGGTGACGGTCATGCCCTCGATGTTGTCGAGGAGCGGGTTGGGCTGCGGCTGCTTGGCGGTCGCGCCGAGGGAGGGGCAGTCCACGAGGTCGGCGAGGAGGGTCTTGCGGACCAGGCGTACGCCGTCCTGGCCGGTCAGCGCCTCGACGCGGGAGGTGTCCGTGGCGTGGCGGAGGTCGGCCAGGTAGAGGCGGACCGTGTTGCCGACCCCGGCGGTGAAGCCGCGCTCCAGGACGAGGAGGCGGCCGTCGGGGGCCGCGGCGGTCTCGACGAGGCCGAGGCCGGTGTCGGTGCGGTAGCCGTACTGGGCGGCGAGCCGGAAGTCCCGGCCGCCGTGACCGCCGTGACCGCCGTGGCGCTGCCAGCTCTGGAGGCGTACGACGCCGGGGGTGTCACCGGACAGGGAGCCCTCCATGCCGGCCAGCAGGGTGCGGCCGCCGGGCAGGAGGGTCAGCGCCTCGAAGGTCTGGTTGGACGTGGCGCGGCCTGCGGGGGCGACGCGCAGGGCGTCCGGCACGGGGAGGCGGTCCAGGAGGGCGCCGTCGCGGCCGTAGCGGCGTACCGAGGGCTCGGTCTCGGAGGACACGAGCCGGGTGCCGTCGCGGTCGACGACGAGCCCCTCGGAGTCGAGCGCGGCGCCGCTCTCGTCGGCGAGCGGCACGGTGGAGCGCGGGCTCAGGGTCCTCGGGTCCAGGGTGAAGAGGGAGGACCGGTCGGACAGCGCGACGAGCGCTCCGTCGCGGTCCACGGCCAGCGCGGAGAGGTTGCCGACGAACGTGCCCTCGTACGTCGTCTTGTCGAGGGCGTCGGAGAAGCTCTCGATGCTGACGGCGGACGAGCAGGCGCCGCCGCGCGGGGAGCCGGCGGGGCCGCTGTGGGCGGTGGCGGGCCCGGCGGCGGTGACGCAGGTGGCCGCCGCCAGGCCGGCGGCGAGGGTGACGAGTACGGATCGCAGACGCATGGCGTCACGGTAGGGGGAGCGGGTTGAGGACGGGGGACCTGCCCGTGAATTCCGGACAGTGGGCAACCGTACGCGTCGTACCGGCGGCCCAGGTGCGTGCGCGCGTTCCAGTCCGCGCCATGCCGACCGCGGCGCGTTCACCCGACGAGCGGTTGGGTAGGAACAGCGCGAGCCGTCGAAGGGCGAGAGAGCTGTGACGAACACCGAGAGCGATCCTTACCGGTGCGGCCAGTTGTACGCGTCGTTGGAAGCACTGTTCATCATCGGCACAGGAGACAGAACCCTCAGCCGGCCGGAAGTGTTCGCGCGGGCTTCCCGTGCTCCCAGCGCCGAGTTGCGAAGACACCTTCGGTCGGCGGGCGAGCAAGTCGACGAAGCCAAGAGGAAGAAACCCGAGCAGGCAGCGGCGGCTGCCGAGGTGTTCGCCGAGATCCCGGGTTTCATACCGCTGGGCGGGATACCCAAAGGCGGCTTCGACAACAGCCGGTCTCAGGACTTCAACGATGGCCGCTGCTCGCAGATCTCCGCATACAAGGCGAAGTTCACGTCATTTCTGGCCTAGCCCTGAGCAGCCCGGGGGCGGACCCGGGTGACGGGCCCCGCTCACAGCTGAGTCCCAGGTCCACCACAGCCCGCGCCCAAACCCCCCGCGCACGATGCCCTGGTGACATCTGCCACCGATCCGTACCCCCACGCCCCCGCCCCCGCGACCGCGGCCGTCGCGGCGGCGCCGACCGCCGAGCCGGACGCGCGGCCCGCGCAGGCGCCCCGCTGGTCGTTGCCCGCGCTGGGCGCGATCCTCGTCCTGGCCGGCGTGCTGTACTCCTGGAACCTCTCCTCCTCCAGCCTGAACAGCTTCTACAGCGCCGCCGTGCTCAGCGGCACGCAGAGCTGGAAGGCATGGTTCTTCGGCTCGCTGGACGCCGGGAACTTCATGACCGTGGACAAGCCGCCCGTCGTCCTGATGGTCATGGGGCTGTCCTGCCGTGTCTTCGGGTACGGCACCTGGCAGATGATGCTGCCGCTGGTCGCCGCCGCCCTCGGCACGATCTGGATCCTGCACTCCTCGGTCAAGCGCGTCTTCGGACACGGCCCGGCCGCCGTCGCCGCGCTCGTCCTCGCGCTCACCCCGATCACCGTCGCCATCAACCGCGACAACAACCCGGACACGCTGCTCGTCCTGCTGATGGTCGCGGGCGCCGCCCTGGCCCTGCGCGCCGTCCGCAACGGCAGGCTGCTGCCGCTGGTCGGCTCGGCCGTCTGCTTCGGCTTCGCCTTCAACACCAAGATGCTCCAGGGCTACATCGCCCTGCCCGCCGTCTTCGCCGTCTACCTGTACGCGACACGGGCGGGCCTGCTCCGCCGCGTACGCAACCTCGCCGTCGCCGCGGTCGCCCTCGCCGTCTCCAGTTTCTGGTGGGCCGCCGCCGTGTCCTTCGTGCCCGCTTCGTCGCGGCCGTACATCGGCGGCTCCACGGACGGCACCGCCTGGGACCTGATCATGGGCTACAACGGCCTCGGCCGGGTCCTCGGCGGCGAGGGCAACGGCGGGGGCGGCGGAGGTGGCGGAGGCGGGTTCTCCGGGACCGCCGGGATCGGCCGGATGTTCAACGAGGTGCTGGGCGGCCAGATCTCCTGGCTGCTGCCCTTCGCCGGGATCGCCCTCGCCGGCGGACTCGTCCTGCGCGGACGCGCCCCCCGTACGGACCTCACGCGCGCCGCGCTGCTCCTGTGGGGCGGCTGGACCGTGCTGCACTACCTGACCTTCAGCCTCGCCGAAGGCACCATGCACCCGTACTACACGACCGCGCTCGCGCCCGGCATCGCGGCGCTGTGCGGGGGCGGCGGGGCGATGCTCCTGCGCGCCTTCCGCACGGGTGACGCCCGGCGCTGGTCCTGGGTGCTGCCCGTGGCGTTCGCCGCCACCGGCGTCTGGGCCGTCGTCCTGCTGCGGCGCGCCTCCGGCTGGAACAGCTGGCTGTGGCCCGCCGTCGCCGCGGTGATGGTCCTGGCGATCGCGGGGCTGTTCCTCTTCCGTTCCGGGCGCCGGGCGCGCTTCCTCTCCGGCGCCGTGGCCGCCGCCGTCGTCGCCTCCCTCGCCGGGCCGGCGGCCTACGCCGCCTCCGTGCCCTCGGGTTCCGGCGGCGGCATGGGCGGTACGAACCCGACGGCCGGCCCCACCACCGGCGGCGGCATGGGCGGCGGCCCGGGCGGCGGTGGCGGCCGGGGCGGCTTCCCCGGCGGCGGCCAGGCTCCCGGCGGCCAACAGCAGGGCGGTCAGCAGCAGGGCGGCGCGGAAGCCGGCGGCGAGGCACCGGGCGGCGGCCAGACGGGCACGCCTCCCGGCGGTACCCCCAGCGGCGCTCCCAGTGGCGCCCCCGACGGCCAGGAGCAGGGCGGCGACCAGACCGGCACCCCGCCGAACGGCGCGGGCGGCGGCGGCATGGGCGGTGGCGGCATGGGCGGCGGCGCCGACAGCGCCATGACCTCCTACCTGGAGAAGCACCGGGACGGCGCCAAGTGGCTGGTCGCGGTCTCCAGTTCGCAGAGCGCGGCCCAGATGATCGTCAGCACCGGGCAGCCCGTCATCTCCATGTGGGGCTGGTCCGGCAGCGACAAGGCGATGACCCTCGCCAAGCTGAAGGAACTCGTGAAGAAGGGCGAGCTGCACTACATCGTGCTCGGCGGTGGAGGCATGGGCGGGGGCGGCGGCACGGGCGGCGGCTCCGACAGCGTCAGCTCCGAGGTGACCGCCTGGGTCCAGGAACACGCCACGGCGGTGAAGACGAGCGAGTACGGCAGCGACTCCTCCTCCGGATCCTCTGAGTCCTCCCAGTCGTCCGAGTCCTCCCAGTCCTCCGACTCCGCCGACTCCCAGAACACCCAGAACACCCAGGCGCTCTACCGCCTGGACGCGTCGGACGTCAACTAGGGCCAGCCCTAAGCCAGTTGGGGTAAACCCTGCCTCTTCGCAGCCCTCGGACCGGAAACGGCCGAGGGTTGCGTCGTATGCGGGAACGTCACACAAAAGACTCCTCCCCGTTACGCAAGAGCCCTCATGTCCATGCCACGCTCCCGATTGACCGAAGTGTCAACACGCGTAGAACGCGGACCCGTTGTTCCGGACCCATCCCCCGGACCCGCGTACCGGCGCGTGCCGTTCTCGGGAAAGGGCACCCCATATGTCCGTTGCGCAGCTTGGCAAGTGGAAGGCGCTGGCGGCCGGCGTCTCCGCCGTCCTCGTCGGCCTCACCCTCCCGACGGTCGCCGCGACCCCCGCCGCGGCCACCAGCACCGCGTACGACGACACGTACTACGCGAACGCGATCGGCAAGACCGGCACGGCCCTGAAGGGTTCGCTGCACACGATCATCAGCAACCAGACGAAGATCTCGTACTCCGCGGTCTGGGAGGCGCTCAAGGTCACCGACCAGGACCCGAACAACAGCAGCAACGTGGTCCTGCTCTACTCGGGCATCTCCCGCAGCAAGACGCTCAACGGCGGCGACGTCGGCGACTGGAACCGCGAGCACGTGTGGGCCCAGTCCCACGGCGACTTCGGCACCTCCGCCGGCCCCGGCACCGACCTGCACCACCTGCGGCCCGAGGACGTCCAGGTCAACAGCATCCGCGGCAACAAGGACTTCGACAACGGCGGCAGCAGCTTCACCAACAGCGGTGGCAGCCTCACCGACTCGAACTCCTTCCAGCCCCGCGCCGCCGTCAAGGGCGACGTCGCCCGGATGATCCTCTACATGGCCGTCCGCTACGAGGGCGACGACGCCTGGGCCGACCTGGAGCCCAACGACGCCGTCACCAACGGCAGCGTCCCCTACCACGGCCGCCTCTCCGTGCTGAAGCAGTGGAACGAGGCCGACCCGCCCAGCGCCTCCGAGACCCGTCGCAACGAACTGATCTACAGCACCTACCAGCACAACCGGAACCCGTTCATCGACCACCCGGAGTGGATCGAGGCGATCTGGTAGACCGCGGCAGGCCACTGCCGGCCGAGGTGGACCGACGGTGAAGGGCGCTGAACTCCCCGTGACGAAAAGGGAGTTCGGCGCCCCAGCTGTCTCCTCGGTTACGAACCCATGACATTGGGGCGTACAACTGGAAGCGCGCCGATCGAGTCGAACTCTCTGAACGCGGCATTCCGCGCACCGAAGCGGAATCCGACCGACTCGAAAGGCCCCCGCTCTATGTCCCGAGCACACCGCAGGACCCGTACGCGTCTCACCGCCCCCCTGGCAGCCGCGGTGCTGCTCGCCGGAGGATTCGGCGCCATGGCCCTCACCGGGGCCTCGGCCCAGGCGGCCACCACGGCGGCGGACGCGCAGGACGACTTCAACGGCGACGGCTACGCCGACCTGGTCGTGGGCGCCCCGAACGGCACGATATCGAGCAAGGCCAAGGCCGGTTACGTGGCCGTCACCTACGGCTCCGCCGACGGCGTCTCCGCCGCCGACAAGAAGCTCATCAGCCGCTCCACCAGCGGCGTCCCGGGCTCCGCCACCGCGAACCAGCAGTTCGGGTCCACCTTCACCAAGGGCGACCTGGACGGCGACGGCTTCGGCGACCTGGTGATCTCCGGCGGCAAGGCCGGCTCCGTGATCCTGTGGGGCTCCGCCTCCGGACTCACCGGCGGCACGGCCCTGGCCGGCTACAGCTCCCCGCAGACCGGCGACTTCGACGGCGACGGCAAGACGGACCTCACCCTGTTCGCCCACCAGGACGTCCAGGGCGACGACCCCGAGAACACCACCGGGACCGTGTGGAAGGGCCCCGTCTCGCGTGCCGGAACGCCCGCCGCCACCATGCCTCTCCTGAAGACCGGCGAGGCGATCAGCGGCCCCGTCGACACCACCGAGTCCGGCGACGTCAACGGTGACGGCAAGGACGACATCGTCGCCTTCCACTACGAGGGCGACGGCGTCTGGGGCAACAGTCTGCTGCTCGGCGGCGGCAGCGCCGGCTTCACCAGGAGCTGGGTCCCCGGTGAAGCCGCGGGCAACAAGATGGGCACCGGCATCGGGGACGTCAACAACGACGGGTTCGACGACGTCGTGGTCGGCAACGACTGGGGCGGCGGCAACGTCAAGGTCGCTCTGGGCTCGGCCACCGGTCTGTCCTCGGACCGCGTCCAGACCTTCAACCAGGACTCGCCCGGGTTCCCCGGAGCCGAGGAGGAAGAGGACGAGATCGGCGCGTCGGTCTCGGTCGCGGACGTCACGGGTGACGGCTACGCCGACATCGCGCTCGGCATCCCGGGCGAGGACGTCGGCGACATCTACGACACCGGCTCGGTCGCCCTGGTCCCCGGCAGCGCCGCCGGTGCCACCGGTGCCGGGACGCAGGTCTTCCACCAGAACACCGCCGGAGTTCCCGGAGTCGCCGAGAACAGCGACGAGTTCGGTGTGAGCACCGCCCTGCTCGACCTCAACGGTGACGGCCACCGCGACCTCGCGGCCGGTTCCACCGCCGAGAACGAGCAGAACGGCGCGGTCTGGATCCTGAACGGCACGGCGAGCGGCCTCACCGCCACCGGGTCCTTCGCGTTCGGCGCGGGCACCCTCGGCGCCCCCGCCACGGCCGCCCACTTCGGCGCGCTCCTGCGCTGAGCGACGGGTCCACGGACATGAGGGTGGGGCGGCCGGGTGCCGCCCCACCGTCATGTCCGGGCCAGGAACAGTTGTGCCCGCGCGCGGTTCAGTCCAGGTGCGTCGGCGCGAACATCCGCAGCCGCGCCGGCAGCACGACCACCGAGGGGCCGGGCGTGGCGAGGGCCTTGGCGAGGTCGGCGGCGAGGGTGTCCGGCGTGGTCCGTACGCCCGGGACGCCGAAGGACTCCGCGAGCGCCACGAAGTCCGGGCGGGTCAGTTCGGTGGCCGTGGCCTGCCCGAAGGCGTCCTCCATGTACGCGCGCAGGATGCCGTAGCCGCCGTCGTCGACGATGAGCCAGGTCACGTTCAGGCCGTGCTGCCGGGCGGTGGCGAGTTCGGCGATCGAGTAGAGCGCGCCGCCGTCGCCGGAGACCGCGAGGACGGGATGGGTGGGGTCGGCGACCGCGCCGCCGATCGCCGCCGGGAAGGCGTAGCCGAGGCCGCCCGCGCCCTGGGCGGAGTGCATGGTGTTGGGGTGGCGGGCGTCGAAGGCGGACCAGGCCCAGTAGGCGAGGATCGTCATGTCCCAGAAGCTCGCGGACCGGTCCGGCAGGGCCTCGCGGACGGCGGCCAGCACCCGCTGCTCCAGGGTGAGTTCCTGGGAGTCGATGCGTTCACGGACCAGGCCGAGCACGGTGCGTACACGGTCCGCGGCCGTGGGGTCCCGCCGCTCGGGCACGGTCTCCAGGAGTGCCGACAGGGCGAGGCGGGCGTCCGCGTGGATGCCGAGGGCCGGGTGGTTGGACTCCAGCTTGCCGAGGTCGGCCTCGATCTGGACGACCCGGCCGCGGGGCTTGAACGTGTGGTAGTTCGAGGACAGTTCGCCGAGCCCCGAGCCGACGACGAGGAGGACGTCGGCGTCCTCCAGGAAGTCGGTGGTGTGCCGGTCCTCCAGCCAGGACCGCAGCGACAGCGGGTGGTTCCAGGGGAAGGCGCCCTTGCCGCCGAAGGTGGTGACGACGGGCGCGTCGAGCCGTTCGGCGAGCTGCCGCAGTTTGCCCGACGCGTCGGCGCGTACGACACCGCCGCCCGCGATGATCACCGGGCGGGCCGCGTTCGCGAGCAGGTCGGCGGCGACGGCGGTCAGTTCGGGGCGCGGGGGCAGGTCGTGGGGCGCGGCGTCCACGGCCGTGACGACGGGCAGGTCCGTCGCGGCGAGCAGCACGTCCTGCGGGATCTCCACCCACACCGGACCGTGCGGGGCGGTGAGCGCCGACTCCCAGGCCTCGGCGATCGCGGAGGGGATCTGCGACTGCGTACGGACCGGGTGGACGGACTTGACCACGCCCCTGAACGAGGCCTGCTGGTCGGGCAGTTCGTGCAAGTAGCCGTGGCGGCCGCCGCCGAGCCCCGCGCGCGGGACCTGGCTGCCGACGGCGAGGACGGGCGCCGACGCCGCCGCGGCCTCCTGCAGCGCGGCCAGCGAGGTCAGGGCGCCCGGTCCGGTCGACAGGAGCAGTGGGGCCGCCTCGCCGGTGATGCGGCCGTACGCGTCCGCCGCGAACCCCGCGTTGTTCTCGACCCGCAGGCCGACGTAACCCAGGTCGGAGCGGCGCAGCGCGTCGAACACGCCGAGCGCGTGCTGGCCCGGCAGGCCGAAGACGGTGGTCGCGCCGAGACCTGCGAGGGTCTCCACGACCAGGTCTCCGCCGGTGCGGCCGGGCGGCGGGTTCAGTGCGGCCTCCGTCTGCGCGGCGGTGGGGCGGAGCACCAGGTCGTGGTCGTGGGTCACTGCGCTCGGGCCTCTGCAATCTGGCGGGACATGATGGTGGTGAGTTCGTACGCCGTGTGGGAGGCGGCGACCGAGGTGATCTCGGCGTGATCGTACGCGGGGGCGACCTCGACGACGTCCGCGGAGACCAGCCGGCAGGAGGCGAGGCCCCGCAGGATCTCCAGCAGTTCGCGCGAGGTCATGCCGCCGGCCTCGGGGGTGCCGGTGCCGGGCGCGTGGGCCGGGTCGAGGCAGTCGATGTCGATGGATATGTAGAGCGGGCGGTCGCCGATGCGCTGCCGGAGCTGGTCGGCCACCTCGTCGGCGCCGCGCCGGTAGATGTCGGCGGAGGTGACGATGCCGAAGCCCATCTTCTCGTCGTCGCTCAGGTCCTGCCGGCCGTACAGCGGGCCGCGGGTGCCGACGTGGGAGAGCGCCTCGGTGTCGAGGATGCCCTCCTCGACGGCCCGCCGGAACGGGGTGCCGTGCGTGTACTCGGCGCCGAAGTACGTGTCCCAGGTGTCGAGGTGCGCGTCGAAGTGCAGGAGCGCCACCGGGCCGTGCTTGCGGGCGACCGCGCGCAGCAGCGGCAGCGCGATGGTGTGGTCGCCGCCGAGGGTCATCAGCCGGGCGCCGGTGCCGAGGAGTTCGTCGGCGGCGCCCTCGATGGTCTCCACCGCCTCGTTGACGTCGAAGGGGTTCGCGGCGATGTCCCCGGCGTCCGCGACCTGCGCGAGGGCGAACGGCGAGGCGTCCTGCGCCGGGTTGTAGGGCCGCAGGAGCCGGCTCGCCTCGCGGATCGCGTTCCCGCCGAAGCGGGCCCCGGGCCGGTACGAGACGCCCGCGTCGAACGGCACGCCGACCACGGCGACATCGGTCCTGCCGACCTCGTCGAGGCGGGGCAGCCGGGCGAAGGTGGCCGGGCCCGCGTACCGCGGTACGCGGGAGGAGTCGACGGGCCCGCGGGGCGTCTCGTTGCTGTTCATGGACCGGTGCTCTCTTTCCTGCGGTTCACGCGCTTCACCGCGTGTGCGCGTCTTCTGCCGGTCCTGACGCTAGGTGGCCGGAGGGCAGCGCTGAAGTGTACGTTTCATCCACTCGCAGTGGAGCAGAGGGAGGAAACATCCACCGTGCCGGACCCTGCCGTCACCGCCGCCCCCGCCGTCCCGCCCACTGCGCCGGTCCCGCTGGCCGCGCTGCTGGGCCGGGAGGAGCTGGGCCTGCGGCAGATCGCCGGCCCGCGCGATCCGGCCACGGTGATCCACTGGGCGCACACCTCGGAGATGGCGGACCCGTACCCGTACCTGCTCGGTGGCGAGCTGCTGCTCACGGCGGGGGTGCACGTTCCACGAGCGGCGGGGCCGGGCCCCTGCTTCGACGCGTACGTGTCGCGGATCGTCGAGGCGGGGGGCGCCGCGCTCGGCTTCGGGGTGGCGCCGGTGCACGACACGGTTCCGCGGGCCCTGGTCGAGGCCTGCGACCGGTACGGGCTGCCGCTCGTGGAGGTGCCGCCCCGCACGACCTTCTCGGCCGTGGCGCGGGCGGTCTGGCAGCTCATGGCCCAGGCCCGGCACACCGAGCTGCGGCGTGTCACGGAGGCCCAGCAGAGCCTGGCCGCCGCCGCGGCGCGTCCGGACCCGGTCCCGTCGGTGCTGCGGCAGCTCGCCGCGCGGGTGGGCGGCCGGGCCGTGCTGTACGCGCCGGACGGCGGGGAGGCGGCTTCGGCGGGGCGCGCGCCGGGAGCGGGCACCGGGGCGGAGGTGGACGGGGCCCTCGCCGGGCTGGCGGCCGTGGTGCGTCCCGCGGGCGGCGGGTCCGGCACCGGCCCCGCCCCCTCCTCCGCCAGTGACACCGTCGCCGGTGCGCATCTGGCCGCGTACGCCCTCGGGGCCGGCCGGGGTTTCGTGCTGGGCGTGGCGGCGGCGCGCCGCGACCCGGGCGACCACACCATCGCGTCCGTGGGAGCGGTGCTGCTCTCGCTGCTGACCGGGGAGCAGCAGAGCGGTACGGGGGCGGCCCGTTCCTCGGCGCTGGTCCGCCTGCTGCTGGGGGCCGCGCCGCAGGAGGTGGCGCCCCTGCTGGACGCCGGGGAGCTGTGGGTGGTCGTGCACGCGCGGCCGGACGGTCCGGCGCCGGACGCCGTGGCGGCGTCGGCGCTCGGGACGGTGCTGGGGTCGCCGCTGGTGGACGTGGACGGGGACGTCGTACGGGTGCTCGTCCCCGTGGGGCACCGCCCCGAGCCGGCCGCCCCGTCCGGGTGGACGTGCGGGGTGAGCGCGGCCGTCGCGCCGCGCGAATGGGGGGTCGCCGACGCCCAGGCGGGCCGTGCGCTGGCCCGGGCGAGGGCGACGCGGTCAGCGCTGGTCCGGCACGGCGACGGGCGGCTCGGGCTCGCGGGGCTGATCCCGCCGGACGAGGCCGCCGCGCACGCCCGTACGGTCCTGGCGCCGATCGCCGGCACCCCGGCCCTCACGGAGACCCTCCGCACGTGGCTGTCCCTGCACGGCAGCTGGGACCGGACGGCGGTGGCGCTGGGGGTGCACCGGAACACGGTGCGCCAGCGGGTGAACCGCTGCGCGGCGCTCCTGGCGACGGACCTGGACGACCCGGACACCCGCATGAACCTGTGGTTCGCCCTGAGCCACATCTGAGCACCTTCGCTCCTCGACCGCCGGACGGCCCGAAAAGGCAGGGCGCGGCCCGCCTTTCAGGGGCGCGGGGAACTGCGCGACCGGCCCCCACCGGGCCGTCACCCGGCACCACACCCCGGCCACCCCGCCCCCGAACCCCCGAGTGACACACATCCCACGGTTCGATACCCGGCGTCACCCCGCGGAGCGCACCGGCAGAATAGGGGCATGCCGATACCCGCAACCCCCAGCCGCGCCGACCTCCTCGACCACCTCGTACGGACGCGTATCGCGGGCGACGTGGCCACCCCCCGCGAGAACAACCTCTCCCACTACCGCAAGCTCGCCAACGGCGACCGCAACTACTGGCTCGGCCTGGAGCTCGGCGACCGCTGGACCGACGAGCAGGACGTCCTCGCGGTCATGGCGGAGCGGTGCGGCGTGAACGACGACCCGGAGTACCGGTACGGCCAGGACACCATCGACCCGGAGCTGACGGTCGACGCGCTGGAGCGGATGGCGGGCCGGCTGCGCAAGGCCGCGGCGGGCCGGCAGCGCGTGCTGTTCGCGACGGGCCACCCGGGCGGCCTGCTGGACGTGCACCGCGCGACCGCCGCCGCCCTGCGCGCCGCGGGCTGCGAGATCGTGGTGATCCCGGACGGTCTGACCACGGACGAGGGGTACGTCTTCCAGTTCGCGGACGTCGCCGTCCTGGAGCACGGCGCGACGCTGTGGCACACCCACTCGGGCGAGCCGATGCGGGCGATCCTGAAGGGCCTGGAGGGCGAGGGCCGCCCGCTCCCCGACCTGGTCGTCGCCGACCACGGCTGGGCAGGCTGCGCGGGCCAGCTGGGCGTGGACTCCATGGGGTACGCGGACTGCAACGACCCGGCCCTGTTCCTCGCGGAGGCGGAGGGCACGGTCCAGGTGACCGTCCCCCTGGACGACCACGTCACCAGCCCCCGCCACTACGACCCGATGACGGCGTACCTGCTGGACGCGGCGGGCCTCACGAACACCGGCTGAGCGGCTAGCGGGGGATCCGGACCACGCCCTCCTGGATCACCGTGATCGCGAGCCGGCCGTCCCGCGTGTAGATGCGGGCCTGGCCGAGGCCCCGCCCGCCGGACGCGGACGGCGACTCCTGGTCGTACAGCAGCCATTCGTCGGCGCGGAACGGCCGGTGGAACCACATCGCGTGGTCCAGGCTGGCCCCGACGACGTCCCCGGTGACCCAGCCGCCGCGCCCGTGGGCGAGCAGCACGGAGTCGAGGAGCGTCATGTCGGAGACGTACGTGGCGAGGCAGACGTGCAGCAGCGGCTCGTCGATGGCGCCGTCGAGCTTGCCGTTGGTGCGGAACCACACCTGCGAGCGCGGTTCGCGCGGCTCGCCGACGCTGGCGAACGGCGGCGCGTCGACGTAGCGCAGGTCGACGGCGGCCCGCGCCTCCAGCATCCGCCGGGCCACCCCCTGGTCGCCGTACGCCGCCAGGTACCGCGGCAGCATCTCGGCCGTGGTCTCCAGGGTCTCCGGATCGGGCGCGGGCGGCATGCCGGCCTGGTGGTCCATGCCCTCCTCGTACGTCTGGAACGACGCGGAGAGGTGGAAGATCGGCTGCCCGTGCTGGACGGCGACCACCCGGCGGGTCGTGAAGGACCGGCCGTCGCGGATGCGGTCGACGGTGTAGACGATGGGCGCGCCCGGGTCCCCGGCGCGCAGGAAGTAGGCGTGCAGGGAGTGGGCGTGCCGGTCGGCGGGGACCGTACGCCCCGCGGCGACCAGCGCCTGCGCCGCGACCTGCCCGCCGAAGACGCGCGGGACGACGGCGAAGCGTGACTGGCCGCGGAAGATGTCCTGCTCGATCCGCTCGAGGTCGAGCAGATCGAGCAGGGACTCAAGTGCCTGACTCATGTGCCAGTTCTACCGTGCGGTGTTTCTCGGATGGTTTCTCAGCCGTTTCGCCGTGCTGCCCGGGTCCTACAGGCCCATGTTCTTGGCGATGATCGACTTCATGATCTCGCTGGTGCCGCCGTAGATGCGGTTGACGCGGTTGTCCGCGTACAGCCGGGCGATCGGGTACTCGTTCATGAAGCCGTAGCCGCCGTGCAGCTGGAGGCAGCGGTCGATGACGCGGTGCGCGACCTCGGTGCAGAACAGCTTCGCGGACGCGGCCTCGGCGGCCGACAGCTCGCCCTCGTCGAGGGCTTCCAGGGCGCGGTCGGCGACGGCCTGCGCGGCGTCCACCTCGGCCTGGCAGGCGGCCAGCTCGAACTTGGTGTTCTGGAAGTGGGAGACCGGCTTGCCGAAGACGGTGCGCTCCTGCACGTACTCCTTGGCGAAGCGGACGGCGGCCGCGGCCTGGGCGTACGCGCCGAAGGCGATGCCCCAGCGCTCGGAGGGCAGGTTGCCGCCGAGGTAGGAGAAGCCCTTGTTCTCCTCGCCGAGGAGGTCCTCGAGCGGCACCTTCACGTCGACGAACGCCAGCTCGGCGGTGTCGGAGGTCTTCAGGCCGAGCTTGTCGAGCTTGCGGCCCACCGAGTAGCCCTCGGACCTGGTGTCCACGGCGAACAGCGAGATGCCGAAGCGGCGGTCCTCGGCCGTGGGCGCGGAGGTGCGGGCGCAGACGATGACGCGGTCGGCGTGCACGCCGCCGGTGATGAACGTCTTGGCGCCGTTGAGGACGTAGTGCGTGCCGTCCTCGGAGAGCTTCGCGGTGGTCTTCATGCCCGCGAGGTCGGAGCCGGTGCCCGGCTCGGTCATCGCGAGCGCCCACATCTCCTCGCCGGAGACGAACTTCGGCAGGAAGCGCTTCTTCTGCTCGTCGGTGGCGAGCGCCTTGATGTAGGGCAGGCCCAGCAGCACGTGCACACCGGAGCCGCCGAAGGAGACGCCCGCGCGGGCGGTCTCCTCGTACATCACGGCCTCGAACTTGTACGAGTCGATGCCGGCGCCGCCGAACTCCTCGTCCACGCGGATACCGAAGACGCCCAGTTCGGCGAGCTTGTAGTAGAAGTCGCGGGGCACCTGGCCCGCCGTGAACCACTCGTCGTAGACCGGGACGACCTCGGCCTCGATGAAGGCGCGCAGGGTCTCCCGGAACGCCTCGTGATCCTCGCTGAACACCGTACGGCGCACCGCCGCCACCTCCACCTGGCTCGAAGTTCCTGTCTGAGCGCACCATGTCTAAGCGCTTGCTCAGTTCCACGTTACCGGCCGGTCACGACCAACGTCCAGACCAGGCCGCGCAGGCGTCCCGAGACGCTCGTCACGCCCCGGCCGTCCCGGCCGCTCGGGCCGTCCCGGCCGCCGCGAAGGCGCCCCTCGCCATACGGTGCAACAGTTCCGCCGTGCCCGCCCGCCCGGGCAGCGCCCCCGGCCGCCCCAGGTGCGGTGTGGAGTTGAGGAGACCGAAGACCGAGTGCACGGCCGAACGGGCGCCCGGTTCGGCCAGGCCGGGGTGCAGCTCGCGCACGACCGCCACCCACAGTTCGACGTACTGGCGCTGCAGCTGCCGCACCAGCTTGCGGTCGCTGTCCCGCAGGCGGTCCAGCTCGCGGTCGTGCAGGGTGATCAGCGGGCGGTCGTCGAGCGCGAAGTCGATGTGCCCCTCGATGAGCGAGTCGAGGAGCGCTCCCGGGTCCCCGTCGGACTCCGCCACACGGCGCTTGCCCCCGGTCAGCAGCTGCTCGCTGATCCCGACCAGCAGCTCGGCGAGCATCGCGTCCTTGCCCGCGAAGTGCCGGTACAGGCCGGGGCCGCTGATGCCGACCGCCGCGCCTATCTCGTCGACGCCCACCCCGTGGAACCCGCGCTCGGCGAAGAGCCGGGCGGCCTCCTTGAGGATCTGCTCGCGGCGGGTGGGGGCGTCGGTTCTGGTGGCCATGCGAACGATTCTAGACAGGACGGTTAGCGCTCGTTAACCTGAGCGAAACGCGTTAACGCTCATTAACCTGTTTCAGCGACTTGGTTCATTGACCGGTGACCACCGGATGAGGGGACCGCAGGATGCACGAGGCACCGGAGCTCCACAGCGCGGCCGATCCCGCGTCGGAGACCTGGCGGGACAACGAGGCGGCACACCGCGCGCTCGTCGACGAGCTGCGGCACAAGCTCGCCGCGGCGCGCCTCGGCGGCGGCGAGCGGGCCCGCGCCCGGCACACCGCCCGCGGCAAGCTGCTGCCGCGCGACCGCGTGGACACGCTGCTCGACCCCGGCTCGCCGTTCCTGGAGCTGGCCCCGCTGGCGGCCGACGGGCTGTACGAGGGGCAGGCCCCGGCGGCGGGCGTCATCGCCGGCATCGGCCGGGTCGCGGGCCGCGAGTGCGTGGTGGTCGCCAACGACGCCACGGTCAAGGGCGGCACGTACTACCCGATGACGGTGAAGAAGCACCTGCGCGCCCAGGAGGTGGCGCTGGAGAACCGTCTCCCCTGCGTCTACCTGGTGGACTCGGGCGGCGCCTTCCTCCCGATGCAGGACGAGGTCTTCCCCGACCGCGACCACTTCGGCCGGATCTTCTACAACCAGGCCCGCATGTCGGGCGCCGGCATCCCCCAGATCGCGGCCGTCCTCGGCTCGTGCACGGCCGGCGGGGCGTACGTCCCCGCGATGAGCGACGAGGCGGTCATCGTGCGCGGCCAGGGCACGATCTTCCTCGGCGGCCCGCCGCTGGTGAAGGCCGCGACCGGCGAGGTCGTCACGGCGGAGGAGCTGGGCGGCGGCGAGGTCCACTCCCGCGTCTCCGGGGTCACCGACCACCTGGCGGAGGACGACGCGCACGCGCTGCGCATCGTCCGGACCATCGTCTCCACCCTTCCCGACCGTGGCCCCCTGCCCTGGTCGGTCACGTCCGCCGTCGAGCCGAAGGTGGACCCGGCCGGGCTGTACGGCGCGGTGCCGGTCGACTCCCGCACCCCCTACGACGTGCGCGAGGTCATCGCCCGCGTGGTGGACGGCTCACGCTTCGCGGAGTTCAAGTCCGAGTTCGGGCAGACCCTGGTCACCGGCTTCGCCCACATCCACGGCCACCCGGTCGGGATCGTCGCCAACAACGGCATCCTGTTCTCCGAGTCGGCCCAGAAGGGCGCCCACTTCATCGAGCTGTGCGACCAGCGCGGCATCCCCCTCGTCTTCCTGCAGAACATCTCCGGGTTCATGGTGGGCCGCCGGTACGAGGCCGGGGGCATCGCCAAGCACGGCGCCAAGATGGTGACCGCGGTGGCCTGCGCGCGCGTACCGAAGCTGACGGTCGTGGTCGGCGGCTCGTACGGCGCGGGCAACTACTCGATGTGCGGCCGGGCGTACTCGCCGCGCTTCCTGTGGATGTGGCCGAACGCCAAGATCTCCGTGATGGGCGGCGAGCAGGCCGCCTCCGTCCTCGCGACCGTCAAGCGCGACCAGCTGGAGGGGCGCGGCGAGTCCTGGCCGGCGGCGGAGGAGGAGGCCTTCAAGGACCCGGTCCGCGCGCAGTACGAGACCCAGGGCAGCGCCTACTACGCGACGGCCCGGCTCTGGGACGACGGCGTGATCGACCCGATGGAGACCCGGCAGGTGCTGGGTCTGGCCCTGACGGCTTGTGCGAACGCCCCGCTGGGTGAACCCCGGTTCGGCGTCTTCCGGATGTGAGGGGACCCACGAAAATGTTCGACACGGTACTGGTCGCCAATCGGGGCGAGATCGCCGTCCGGGTCATCCGGACCCTGCGGTCGCTGGGCGTGCGCTCGGTGGCCGTCTTCTCCGACGCGGACGCCGACGCCCGCCACGTGCGCGAGGCGGACACGGCGGTACGCATCGGCGCGGCGCCGGCCGCCGAGAGCTACCTGTCGGTGGAGCGGCTGCTGGCGGCGGCGGCGCGGACGGGCGCGCAGGCGGTGCACCCGGGCTACGGGTTCCTCGCGGAGAACGCGGAGTTCGCGCGGGCGTGCACGGCGGCCGGGCTGGTCTTCATCGGCCCCCCGGCGGACGCGATCTCCCTGATGGGCGACAAGATCCGCGCCAAGGAGACGGTGCGGGCGGCGGGGGTCCCGGTGGTGCCGGGCTCCTCCGGCAGTGGCCTGACCGACGCCGAACTGGCCTCCGCGGCACGGGAGATCGGCATGCCGGTGCTGCTGAAGCCCTCGGCGGGCGGGGGCGGCAAGGGCATGCGGCTGGTGCGCGACGCGGCCGCGCTGGCGGACGAGATCGCCGCCGCGCGCCGTGAGGCCCGGGCCTCCTTCGGCGACGGCACCCTCCTCGTCGAGCGGTGGGTCGACCGGCCCCGGCACATCGAGATCCAGGTCCTGGCGGACGGCCACGGGAACGTGGTGCACCTCGGCGAGCGCGAGTGCTCCCTCCAGCGCCGGCACCAGAAGATCATCGAGGAGGCGCCCAGCGTGCTCCTCGACGAGGAGACCCGCGCCGCGATGGGCGAGGCGGCCGTCCAGGCGGCCCGTTCCTGCGGTTACTCGGGCGCGGGCACGGTCGAGTTCATCGTGCCGGGCAGTGATCCGGCCTCGTACTACTTCATGGAGATGAACACGCGTCTGCAGGTCGAGCACCCCGTGACCGAGATGATCACGGGTCTGGACCTGGTGGAGTGGCAGCTGCGGGTGGCCGCGGGCGAGCGGCTCGGCTTCGGCCAGTGCGACGTCACGCTCACCGGGCACGCCGTGGAGGCCCGCGTCTGCGCGGAGGACCCCGCGCGGGGTTTCCTGCCGTCCGGCGGCACGGTCCTGCGGCTGCACGAGCCCCGGGGGAACGGCGTGCGCACCGACTCGGGCCTCACCGAGGGCACGGAGGTCGGCTCGCTGTACGACCCGATGCTGTCCAAGGTGATCGCGTACGGCCCCGACCGCGCGACGGCCCTGCGCCGCCTCCGCGCGGCCCTGGCGGAGACGGTGACGCTGGGGGTGCAGACGAACGCGGGGTTCCTCCGGAGGCTGTTGGCGCATCCGGCGGTGGTGGCGGGCGACCTGGACACGGGGCTGGTGGAGCGGGAGGTGGAGGGGCTGGTCCCGGACGGGGTTCCGGAGGAGGTGTACGAGGCCGCCGCGGCCGTACGCCTGCACGCGCTCGCCCCCGCCACCGGCGGCTGGACCGATCCGTTCTCCGTACCGAACGGCTGGCGGCTCGGGGGCGAACCGGTTCCGCCCGTCTTCGACGTGCGGGTGACGGGACATGAACCCGTCGCTCGCCGGGCCCGGCCGGACGCCGAGGTCACCCCCACGCGGGTCTCCGTGACCCTCGACGGCGTACGCCACACCTTCCACCACCACGGCACCTGGCTCGGCCGGGACGGCGACGCCTGGAACGTGCTGGACCACGACCCGGTCGCCGCCTCCCTCACCGGCGCGGCGCACGCGGGGGCACACTCCCTCACCGCGCCCATGCCCGGCACGGTGACCGTCGTGAAGGTCGCCGTCGGGGACGAGGTGGCCGCCGGGCAGAGCCTGCTGGTGGTGGAGGCGATGAAGATGGAGCACGTCATCGCCGCCCCGCACGCCGGCACCGTCACGGAACTGGACGTCTCCCCGGGCACGACGGTCGCGATGGACCAGACCCTGGCCGTGGTCGCGCCACTCGAAGAAGCCGACACGGCGGCCGCCACGGAAGGGGCCGCGTCATGACCACCCCTGAACTCGGGCTGCCCATGGCCGTCCCGGCCGAAGGTCTCCCCGCCAGGGTCCGCATCCACGAGGTCGGCGCGCGCGACGGGCTGCAGAACGAGAAGACGGCCGTCCCGACGCAGGTGAAGGCCGAGTTCATCCGCCGGCTGGCCGCCGCGGGCCTCACCACCCTTGAGGCGACCAGCTTCGTGCACCCCGAGTGGGTGCCCCAACTGGCCGACGCCGAGCAGCTGTTCCCTCTCGTACGGGACCTGACCGGCCCCGCCGGAGAGGCCCTGCACCTGCCCGTCCTCGTACCGAACGAGCGGGGCCTGGACCGCGCCCTGACCCTGGGCGCGACCCGGATCGCGGTCTTCGCCAGCGCCACCGAGTCCTTCGCGAAGGCCAACCTCAACCGGACCGTGGACGAGGCGCTGTCGATGTTCGAGCCGGTGGTGGCACGGGGCCGGGCGGAGGGCGCGCACGTGCGCGGCTACCTGTCCATGTGCTTCGGCGACCCGTGGGAGGGCCCGGTGCCGATCCCCCAGGTCGTACGGGTCTGCCGGGCCCTGCTCGACATGGGCTGCGACGAGCTGAGCCTGGGCGACACGATCGGCGTGGCGACCCCGGGGCATGTGGACCGGCTCCTCGACGCGCTGGTGGAAGCAGGCGTTCCCACCGCCTCCCTCGGCGTGCACTTCCACGACACGTACGGCCAGGCGCTCGCCAACACCCTGGCCGCGCTGCGGCACGGCGTCACGACCGTGGACGCGTCCGCGGGCGGCCTCGGCGGCTGCCCGTACGCGAAGAGCGCCACCGGCAACCTCGCCACCGAAGACCTCGTGTGGATGCTGACGGGCCTCGGCATCGACACCGGGGTCGACCTCGGCCTCCTCACCGCCACCAGCGGGTGGATGGCCGGACAACTGGGCCGACCCAGCCCGTCCCGCACCGTCCGCGCCCTCTCCCACAAGGAGTGACCCCCATGTCCCTGGACCACCGCCTCTCCCCCGAGCTGGACGAACTGCGGCGCACGGTGGCCGAGTTCGCCCACGACGTCGTCGCGCCGAAGATCGGTGACTTCTACGAGCGGCACGAGTTCCCGTACGAGATCGTCCGCGAGATGGGCCGCATGGGGCTGTTCGGGCTGCCTTTCCCGGAGGAGTACGGCGGCATGGGCGGCGACTACCTGGCGCTGGGCATCGCCCTCGAAGAACTCGCCCGCGTGGACTCCTCGGTGGCCATCACCCTGGAGGCGGGGGTGTCGCTCGGCGCGATGCCGATCCACCTCTTCGGCACCCCGGAGCAGAAGGCCCGGTGGCTCCCCCGTCTCTGCTCGGGCGAACTCCTCGGCGCCTTCGGCCTGACCGAGCCGGACGGCGGCTCGGACGCGGGCGCGACCCGGACGACGGCCCGCCTGGACGAGGCGACGGACGAATGGGTCATCAACGGCAGCAAGTGCTTCATCACCAACTCGGGCACGGACATCACGGGTCTGGTCACGGTCACGGCGGTCACGGGCCGCACCGAGGCGGGCAAGCCGCTGATCTCCTCGATCATCGTGCCGTCCGGCACCCCCGGCTTCACGGTCGCCGCCCCGTACTCGAAGGTCGGCTGGAACGCCTCGGACACCCGCGAGCTGTCCTTCGCGGACGTCCGCGTCCCGGCGGCGAACCTGCTCGGCGAACAGGGCCGCGGCTACGCGCAGTTCCTGCGCATCCTGGACGAGGGCCGCATCGCCATCGCGGCGCTGGCGACCGGCCTGGCGCAGGGCTGCGTGGACGAGTCGGTGAAGTACGCCAAGGAGCGCCACGCCTTCGGCCGCCCGATCGGCGCGAACCAGGCGATCCAGTTCAAGATCGCGGACATGGAGATGAAGGCCCACACGGCCCGCCTGGCCTGGCGCGACGCGGCCTCCCGGCTGGTGGCGGGCGAGCCCTTCAAGAAGGAGGCGGCGCTGGCGAAGCTGCACTCCTCCACGGTCGCCGTCGACAACGCCCGCGACGCCACCCAGATCCACGGCGGCTACGGCTTCATGAACGAGTACCCGGTCGCCCGCATGTGGCGCGACTCCAAGATCCTGGAGATCGGCGAGGGCACGAGCGAGGTCCAGCGCATGCTGATCGCGAGGGAACTGGGCTTGACGGGCTGAGCGGCGCGGCGCGCGGTCCGGGGAACCGGCGCCGGCTCCCCGGACCGCGTATGCGCCGGATCCGCAACGCCCGGCCGGCCAGAGCTGTGGCCCGTGCCACGGAGGAACAGCACGAACACGAGCCGGCCGCGGCCGTCGGCAACCCACGGGTGCTCCGGGGCAGGACGCACCGGAGGCGTCCTCCCGATGGACGAGTTCGAGTCCCCCGCGCTGCGAGGACCGGTGTTTCCCGCGGGCCGAACCGGTCGCCGTGCCCGCACGAGAGCGAACCGGCGGACACGTGGCGGCGGGGAACCCGCCCTTGGGCCTCAGCTGAGGTTAGGCTAACCTACCTTCGCACTTGTCCGGTGGGCCCTCCGCCCTGTTCGAAAGCAGTCACGCCATGTCCAACGCCCGTGCCACCCACCTCTCCCGACGCGGCGTCCTCGCCGCCGGCGGGGCCCTCGGCCTCGGTGCCGTCCTGGCGGCCTGCGGGGACGACGACGCGAAGAGCGGTGGCTCGGCGGACGGGACGAAGGCCGCCGCCTCCGGTCCCTGGACGTTCGAGGACGACCGCGACAAGACCGTGAAGCTCGACAAGGTCCCGGCGAACATCGTCGCGTTCACCGGTGTCGCCGCCGCCCTCTTCGACTACGGCATCGAGGTCAAGGGCGTCTTCGGCCCGACGAAGACCAAGGACGGCAAGGCCGACGTCCAGGCCGGCGACATGGACGTCAGCAAGCTGACCGTCCTCGGCAACGCATGGGGCCAGTTCAACATCGAGAAGTACGCCACCCTGGCCCCGGACGTGCTGATCTCCACGATGTTCGACGACGCCGGCACCCTCTGGTACGTCCCCGAGGAGTCCAAGGACAAGATCCTCAAGCTCGCCCCGAGCGTCGGCATCTCCGTCTACGACCGCCAGCTGCCCGAGCCGCTGGAGCGGATGCTCGCGCTCGCGAAGTCGCTGGGCGCGGACGTGAAGGCCGCCAGGACCGTCGAGGCGAAGAAGAACTTCGAGAAGGCCGCCGAGCGCCTGCGCGCCGCCGCCAAGGCCCGCCCCGAGATCAAGGTCCTCGCCGGTTCCGCCAGCCAGGACATCTTCTACGTGTCCGGCTCGAACCTCTCCGTCGACCTGGAGTACTTCAAGGCCCTCGGCGTGAACCTCGTCGAACCGCCGGCCAAGGTCCTGAAGGCCAGCGGCGGCTGGTTCGAGAACCTGAGCTGGGAGAACGTCGACAAGTACCCGGCCGACGTCATCATCATGGACGACCGCACCGCGACCATCCAGCCCGCCGACATCACCGAGGCGACCTGGAAGAAGCTCCCCGCGGTCAAGGCCGGCCAGGTCATCGCCCGCACCCCGGAGCCGATCCTCTCGTACGCCAAGTGCACCCCCATGCTCGACAACCTCGCCGAGGCCATCGAAAAGGCCAAGAAGGTCGCTTGACACGGCACTTGGGGTCCCGCGCCTCCGGAAGGCCGCCGCAGGCGCCTTCCGGAGGCGCGGGGAACTGCGCGACCAGCCCCCGCCGGCCCGCAGGCAGAGCACCACCACGCCCCGCCCCCACAGCCGTGGAGGCGGGGCGCATTCATGGGCCCCACCTCATAAGCCCAGCTCATGGGGGTCCGGCGGCACTCCGCGCGACGCGGGAGAGGCATGTGTCACAGCGGTGGCAGGCGGGGCGGAGACTCACAGAAACTTAGGTTAGGCTAACCTAAGTTCGGCGCCGCCCCCCATGCCCCTTCCCTGCGCCCGTCCCCACTCCTGCCCCCCGGAGGACTCCCCCATGCGCTCGCACCTGCTCAACGACACGACCGCGGAGCGGTACCGCCGCTCCGTGACCGAAGGAATAGAGCGGGTGGCGGCCAAACTCGCCACCACGGAACGGCCGTTCACCGGCGTCACGGTCGACGCCCTCGCCCCCCGCATCGACCGCATCGACCTCGACAAGCCGCTGCACGACACCACGGCCGTGCTCGACGAACTGGAGGACGTCTACCTCCGGGACGCGGTCTACTTCCACCACCCCCGCTACCTCGCCCACCTCAACTGCCCCGTGGTCATCCCGGCCGTGGTCGGCGAGGCGGTGCTCTCCGCCGTCAACTCCTCCCTCGACACCTGGGACCAGTCGGCCGGCGGCACCCTCATCGAGCGCAAGCTCATCGACTGGACCAACGAGCGCATCGGCTTCGGCCCCGCCGCCGACGGCGTGTTCACCTCCGGCGGCTCGCAGTCCAACCTCCAGGCGCTGCTGCTCGCCCGTGAAGAGGCTAAGAGCGACTCGTACGCCGACCTGCGGATCTTCGCCTCCGAGGCGAGCCACTTCAGCGTAGGGAAGTCGGCGAAACTCCTCGGACTCGGCCCCGACGCCGTGGTCACCGTCCCCACCGGCAACGACAAGCGCATGCGGACGGTCGCGCTCGCCCACGAGCTGGAGCGCTGCGCGCGCGAGGGCCTGGTCCCGATGGCCGTCGTCGCCACGGCCGGCACCACCGACTTCGGCTCCATCGACCCGCTGCCCGAGATCGCCGAGCTGTGCGAGCAGTTCGGCGCCTGGCTGCACGTGGACGCGGCGTACGGCTGCGGACTGCTCACCTCGCTGAAGAACCGGCACCGCATCGACGGCATCGAGCACGCCGACTCGGTGACCGTGGACTACCACAAGTCCTTCTTCCAGCCGGTGAGTTCCTCCGCCGTCCTGGTCCGCGACGCGGCCACCCTGCGGCACGCCACCTACCACGCGGAGTACCTCAACCCGCGCCGCATGGTGCAGGAGCGCATCCCCAACCAGGTCGACAAGTCCCTGCAGACCACCCGCCGGTTCGACGCCCTCAAACTGTGGATGACCCTGCGGGTGATGGGCGCCGACGGCATCGGCGAGCTCTTCGACGAGGTCTGTGACCTGGCGGAGGAGGGCTGGCGGATGCTGGCCGCCGACCCGCGCTACGACGTCGTGGTCGCCCCCTCCCTGTCCACCCTCGTCTTCCGCTACATCCCCGCCGCCGTCACCGACCCGGCCGAGATCGACCGCGCCAACCTGTACGCCCGCAAGGCCCTGTTCGCCTCCGGCGACGCGGTGGTCGCGGGTACGAAGGTCGGCGGCCGCCACTTCCTGAAGTTCACCCTGCTCAACCCCGAGACCACGACGGACGACATCTCCGCCGTGCTCGACCTGATCGCCGGCCACGCCGAGCAGTACCTGGGAGAGTCCCTTGTCCGCGCTTCCTGAACCCGCGACCGCGCAGTCCGCCGGGTCCACCGTGCACACCCACGACTTCATCGGCATCGGGCTGGGCCCCTTCAACCTCGGCCTCGCCTGCCTCACCGAGCCGATCGACGAACTCGACGGCGTGTTCCTGGAGTCCAAGCCGGACTTCGAGTGGCACTCCGGGATGTTCCTGGAGGGCGCGCACCTCCAGACGCCGTTCATGTCGGACCTGGTCACCCTGGCCGACCCGACGTCCCCGTACTCCTTCCTCAACTACCTGAAGGAATCGGGCCGGCTGTACTCGTTCTACATACGCGAGAACTTCTACCCGCTGCGCGTCGAGTACGACGACTACTGCCGCTGGGCCGCCTCGAAACTGACCTGCATCCGCTTCGGCACGACGGTCGCGGAGGTGACGTACGAGGAGGGGAGCGAGGTGTACGTCGTCCGGACGACTGCCGGTGAGCGCTACCGCGCCCGGCACCTGGTCCTCGGCACCGGCACGCCCCCGTACGTGCCCGAGGCGTGCGCGGAGCTCGGCGGGGACTTCCTCCACAACTCCCGCTACCGGCAGCACAAGCGGGAACTGCAGGCCAAGAAGTCGATCACGCTGGTCGGCAGCGGGCAGTCCGCCGCCGAGATCTACCACGACCTGCTGAGCGAGATCGACGTCCACGGCTACCGGCTGAACTGGGTCACGCGCTCCCCGCGGTTCTTCCCGCTGGAGTACACCAAGCTGACGCTGGAGATGACCTCCCCCGAGTACATCGACTACTTCCACGCGCTGCCCGAGCGGACCCGCTACCGCCTCCAGACGGAGCAGAAGGGCCTGTTCAAGGGCATCGACGGCGAGCTGATCGACGCGATCTTCGACCTGCTCTACCAGAAGAACCTCGGCGGCCCCGTCCCCACCCGGCTGCTCACCAACTCGGCGCTGCGCACGGCGGCGTACGAGAACGGCACGTACACCCTGGGCCTGCGCCAGGAGGAGCAGGGCAGGGACTACGAGCTGCAGTCCGAGGGCCTGATCCTCGCCACCGGCTACCGGTACGTGGAGCCCGCGTTCCTGGCGCCCGTGCGCGACCGGATCCGCTACGACGGGCAGGGCAACCACGACGTGGCCCGCAACTACGCGATCGACACCACCGGTCGCGGGATCTTCCTGCAGAACGCCGGCGTCCACACCCACTCGATCACGTCGCCGGACCTCGGCATGGGCCCGTACCGCAACACCTGCATCATCCGGGAGCTGCTCGGCACCGAGTACTACCCGGTGGAGAAGTCCATCGCGTTCCAGGAGTTCGGCGTATGAGCGCCGCCGGGACCGCCGACGCCGTCGGCACGCTGAGCATGCGCCCCCTCGACCCCCTCAGGGACGCCGGGCTGCTGCACTCCTGGGTGACCCATCCCAAGGCGGCGTACTGGATGATGCAGGGCGCGAAACTGCAGGACGTGGAGCGCGAGTACATGGCCGTCGCGGCCAGTGAGCACCACCACGCGTACCTCGGGTTCCACGACGGGCGGCCCGCGTTCCTGATGGAGAAGTACGACCCCCGGTACATCGAGCTGGTGGGGCTGTACGAGCCCGAGCCGGGCGACGTCGGCATGCACTTCCTGGTCGCCCCCACCGACCGGCCCGTGCACGGCTTCACCCGGGCCGTCATCACCGCCGTGATGGACGAGCTGTTCGCCGACCCCCGCACCCGCCGGGTCGTCGTCGAACCGGACGTCACCAACGAGGCGGTGCACGCGCTGAACGAGGCCGTCGGCTTCGTCCCCGAGCACGAGATCCAGAAGCCGGAGAAGCGCGCGCTGCTGTCCTTCTGCACCCGCGACCAGTTCATGAACCGGCGCGATGCGGCCGGCCGAGGAGTTTCCCTGTGACCCTGTCCGACGCCGTGGCACATCTGTCCCCCGACCGCTGGGCCCGGGCCAACCGCCTGCTCATCCGCAAGGCACTCGCCGAGTTCGCCCACGAGCGGCTGATCACGCCCGAGACCGTCGAAGGCGACGAGGGCGCGTACGCCGTCCGCAGCGACGACGGCCTGACCCACTACCGGTTCACCGCCGTCCGCCGCGCCCTCGACCACTGGCAGGTCGACGCCGGGTCGATCACCCGCAGCCGTGACGGCGCCGAACTCCCGCTCGCCGCGCTGGACTTCTTCATCGAGTTCAGGAAGTCGCTCGGGCTGAGCGACAAGGTGCTGCCGGTCTACCTGGAGGAGATCTCCTCCACCCTCTCCGGCACCTGCTACAAGCTCACCAAACCCCAGGTCACCTCCGCCGAGCTCGCGGGGAGCGGCTTCCAGGAGATCGAGACGGGGATGACCGAGGGCCACCCCTGCTTCGTCGCCAACAACGGCAGGCTCGGCTTCGGCGTCCACGAGTACCTCTCGTACGCGCCCGAGACCGCGAGCCCGGTACGGCTCGTCTGGCTGGCCGCGCACCGCTCGCGGGCCGCGTTCACGGCGGGCGCCGGCATCGAGTACGAGTCGTTCCTGCGCGGCGAGCTGGGCCAGGAGACCGTGGACCGCTTCCACGGCGTCCTGCGCGACCAGGACCTCGACCCGGCCGACTACCTCTTCATCCCGGTCCACCCCTGGCAGTGGTGGAACAAGCTCACGGTGACCTTCGCCGCCGAGGTGGCCCGCCGGCACCTGGTGTGCCTGGGCGAGGGCGACGACGAGTACCTGGCCCAGCAGTCGATCCGGACGTTCTTCAACACGAGCGCGCCCGGGAAGCACTACGTGAAGACCGCCCTGTCGGTCGTCAACATGGGCTTCATGCGCGGCCTGTCCGCCGCCTACATGGAGGCGACCCCGGCCATCAACGACTGGCTCGCCCAGCTCATCGACAACGACCCGCTGCTGCGCTCGACCGGCCTGTCGATCATCCGCGAGCGCGCGGCCGTCGGCTACCGGCACCTGGAGTACGAGGCCGCCACCGACCGCTACTCCCCCTACCGCAAGATGCTCGCCGCCCTGTGGCGCGAGAGTCCGGTCCCCGCGCTGCGGGACGGCGAGACCCTGGCCACCATGGCCTCGCTCGTCCACGTCGACCACGCGGGCTCCTCGGTCGCGGCCGCGCTGATCGAGCGCTCGGGCCTCACCCCGGTGGAGTGGCTGCGCCGCTACCTGCGGGCCTACTTCACCCCGCTGCTGCACAGCTTCTACGCGTACGACCTGGTGTTCATGCCGCACGGCGAGAACGTCATCCTCGTCCTCGAGGACGGGGTGGTCCAGCGGGCGGTCTACAAGGACATCGCCGAGGAGATCGCCGTCATGGACCCGGACGCGGTGCTCCCGCCGGCGGTCGAGCGGCTGCGCGTGGACGTCCCCGAGGACAAGAAACTCCTGTCGCTCTTCACGGACGTCTTCGACTGCTTCTTCCGCTTCCTGGCGGCGAACCTGGCCGACGAGGGCGTCCTCGGGGAGGACGACTTCTGGCGGACCGTCGCCGACTGCGTACGCGACTACCAGAAGGCCGCGCCCGAACTCGCGGACAAGTTCGCGCAGTACGACCTGTTCGCGCCCGAGTTCGCGCTGTCCTGCCTCAACCGGCTCCAGCTGCGCGACAACGAGCAGATGGTGGACCTCTCCGACCCGGCCGGTGCCCTCCAGCTCGTCGGCACCCTGAGGAACCCCGTCGCCGGGCTGTAGCCACGTCTCACAGCCCCCACCAGCAGGCGGGCGCCCCCGCGTACGGTCCCAGGGGGCGCCCGCCGTCGTACCGGCGGCTATCTCCCGGTCGGCCAGGGCACCTGCGGCGACCGGTAGTAGTTCATGCCGAGCGCGTCCCAGCGCGGTGCCTGCGCCGCGAGCCGGACCCTGTAGTCGTCCCAGTCGTGCGTCGAGGCGGGCGACCAGCCGAGCTCGGCGACCCCGGGCAGCCGCGGGAACGCCATGTACTCGATGTCCGACGAGGTCGCGAGGGTCTCCGTCCACAGCGGTGCCTCGACACCCCGTACGGCCGAAGCCGGCGCGCCCGGCAGGTAGGCGCCCGGGTCCCAGTCGTAGGAGCGCCGCACCTCCACCAGACCGGCCCAGTCCTGGCCGAGGGGGGTGTCCGCGGTGTACTTCATGTCGAGGTACACCCGGTCGGCGGGCGAGAGGACGAGCCCGGTGCCGTTCCTGGCCGCCGCCGCGACCTGCTCCTTCTCGGCCGCGCTCGTGTCGTCCAGGCCCCAGTACTGGGCCACCGCGCCCTTCGCCGGGGCCGCCCCGGTCAGCTGGTGCCAGCCCACCACGGTCTTGCCGTACTTCGCGACGACCGGCTGGACCTTCTCCATGAAGGCCACGTAGTCCTCGTGGCTCGTCGAGTGCGCCTCGTCGCCGCCGATGTGGAGGTACCGGCCCGGGGTGATCGCGGCCAGTTCACGGATGACGTCGTCCACGAAGTCGTACGTCACCGGCTTGTCGACGCACAGCGAACTGAAGCCGACCTCGGTGCCGGTGTAGAGCGGCGGGGCGACGCCGTCGCAGTTCAGCTCCGGGTACGAGGCGAGCGCCGCATTGGTGTGCCCGGGCATGTCGATCTCGGGCACGACCTCCAGGTGGCGCGAGCCGGCGTACCGGACGATGTCCTTGTACTGGGCCTTCGTGTAGTGGCCGCCGGGGCCGCCGCCGACCGACGTGGATCCGCCGTACGGGGCGAGACGCGGCCAGGAGTCGACGGCGATGCGCCAGCCCTGGTCGTCGCTGAGGTGCAGGTGCAGGGTGTTGATCTTGTAGAGCGCGAGCTGGTCGATGTAGCGCTTGACCTGGTCCACGGTGAAGAAGTGCCGGGAGACGTCGAGCATCGCGCCGCGCCAGCCGTAGCGGGGGGTGTCGGTGACGGTGCCGCCGGCGACCGGCCAGGGTCCCGGCTGCTCCGAGTCCTCCTCGACGGCGGCGGGCAGCAGCTGCCGCAGGGTCTGCACGCCGTGGAAGAGTCCGGCGGGCTCGCGGGCGGTGATCGTGACAGCACCCTTCCCGCTCGTCAGCCGGTAGCCCTCGGCGCCCAGCCGGGCGTCCTCGCGGGTGATCCGGAGCCGGATGCCGTCGCCGCCCGGGTCGGCCGTGACGGGGAGCCGGTAGCCGGTCGACGGCCGCAGCACGCCGGCGAGGTACGCGCCGACGTCCCGGACCTCCTTCGACCGGTCCACGCGGATGCGCGTACCGCTCGTGATCCGGTACGGGGGGCCGCCCGGGTCGACGGAGGCGGGGGCCGGGACGACCCGGTCCAGCGGGGTGACGGGAGGGGGGACGGTGCGGTCGGACGCGGACGGTGCCGCGCCGACGGCGGAGATTCCGGCGGCTGCCACGAGCAGCAGCGTACCGAGCAGGCGGGGCGTTCTGTGCTGTCTCACATGCGCTCCCTTCGAATGGGTATAGACCACTCTCCCGCAGAGGCGGTGGAACAATCACCCCCATGGCGGAAATCATCCAGCGGGACGGAACGTGGACCTTCGACGGCGACGTCCTGCGGCTGGTGCCGGGCCGCGACCGGAACGTGGGTCTGCTGCGTAAGTCCCTCGGTGAACTGGCGGTCCCGCTGGGCGCGTTGGCAGGCATCTCGTTCGAGCAGGGCAAGAGGACCGGCCGGCTCAGGCTGCGGCTGCGGGACGGCGCGGACCCGCTGCTCCAGGCGACCGGGGGCCGGCTCGTGGACTTCGCCGACCCCTACCAGCTGACGGTGGAGTCGGACCGCTACGGCGTGGCGGAGTACTTCGTGGACGAGATACGCAACGCGCTGCTCCTGGACGAGGTGCCGGCCGTCGCGGTCGACCGCTATCTGCTGCCGGGCCCGGCCGTGCCCCTGTCGGTCTCGGCCGGCGACGGCACCGCGAGCTTCGACGGGGAGCGGGTCCGCCTGGAGTGGAACTGGAAGACGGAGGAGGCCAAGTCGGCCGCCGGCACCCGTACGCTCGCCCTGGCCGACATCCGGTCCGTGGAGTGGCAGCCGTCGGTCGGCCTGGAGAACGGCCACCTCCGCTTCACGGTCCGGGGCGCCCCCACGAAGGCCCCGCCGAAGTACGACCCCCACGCCATCGAACTGTGGGGCTTCAGGAAGGACCCCCTGACGGCCCTGGTGGCAGCGGCGGTCCAGGCCCGCCTCCCCCACCCCTCGGCCGCGCCGGACGCGCCGCCGAAGCGGCTCGCGCCCACCGGGGCCGACCAGGACGCCCTGCTGCGCCGCCTGCGCGAACTGGGCGACCTGCACAGCACAGGCGTCCTGACGAACGAGGAGTTCACCCAGGCCAAACAGGCGATCCTGAAACGGCTGTAGCCCCCGCAGAGGCACGGCGAAGCCGCCTCTGCAGGGGCGCGGGAAACTGCGCGCCCAGCCCCCACACACCCGCACCCGACGAGCGGCCCAACCGGCGTGGCGAAGCCCGCCGTCCAGGGACGCGGGGAACTGCGCAACCGGCCCCCACCGACCCGCACCCGACGAGCGGCCCAACCCGCGGGGCGCCCCCGGAGCGCCCCACCCAGGTCAACGAACCCGACGCGCCACCACGAACCGGTCGACCTCCTCACCTGTCTCGGCGATTCCCCGCACCGTCAACGTGGCGGTACGCCCCTTCGCCGCCGGCGTCACGTCGACCCGCAGGAACGAGTAGTCCAGGTACCGCACCCGGGACCACGCGACCGTCTCGGCCCGTCGCTCCCCGTCCGCCAGGCACACGAACGACGACACCGCGTCGTCGTCCTTCACCTGACCCTCGTACGACTCGTCCGCACTGAACGCGTACAGGCTCCGCCCCGCCGCCCCCGCGGTCACGTACACGACACCGTCGGTCTCGGGGTACGCCGTCCCGCCGATCGGCAGCTGCCTGGCGACCTCGCCGCCCTTGAGGACGTCGGTGCGCTCGTACACGTGGTTGTGCCCGTTGATCACCAGGTCGACGGTGTACTTCTCGAACAGCGGCACCCACTCCTGCCGCACCCCGCCCTCGGAGGCGTGCGCGGTCGAGGTGCAGTACGCGCAGTGGTGGAAGAAGACGACGACGAAGTCGATCCCCTTCGCGGCCCGGTACTTCTTGAGCTGCGCCTCCAGCCACCTGGTCTGCGTCCCCCCGGAGATGCCGAGGTTGGCCGGGATCTCGAAGGAGATGTCGTTGGCGTCGAGCGAGATGACCGCCGTGTTGCCGTGCACGAAGGTGTAGACGCCGGGCAGGTTCTTGCGGTCGGGGCCGTTCCCGGGCAGCCGCCAGCGCGCGTCCTCGCCGCCGTAGCCGTTCGGGGAGTACCAGGCCTCCATGTCGTGGTTGCCGTAACTGACCATCCACGGCACCTGCTTGGCGACCGACTCGGTCTGGGCGAGGAACTGGTCCCAGGTGCGCGAGTCGTAGCCGGTGTCCTCCTTCCTGCCCATGCCGGACGGGTCCGCGTACGCGATGTCACCGGCGTGCAGGTGGAACGCCGGGCCCTGCGCCAGGATCAGGCTGTCGTTGGCGAGGCCGTGGTAGCTGACGCCCTGGTCGCCGAAGGCGGTGAAGGTGAACGGCTCGGCCCGGTCGGGCGCGGTGGTGAAGGTGCCGATCGTGCCGGCGAGGCGCGGCGCCGCCGGGTCGAAGCCCTCGTGCCCGACGCCGTAGTAGTACGTGCGGCCGGGCCGCAGGTGGGTGAGTTCGGCGTGCAGGTAGTACTGGGTGTGGTCGCCGCTCGCGCCCACCCCGGCCGGGGTGAACAGCGTGCGCACCTCCGCCTCGATCTTCCGCGAGAGGTCCCAGGGGTGGGCACCGATCCGGATGTACGGCCTGCGCACCGCGACCGGGACCTGCCAGGACACGGTCATCTCGGTGCGCGGGTCGGCGCCGTACGCGAGGTGACGGCCGAACGGCGCGACCAGGGCCCCGTCGATCCGCTCGGCGCCACGGGTCTGCGCCGGTACCGCCGACGCGGTCGGCGCGGCGGCCTGCGCGGTCGCCCCCGGCAGGAACGCGCCACCCACGACGGCGCCCACGGTGACGGCCCCGCCCCTGATCATCGTGCGGCGGGAGAACCTGGAGCGCAGGTACTCGTGCTGCTCGGCCATGCTCATCCGCCCGGCGAGGTGCGGCGGGATCCCCATACGTGGAATGTCCATGGCCTGAAAGGTGCCCCCAGCAACCATCCCGTTCCGGGCCGGCGGGTGAACAGGCGGCCAACAGGGTCCCATAAGAGTTTCAACAGACGCTTGCCCGATATCGGGCAGGATTCTTGCGATTGCCCGCGCTTTACCTCAGGATCGTCGGGTGCACGAGGAACTTGTCGATCACCTGACGCGCTCCTCGCCCCTCAGCCGGGGCGAGGCACTGCGGGTGATCCAGGACGTGCTCGCCTACTTCGACGAGACGACGGAGGACTACGTCCGTCGCCGCCACCGGGAGCTCCAGGCACAGGGCCTGGTCAACTCGGCGATCTTCGAACGGATCACGGCGGATCTCCAATACCGCGCGGTCGCGCCGCCGGAGCTCACGCTCCGCCAGGTGCGCCGCATCGTCTACGGCTAGGAACCTTCTGTATGTGCGGAATCGTGGGATACATCGGCAGGCGCGACGTGGCGCCGCTCCTCCTCGAAGGCCTGCAGCGCCTGGAGTACCGGGGCTACGACTCGGCGGGGCTCGTGGTGACGTCCCCGAAGACGGCCGGTCTGAAGATGGTCAAGGCCAAGGGCCGGGTCCGTGACCTGGAGGCCCGCGTCCCCAAGCGCTTCGCCGGCACCACGGGCATCGCCCACACCCGCTGGGCCACCCACGGCGCCCCGTCCGACGAGAACGCCCACCCGCACATGTCGGGCGACAACAAGGTCGCCGTCGTCCACAACGGCATCATCGACAACGCCTCCGACCTGCGCAGGAAGCTGGAGGCGGAGGGCGTCGAGTTCCTCTCCGAGACCGACACCGAGGTCCTCACCCACCTCATCGCCCGCTCCCAGGCCGAGAAGCTGGAGGACAAGGTCCGCGAGACCCTCCGGGTCATCGAGGGCACGTACGGCATCGCGGTGATGCACGCCGACCACGCGGACCGCATCGTGGTGGCCCGCAACGGCTCCCCGGTCGTCCTCGGCATCGGCGAGAAGGAGATGTTCGTCGCCTCGGACATCGCCGCGCTGGTCACCCACACCCGCCAGATCGTCACCCTGGACGACGGCGAGATGGCGACCCTGAAGGCCGACGACTTCCGTACGTACACCACCGAGGGCACCCGTACGACGTCCGAGCCGACCACCGTGGAGTGGGAGGCCGCCTCGTACGACATGGGCGGCCACGACACGTACATGCACAAGGAGATCCACGAGCAGGCCGAGGCCGTGGACCGGGTGCTGCGCGGCCGGATCGACGACCGGTTCTCGACCGTGCACCTCGGCGGGCTGAACCTGGACGCCCGCGAGGCCCGCAAGATCCGCCGCGTGAAGATCCTGGGCTGCGGCACCTCGTACCACGCGGGCATGATCGGCGCCCAGATGATAGAGGAGCTGGCCCGCATCCCCGCGGACGCCGAGCCCGCCTCGGAGTTCCGCTACCGCAACGCGGTCGTCGACCCCGACACGCTGTACGTGGCGGTGTCCCAGTCCGGTGAGACGTACGACGTCCTGGCCGCCGTGCAGGAGCTGAAGCGCAAGGGCGCCCGGGTCCTCGGCGTCGTGAACGTCGTCGGTTCGGCCATCGCCCGCGAGGCCGACGGCGGCATGTACGTGCACGCCGGGCCCGAGGTGTGCGTGGTCTCCACCAAGTGCTTCACCAACACCACGGTCGCCTTCGCGCTGCTCGCCCTGCACCTGGGCCGCACCCGCGACCTGTCGGTCTCCGACGGCAAGCGGATCATCGAGGGCCTGCGCAGGCTCCCCGGGCAGATCACCGAGATCCTCGCCCAGGAGGACGAGATCAAGAAGCTGGCCGAGAGCTACGCCGAGGCCCGCTCCATGCTCTTCATCGGCCGGGTGCGCGGCTACCCGGTGGCCCGTGAGGCCTCGCTGAAGCTGAAGGAGGTCTCGTACATCCACGCCGAGGCCTACCCCGCCTCGGAGTTGAAGCACGGCCCGCTCGCGCTGATCGAGCCGGCGCTGCCGACGGTCGCGATCGTCCCGAACGACGACCTGCTGGAGAAGAACCGCGCGGCCCTGGAGGAGATCAAGGCCCGCAGCGGCAAGATCCTCGCCGTGGCCCACGAGCACCAGGAGAAGGCCGACCAGACGATCGTCGTCCCGAAGAACGAGGACGAGCTGGACCCGATCCTCCTCGGCATCCCCCTCCAACTCCTCGCCTACCACACGGCGTTGTCCCTGGGCCGCGACATCGACAAGCCGAGGAACCTCGCGAAGTCGGTGACGGTGGAGTAGCCGCTCCCGGGAGGCGGCCCGCAGAGGCGGCCGGCACAGGACGGACCCCCGCGCGTCGCCACCAGACGCGCGGGGGTCCGTTCACACGCCGGGGCCGCCCAAAACCCCGGCTGGCCGCCCGCCACCGGTGACCGTCACGTCACATCCCGGCCGGCAGCACGACGTGTGTCGCACGCCGTACGACGCACGTCGTGCGACGACGGCAAACCTGCCCCCTATATGCCCTTCACAAGCGCACAAACACCTCTACGCGCGAGTAGTTTCCGGAGTCGCACGAGCGAGCCGCACGACGGAACCGGGCGGACACGGGGAGCCGGGCGGAAAGAGCCGGCCGGCGGGGAACGGAGCTCAGGGAATGGGGAACGGAGCTCAGGGAATGACGACGACCGGCCGCTGCGCCCGCTTGGCGAGCCGCCCCGCGACCGACCCGAAGAGCCGGCCGACGAGCCCGTGGGTCGACCCCACGACGATCGCGTCGGCCTCGTACTCCCGCCCGACCTCTTCGAGTTCGTGGCAGATGTCGCCGCCGCGCTCGACGAGGATCCAGGGGACCTCGGCCAGGTACTCCGCACAGGCGAGTTCGAGCCCGAGCACCTCGGTGCGGTGGTCCGGCACGTCGACGAAGACCGGCGGCTCGCAGCCCGCCCACACCGTGGTGGGCAGCCGGTTGGCGACGTGCACGATGATCAGACCCGATCCGGACCGGCAGGCCATGCCGATCGCGTACGCCAGGGCGCGCTCACTGGACGTCGAGCCGTCGAAGCCCACGACGACCCCGTGCTTGAAGGCGGGATCGCAGGACTGACGTGCTTCTTCCGCCGCCAAGGGCTCGGCCGCCGTGGGATCGGCGACGGGGCGCTTGCGGTCCGCAGGTTCGAATTCGTGACCGGCCATGGATGTCTCGGCGTTCGGATCCTCTGGGTGGGACGAGCGGTGACGGCGGAGCTGTGTCCGGGAATCATCTTCCCAACCCCATACCCGTAAGGGTACGGCGACAAGCGTTCTGCGCCCACTTCCCGCTCCCGGCTCGGGAAGGTTCCCCGGAGCATGCACGAGAGGGTGCCCGTAACGCAATGGTTGCTGCCACCTACAGCCGCTTCACCCGCCCCTCCCCCGGCCGGGTGACACCCCCGCCGGGGGCGCGGGAACCACGCGGGCGGTCATGACGCGCCCGCGGCCGGCGAAGCACCCGGGGGAACCCGGGGCTCCCGGGGGTTCCCCCGGGAAGCTCCCCGTGACCGCCCGCTCGAACACGCGTTGAACCCCGGTAACCCACCGCCCAGGGAGCACACCGTGTCCGCACGCCCCTCGACCGCGCCCCGCCCGCACTCCGCACCGCCCACCGCTCAGGACACGGTCACCCACGTGGTCGCCGACGCGGTGACCGACGTGGTCCGCTGGGCGGCGTTCAGCTGCGTCCTGGTGCCGGTCGTCCTCGTCGGGTACGGGGCCTCGCTGGCGGGCGCGGCCGGCACGGCCCTCGGCCTGGTCGCGGTGACCGGCGCCTGCCGGGTGCTGCTGCGCCGGTCCGAGCACGGCGCGGCGGAACTGCGCGCGCGGGAGCGGACCCCGCATCATGGGCGGCACGGCGGGACCCGGGCGGAAGGCCGCCGGGAAGGCCGCCGGGGAGACCGCCGGGCCGGTGCGGAGGCCCCGGTCGACTGACCGGTTTACGCACACGCGTCCGCCACTTTTCAGCCAACTTCTCTGCCCTGCGCGTCCCTTGGCCGAACCACCCCCCGACCCCCGTTCCACCTGCACCGAAAGGGTCCAGCAGGGTACCCGCACCCTACGGGGACCGGCCACGGTGACGAGGCGCACTTCCCTGGGCGGCCCACGAGTGCAACGCTTCGTGATCGAATGCTTCACGCCAAGTTGCCATGTCGACAATCTGCCGAGTGCTGAACTGGCCACCTCGGCACCGTGCGACACAGTAGATTCGATCTTGACGTCTTACGGCGGGGGACTCGTGCAGGACCGAGGGGAAACGTGTTGGAGCGACAGACCCGAAAGGTTGAGGGTGCCGCGACCACCGAGGGGGGCTTAGCAGGATGAGCCACGACTCCGCTGCCGCGCCAGAAGCCGCGGTCCGGAAGCTGTCCGGACGACGCCGCAAGGAGATCGTCGCGGTGCTGCTGTTCAGCGGCGGCCCCATCTTCGAGAGTTCCATACCGCTGTCGGTGTTCGGGATCGACCGCCAGGACGCCGGCGTACCGCGGTACCGACTACTGGTGAGCGCCGGTGAGGAAGGCCCCCTGCGGACCACAGGAGGCCTGGAACTCACCGCGCCCAACGGGCTGGAGGCGATCTCCCGGGCGGGCACCGTTGTCGTGCCCGCGTGGCGGTCGATCACCTCACCGCCACCGGAGGAGGCGCTCGACGCGCTGCGCCGGGCACACGAGGAGGGCGCCCGCATCGTCGGGCTGTGCACCGGCGCCTTCGTCCTCGCCGCGGCCGGGCTGCTGGACGGCCGTCCCGCGACGACACACTGGATGTACGCACCGACGCTGGCCAAGCGCTACCCGTCGGTGCACGTCGATCCCCGCGAGCTGTTCGTGGACGACGGCGACGTGCTGACGTCGGCCGGCACCGCGGCCGGGATCGACCTCTGCCTGCACATCGTGCGGACGGACCACGGCAACGAGGCGGCCGGAGCACTGGCCCGCCGCCTGGTGGTGCCACCCCGGCGCAGTGGCGGCCAGGAGCGCTACCTCGACCGCTCTTTACCCGAGGAGATCGGCGCCGACCCGCTCGCGGAGGTCGTCGCCTGGGCCCTGGAACACCTCCACGAGCAGTTCGACGTGGAGACGCTGGCGGCACGCGCGTACATGAGCAGGCGTACGTTCGACCGCCGTTTCCGTTCGCTCACCGGGAGCGCTCCCCTGCAGTGGCTGATCACCCAGCGGGTGCTCCAGGCGCAGCGGCTCCTGGAGACGTCCGACTACTCGGTGGACGAGGTCGCGGGCCGCTGCGGGTTCCGTTCGCCGGTGGCGCTGCGCGGGCACTTCCGCCGCCAGCTGGGCTCCTCGCCGGCGGCGTACCGCGCCGCGTACCGGGCGCGCCGCCCGCAGGGTGAGAAGCAGAGCGACCCGGACGGCTCGCCGCCGTCACCGCCACCGGTGCTGCAGGAAGCACCCGTGCCGTTCCAGTCCCGCCGTACGGCGGCCGCCCACGCGGTCGGCCCGGCGGCGTCGTCCCTGTCCGCGGACGCGGGGCGCGCGGAGCTGTACGTGGCCGGGCGGCACAGCCTGCCGGGCCAGCGGAGCGCGACCTGACGACACCGGCGCGCCCGGCGTCGTGCGCCGGCCCCGGACCCCTCGTGGTCCGGGGCCGGCGCCGTTGCGCGCCCGGGACCACGGCGGCCTGGGCCTCTCGGCCACGACTGCCGAGGTCCCGGGCCTGCCCCGGTGGGGAAGCGGGCCGTAGGGTGAACCCCATGAACGATCGCATGGTGTGGATCGACTGCGAGATGACCGGTCTCTCGCTGTCGGAGGACGCGCTCATCGAGGTGGCCGCGCTGGTGACCGACTCGGAGCTCAACGTGCTCGGCGAGGGGGTGGACATCGTGATCCGTCCGCCGGACGCCGCGCTGGAGACGATGCCGGAGGTGGTGCGCACGATGCACACGTCCTCCGGTCTCCTCGACGAGCTGGCCGCGGGCACGACCCTGGCGGCCGCGGAGGAGGAGGTCCTCTCCTACATCCGCGAGCACGTCAAGGAACCGGGCAAGGCCCCGCTGTGCGGGAACTCGGTGGGCACCGACCGCGGCTTCCTGCTGCGGGACATGCCGGCCCTGGAGGGCTACCTCCACTACCGGATCGTCGACGTCTCGTCCGTGAAGGAGCTGGCGCGCCGCTGGTACCCGCGGGCGTACTTCAACAGCCCCGACAAGAACGGCAACCACCGGGCGCTGGCGGACATCCGCGAGTCGATCGCCGAGCTGCGCTACTACCGCGAGGCGATCTTCGTGCCCCAGCCTGGCCCCGACTCGGACACGGCACGGACCATCGCCTCGAAGCACGTCCTGCCCGCGGGGTGACGCACGCCAGGAAGCCGGGAGCGAGCACCCCTTCGGACCCTGTACACTTTTCCTCGGCCGGTCGGTGAACCACACAAGGTGAACCACACGCAGGATCGCCGGTCATGGTGGGTGTAGCTCAGCTGGTAGAGCACCTGGTTGTGGTCCAGGAAGTCGCGGGTTCAAGTCCCGTCACTCACCCTGATGTACAGAGGGCCGAACCGCGGAAGCGGTTCGGCCCTCTGGTGCTTTCCGAACCGACGGATCGACGGGCCGTAGCCCGCGGCCCCCGCCCCGCGCGGCCGGTCCTACGACGACTGCCGGGCGACCAGCTCGGTGGGCAGGACCACCTGCCGCCGCTCCAGGCCGCGGGAGGCCGCCGGGCGGCGGTCGGCGATCTCGTCCAGCAGCAGGTCGAGCATCGCGCGGCCCATGCCCTCGATCGGCTGGCGCACACTCGTCAGGGGCGGGTCCATGTGGCGGGCGATGGCCGAGTCGTCGTAGCCGACGAGGGCCACGTCGTCGGGTATGCGCAGGCCCGCCTCGCGCAGCACCTGCCGGGCGCCGGCCGCCATCACGTCCGACCCGGCGAAGACCGCGTCGACGTCCGGGCGCACCGCGAGCAGTTCCGTCATCGCGCGCCGGCCGCCCTCCTCGGTGAAGTCCCCCGGCACGATCAGACGTTCGTCGATCTCGTGGCCCGCGTCGCGCAGTGCCGCGCGGTAGCCGTCGACGCGGCGCTGGGCACCGAACACGTCGAGGCGTCCGGCCAGGTGGGCTATGGTGCGGCGGCCCTGCGCGATGAGGTGTTCGACGGCGAACCGGCCGCCGCCGAAGTTGTCGGAGTCCACCGACGGCAGGGTCTCGTCGGCTGACCTGCGGCCGCTGATCACCGCCGGGATCTCCAGCTGGGACAGCAGGTCGGGCAGCGGATCGTCCGCGTGCACCGAGACCAGCAGGACCCCGTCCACCCGGTGCGCCGCCAGGTACTGGGCCAGCCGGGCCCGCTCCCGGTCGCTGCCGGCGAAGATCAGCAGCAGCTGCATCTCGGTCTCGGAGAGGGCCGCGCCCACGCCCCGCAGCATGTCGGAGAAGTACGGCTCGGCGAAGAAGCGGGTCTCGGGCTCGGGCACGACCAGGGCGATCGCGTCGGTCCGGTTGGCCGCGAGGGCACGGGCCGCCGTGTTCGGCACGTAACCGAGCTCCGCGACCGCCGCCTCGACGGCCGCACGGGTGGCGTCGCTGACCCGCGGGGAGCCGTTGATCACACGGGAGACCGTGCCGCGGCCCACACCCGCGCGCGCGGCGACCTCCTCGAGGGTCGGCCGTCCGCCGCTCCGGCTCCGCGCTCCGTGGACTGCCATGGTCCGCCTCCCGTCCGACACGGTTGACACCGCGTTTGGCCTGGAATCTAACAGTCGCGATCGGGTCCGGGCCCGCCGAGACGGGCCTGCGTGCAGCGGCCGCGCTCCCCCGCCGGCCCCGGCCGTGACGTTACGGGGACCGGCTTCGAAGTCACTCCGAGGCCGATCCGGAGCCTTCCCGAAGCCTTCCCGAAACCGTCGGGGACCTACTCTCCGGATCTCCGCCGGTGTTAGTTAACAGCCCGATAACTGAAGACATCTCCCTGCGTCCTCTCCCTTGACACCCCCGCGTCGAGCGACGAACCTTCAACACATCACCTGTGGGAGCGCTCCCACAGTACCTGACACATACACATCCCGCACGTTCCCCGCCCGAGCCGCAGCATGAACTAACGGGCCCAACAACGCAGTTGGCCGGGGGGTCGGCACGTCAGGCAACAGGAGGACGCAATGCGCACGAGTACCCGAGGGTCCCGCAGGCTGATGGCCCTCGCGGCCGTGGCCGCGCTGACGACGGGGCTGCTCGCCGGCTGCGCCGAGGACTCGGACGACGGGTCGTCGGACTCGGACGGTGGCAGCGGCGGTGGCAAGACCACGCTGACCATCGGCACGTTCGGGGTCTTCGGCTACAAGCAGGCCGGCCTCTACGACGAGTACATGAAGCAGAACCCGGACGTCACGATCAAGGAGAACGTCACCACCCGTACCGACGTGTACTGGCCGAAGACGCTCACCCGTCTGCAGGCCGGTTCCGGTACCGACGACATCCAGGCGATCGAGGTCGGCAACATCGCCGAGGCGGTGCAGACGCAGGGCGACAAGTTCGTCGACCTGGGCAAGGACGTCGACAAGTCCCAGTGGCTGGACTGGAAGACGGCGCAGGGCACCACCAAGGACGGCAAGACCATCGCGCTCGGCACCGACATCGGCCCGATGGCGATCTGCTACCGCAAGGACCTTTTCAAGGAAGCGGGTCTGGAGACGGACCGCGCCAAGCTCGCCGAGCAGTGGAAGGGCGACTGGTCGAAGTACGTCGGCGTCGGCAAGGACTACATGAAGAAGGCGCCCAAGGGCACCAAGTTCGTGGACTCCGCCTCGTCGGTCTACAACGCGGCGCTCGGTGGCGAGAGCGAGCGTTACTACGACAAGGACGGCAACGTCGTCTGGGACAAGTCCGCGGGGGTGAAGAAGGCCTGGGACGCCTCGATGGAGGTGGCCACCAGCGACATGTCGGCGAAGCTGAAGCAGTTCGACAAGCCGTGGGACCAGGCCTTCGCCAACGGCGGCTTCGCGACGGTGGCCTGCCCCGCGTGGATGCTGGGCTACATCCAGGAGAAGTCGGGTGACTCCGGCAAGGGCAAGTGGGACGTGGCGGCGGCGCCCACCGCGGCCAACTGGGGCGGCTCGTTCATCGGTGTGCCCACGGCGGGCAAGCACCAGAAGGAGGCCATCGCGCTGGCGAAGTG